>JADLGJ010000069.1 GCA_020849375.1 Candidatus Omnitrophota bacterium
GCCGTTCACGCGCAGCGACCGCCTTATGATGGCTGTGCATCGAGAATTCATCCTGTTCCTGACGGGAAATACCGAACTCTTTAGCGAGGACTTCCGCAGTTTGCCCCATATTCAAACCGCACGCAGGGTCCGTCAACCCCATTTGCAAACCGATCCGTGGAGTGTAATACCAGGGCCGCAATTTAAGGATCGCGCTCACTTTACTGCCCATATCTTTCGCACGGCTCAACTCGGACATGATCTCCTGTAATTCTTTAGTAAACAAGAACGGATAGTTGCTCATTGATTCCGTCCCGCCGGCAAGAATGAACTTGCCCTCCCCCGCCTGGATCTTCAAGGCTGCGGTCGCCACCGATTCGATCCCTGACGCACAATTGCGATGCACGGTGAAAGCCGGCGTCGTGAACGGCACACCGCTCATCAAGGCGATAACGCGGGAAATATTCGCCGCATCCGCCGGCTGGCCGACGTTACCGAAGATGACTTCATCAATATTTTTTGGATCAATGCGCTTGCGTTCAAAAAGTTCTCGCGTGGCATGGACGGCGAGATCCACCGCGCTCATATCTTTTAAAACCGAGCCCATTTTGCAGAAAGGGGTTCTTAACCCGTCGACGATCGCGATACGTTCCATAGTTTTTTCCTTTTTTAAACCTTTGGCCTTTTATCTATGATTCGCTTTTCCTTATTGGCTGTTTCTAATTCCAAACGCTTGACCATCTCTTCGATCGGGATATAAACAACTTGATTCGGAGAAATTTCCGTCATGTTCAACAATCTCTGCTTTACCGTCTCCGTTAATGTTGACCGATTCACGCTGTCTTTGCAAGTCAAATAAACAATGAGTTCATCGACCTCATAAGGATCGTTGTCTTTCTTGCAAAGTTCGATCTGCCACTCTTCGATCTCCTTGAATTCCGAAAGACACACTGAAAAATTACTAAAATTAACTAAGGACCCTTTGACCTTCGAAATATGCACATCCTTCACGTCGGAAATACGCGTAATGTCGCTCGACAGGCGCGGAACGGTCCTCTTGCAATGCGGGCACGGTGCCCATGTGATCCCGCCTTTGGCAAAATCGCCGGTGCGGTAACGGATCACACTGCTGCCGCGGGAATCGATCGAGGTATAAACGATCTCGCCATCCTCCCCTTCACCTTTGACTTCGCCGGTTTGCGGGTCAATGATCTCAAAGATCTCTTTGTCGGGATAAAGATGATAACCGCTGGACATGTTATTGCTCGATGGACATTCCGCCCAAGCACACCGCGCTTCAGTAAAACCGTAAGTCCCGAACACGGACACATCGGTGGCACCCATCGAAGCTAAAAGTTCCTCCAATTTTAATTTAAAGGCCGAGCTGACCCGCGCCGCGCCGAGCACAACTTTTTTGACCGATTCCATTTTGTGCCCCTGCTCTTTGGCCTGGCGCAAAACATGGTAAACATAGCTAGGAACACCCAGAACGACCGAAGGCTTCATTTTAAGGATCGCGGAGATATTTCCGTCGGTCCCCGTTGATTTTCCGCCGCCGGTACTGAGGATCAAAGCGCATGACGACAAACCGCCGTAGACGACTTGCCAGAACGCAAGATGAGGCGCGAACGGGAACAAATTCACAATATATTCCGTATTCTTGATATTGAATAGTTCGAGCATACGCGAACCGGAAACATACAGATTATCAATATCGTATTTGGAATAGAGATACGACAACGGCTTGTCGGTCGTTCCCGTGGTAAAGGTGATAAAGATCGGGCGGTATTCCCGGGCAAGGCGATCTTTGACCTCATCTGGGCCATTGATCAGGCCCAAGGCTTTGAGTTTCAACAATTCGGGCAACGGCCAATGCTTTTTGATTTTATCGGCGTCGGGCTGAAGAATAAAATCAATAGACTTGTGAGGATGATCGGGGTCAATAAAATCTTTTTTTGAGGTGAATGGGATGCGCTTAAGGTCCGCAACGGTCTTGATCGAACGCGGGTCAATATTGTTTTTCTTGAATAATTCCTGATAATGCGGGCTGAAAGGATAAAGATGGCGGTTGATAAAATGATGCAGCTTACGGTTTTGAAGCTCCTGGAGCTCCTGCCGTGTCGAATGACCGATGTCTTTCCAAGGATCCATACAGAACAATTCTTTAAATATCGGTTATTAAGCCTAATACACTCTAAAGTATAGAACATAACAGCCGAAATTCAATGAGGATAACCAGAAAATTTAAAGTGATATCATCTTATTCCGTCGCTCAGACAATGTCTCGCCCCAAATTTATGTACAGATGTAAAGTTAGACGTCTGGGGCTCGCCAAACTCGCGCGGAATAAGATGATATCACTTCAAAATCCATTACTTCATTTCTGCTTCTTTTTCTTCCATCTTCTTAATGGCGGCTTCCGGGTCTTTCAAGAAGTCCTTCTTGCACATCGAGCAACAAAGGTTGTAGCTTTTCCCTTTGTATTCGACGATTTCTTGTTGCCCCGCCATGCCGCCTTCGCCGATCGCTTCACCGCTGATCGGACAGATCTTATTCCCGACCTTAACAACTTCTTCAGCGAATGATCTGGCCGCGACCAAACCAATGATCCCAAAAACTAACGCGAGTGTAACGAGCATCTTGTTCATTGCTTTCTCCTTGTCCCCTTGGGACTTTTTGTTATTGTGACTTTTGTTTTTTGACCTAAAAATTTCTTCAAATGACAGCTCCAGCAAATCCCCCATGCTGCCGAGACCAAAAAAAGCATTCCCAATCCAAGGACCAACCATTTCCCCCAGCTGACAAAAAGCGAAAGGATCAGGAGCACCCCGAACAATATTTTTGAAAAACGCTCTTCCGGGCTCATTTCTCTACACCGACCCCATCTTCATAAACCATTTCTCCACCTTCATGGGCGGTTAAAAACACCAATACCGAAACCGCGATCAGGACGACCAAAAAGACCGGCCGAAAATACTTCGGTAGAAATGTCCTCAACCACCACAGGATCGGCAAGGACAATAATGACAGCCACATTGTCCAAAGCCCATAAAGCCGATGCTCGGTTAAAACAGGATGATTTAAATGAAGCCTAGCCTGCTCCCAAAGCCCCGTCTGCACAACCACGAACGACATCAAGGCCGCCGCGGTAAAAAGATATATCGCGGTCTTATGAAACGGGTCTTTGCGCAAGATATACGCAAGAAGTTCAAACCCTAAAGCGGATATGAATAGCGCGATCGGGAAATGGACAAGCTTGGGGTGTAGCGGGATTAATTGCTCAAACATACTTAACTCCTTTTTTCATCTCAAAATGCCACTTCCAAATAAAATACAGCACCGGATAAACTAATAATTCCAGAGCGAACGAGGTGACCAGGCCACCGACCATCGGCGCCGCGATACGCTTCATCACATCCGCGCCCGCTCCAGTTGACCACATGATCGGCAACAACCCCATAAAAGCGGCCATCACCGTCATCATCTTCGGACGAATGCGCTTAACCGCACCGGTCACGACCGCATCTTCCAAATCTTTTCTGGACGACATTTTACCATTCTTCACGCTTTCGGCATAGGCCATATCCAGAAACAGCAACATAAAGATCCCTGTCTCCGCATCAAGGCCCATCAACGCGATCATCCCGACCCATACCGCGATCGAAATATTATAGTCCAACAACCATAAAAGCCACACCGCACCGATCAATGAAAAAGGCACCGCGAGTAAAATGATCCATGTTTTGACCCAAGACCGAGTGTTGAAAAACAATAACATGACAATGATAAAAAGTGTCAGAGGCAGAACAACTTTCAACCGTTCTTTGACACGGATCATATTCTCGTATTGCCCGCTCCAAACCAGGGCATAACCTTGCGGCGTATTTAATTTTTCAATGACTAGCTCTTTAGCTTCTTTAACATATGTTCCGATATCACGGTCCGCGACATCAACATAAACATATCCAGCTAACATCCCGTTTTCATTACGCAACATGGACGGCCCCGTGCGCTTTACAATATCGGCGATCTGCGCTAAAGGAACGTTTTGTCCGGAAGGCGTTGTCACCAAGACTCGTTTCAATTGATCAATGTCATCGCGCAACTCACGTGGATAACGGACATTGACCGAATACCGTTCACGGCCCTCAAACGTCGTCGTGACCTGCTCACCGCCAATCGCGGAACCGATCACTTCTTGCGCATCCGCCACCGACAAACCATAGCGCGCAAGCTCTTCCCTTTTTAAATCAAAATCAAGGAAATAGCCGCCTGCGGCGCGTTCTGCGAACACACTGCGCGTGCCGGGAACATCACGCAGGATCTTTTCAATATTCGCCCCCAACTCTTCGATTTTCTGCACATCACTGCCGAGGATCTTGATCCCGATGGGAGTCTTAACGCCTGTCGAGAGCATGTCGATCCGATTCTTGATCGGCATGGTCCAAGCATTACTTTGCCCCGGAATTTGTAATGCACGGTCCATTTCATTGACCAATTCCTCATGTGAAATATGATCTGGCCAGATCGAACGGAATGGTTTTTGTAAAACTTCAGGCCATAATGAATACCACCGTTTAACTTTCCGCCATTCGCTTTCAGGCTTTAAAGTCACAACAGTCTCCATCATTGAAAAAGGCGCCGGATCCGTAGAACTTTCAATGCGGCCAGCTTTCCCAAAAACACTTTCAACTTCCGGAAAACTTTTTAGGATGGCATCCTGAGTTTGCAATAGTTTCTGCGCTTCGCTAACCGAGATCCCGGGCATCGTCGTCGGCATATAGAGAATACTGCCTTCCCATAATGGCGGCATGAATTCCGAGCCAAGCTTCAAAAACACAGGAACCGTGACCGCCATAAGGGTCAGAGCGATGGCTATCGTCGTCTTAATATGCCGTAAAGTCCAACGGCAGATCGGCTCATAAACCTTAAAGAGGATACGGCTGACCGGATGCTTTTCTTCCGGGAAATACGTCCCGACCGCTAACGTGGATGCAAGTTTTGAAAAAAGTGGAAGCCCCTTAAATTTAAAAGGCTCCATGCGTGTGAACAACATGCGCAAAGCCGGATTCAAAGTGATCGTTAAGATCGCGGCGATCGCCATGACAAATGTTTTGGACCAAGCGAGAGGTTTGAACAATCGCCCTTCCTGATCCAACAGCGTAAAAATAGGCAAAAAGGAAACCGCGATCACAAGCAAAGAAAAGAATACCGATGGGCCGACTTCTTTGAGGGCCTGCAAACGGATCGCATGAAAATCACCCTTTCGCCCGCCCGCAACCCATTGCTCTAATCGTTTATAAGCGTTCTCGACTTCCACGATCGCCCCATCGACAAGGACACCTATAGAGATCGCAATGCCTGCTAACGACATAATGTTTGACGTGAGCTTCATCCCGTAAAGCGGAATGAATGACAAAAGCACTGCGATCGGGATCGTAGAGATCGGAATAATTGCGGAGGGGAAATGCCACAAAAAGACCAAGATCACCAAACTCACAATGATCATTTCTTCAATGAGCTGATGCTTAAGGGTATCTATCGCCCTCAGGATAAGATCCGACCGGTCATAGACCACCTTGATCTCAACACCCGAAGGTAATGACGGTTGCAGTTCTTTGATCTTGGCTTTCACGCGATCGATCACGTTCAGTGCGTTTTCGCCAAACCGCATAATGACCGTGCCGCCGACGGTATCACCGATACCATCCAAATCTGCAACTCCGCGGCGAATATCAGGACCAATAGCGATCGTGGCGACATCTTTTAGAAGAACTGGCGTACGGTTCTGATCAAGCGTGACGACGATCTTGGCAAAGTCATCCACCGACTTGGCGTAACCACGCCCGCGCACCATATATTCCGCGCCGGCAAATTCCAAAAGCCTCCCGCCCGCCTCTTGATTGCCTTTTCGCACCGCATCCATGACCAGCGGCAAGCTCACATTAAAAGCCGTTAAGCGGTTTGGATCGACGGTGATCTGATATTGTTTGACAAAACCGCCGATCGAGGCAACCTCGGCAACTCCCGGAACACTTTGCAAATGGTAGCGTAAATTCCAATCCTGAAAACTGCGCAATTCCTGCAGATCATGCTGCCCTGTTTTGTCAACGAGTGCATACTGAAACACCCAACCGACACCGGTCGCGTCAGGGCCGATCTCGGTCTTGACGCCCGACGGTAAAGACGCTGTAACTTTATTTAAATATTCAAGGACACGGCTGCGCGCCCAATAAATATCTGTCCCGTCATTAAAGATCACATAAACATACGAAAAACCGAAATCCGAGAACCCGCGCACGGCCTTGACGTTTGGCGCACCAAGAAGCGCGGTGACGATCGGATACGTGACCTGATCTTCAATGATGTCGGGGCTGCGGTCCCAGTGCGAATAAATAATGACCTGGGTGTCCGAAAGGTCCGGGATCGCGTCGAGAGGTACATTCTTCATGGACCACACCGCACCCATCATGGCGACAATAACCATAATGAAGACAATCATTTTGTTCTGCGCGGAAAAACCGATGATCCGTTCGATCAAACCTTCTTTGTGATCATTTTCCATGCTGATGTCCCTCCGAAGAAACCGGGGCCTGATCATCATCGGATCCTACGTTCTCCAAAACAGCCTTCAAACGGCTTTCAGAATCGATCAAAAAGTTACCACTGACGATGACTTTCTCCCCTGCCGCCAAACCGCTGATCACCTGAAAATCATCATCACCTCTTTCACCTAAAACAACCCTACGCGGTTCGATCAGACCTTCACCACGGTCAATAAAAACGATCTGCCGTGTTCCGGTATCTATCACGGCGCTTTGCGGTACAGTTAAAGATGAACCAAGATCTATCTGAATATTGACGTTGGCGGACATGTCTTGTTTTAGGACTTTGTTCCAATCATCTAATTGAATACGGACCAGCGTTGTCCGCGTAACAGGATCTATCTCGCGTTCCAACAAGCGGACTCTGCCTGAAAAAGTCTTCCCCGGTAATGCCGGAAGATCGACCGTCGCCTTGTGATTAAGGCCGACCAACGGTTTTTCACCGATATAAAGGAACGGACGTTCATACTCAAAAACCTGGGCATAAACCCAACGAGAATCACGGGCGATCTTTCCATAAGCGCGGATCGTTCTAACAAGGGCTTTTTCCTCGACGGATGCGGTTTTAACACCAATGAGCTGGCGTTTTTGAGCATCTATCTTGATGGTTGTATGAAGAGAATTGATCTCGCTATTTTCCGGGAAACCAGCAACATGCGTACCGCAGATCGGACAGCTGACCTTCTCCCCTTTTTTTACAACGACCATCATCGGGCATGGACGCCCTTGATGGCCCTTATGGCAATTGTGCATCAGGCAAATATCGCCCAAATGTTTTTGGACCTGTTCTTTTTCTGAAAGCCCGGCGCCGGGATCTTTTTTTACAAGGTTCATATTGCAAATCGGGCAGGTGCCTGGCTTATCGCTGGTGTAGGACGGATGCATCGGGCAATAGTAACTATCTTTAGCTGATGCTTGCACAAATGTCACGCTAGCGCCAACTGCCAAGACGATAAATCCAATAATCAATAAAATTTTACGCATCATTGCCTCCATTTTTACGAACACAAACAACCTCTAACATTAGGGATTGTCTCTTACGAGATGTAAAAACGGATTAAACGCGGAGGATAGAATTTTGCGTGCGAAGTGCTTGGTGCGAGGAATATTGCTGAGAGGTGTCGAGCCGCTCAAGAGCAGCTAATTGAGAGAAATAGGATGAAACTAACTGCGGATTACTCAGTAAAACAGGGAGAACCAAAGACGCCTTTGTGATTTTCACTAAAGCAAGATCGCCGTCAACAACAGCTTTGATCTTGGCGTGCGGACAGTCGTTTTGATGATCAGGGGTTTCTTTTTTAGGGCAAGATGCGCAACTTGATTTCTTAACAGTGGACGCGTCCGCTTTTAGGCAGCAGCAGGATAAAAAAAGAATCGCGACCGGAATCAAAAGGAATGCGCTAAACAGTTTGAGCTTTGGACGATTCATAGGTGATTTAGGTATAACACACTTACAC
>JADLGJ010000070.1 GCA_020849375.1 Candidatus Omnitrophota bacterium
ATTTTGTCCTTTGAAACTTTCGACAAAAGATTGTGGCTGATCTCCATCAATTCCTGACGACAAATCTTCAGATCAGAATCAACCAAAAGATCAATGGTCCACGTGACAGCCCCCTCGGTTGAATTCTCAACGGGGACGACACCGTAATTCGATTCTCCGCTTTCGACACTTTGAAAAACTTCAGGAATCGATTTACAAGGCTGATAACTGACCTGTTGGCCAAAAATCCTTTGCGCCGCTTCAAAGGTATATGCCCCGCTCTGTCCAAGAGCGGCGATCGTCAGCGGCTTTTCCAACGCCAACGATGCGGACATGATCTCACGGTAAATAGCTTGGATCGCGGCAGACGACAAGGTCCCTTTACTGAGCGCCTTGACCCGGTCTAAAACCTGCTTTTCACGCCCGGGCGAATAGATCCCCTTGTTATCCCGGATCTTCTCTTTGCCGATGGCAAGGCTGACGTTCGCCCTTTCATTCAAAAGCGAAACGATCTTCTCATCAAGAGCATCTATCTTTTTTCTGTGTTGCTGCAAACTCATACCGCGTCCTTCCCCTCAGGTTCCGACGGGGCCGGGGCTTGTTCCGCAGCCGCACTCTCCTCAGCGACGATCTCGCTAAGCCGCGACGAAGGAACCTCGGGTTCAGCTTGAATATCTCCGCGGTTAATATCTTCCATCGCTTCCTTCAAAGCCACCGGTTCAGATGCCTCAACTGGCTCGGGGGAAATGATCTCCTCAGAAGATTCGGGATTGGCTTTCGCTGCTTCCGCTTCCGCCGCATCCAAAGCACGGCTGGCTTCGGACGTTACTTCTTCCTGGGGCGCTGATGCTGCACCTTCGGGCGCACCTTCTGCAGAAATCGCAGCCGCTTGTTCGGCATTCGCCAAAAGCAAGGACACATCTTCTAATTTTGGAAGGTCACGCAAGGACTTAAGGCCGAAATACTCCAGGAACAACTTTGTTGTCCCATAAAGGAACGGGCGCCCCGCGACATCCTTTTTACCGACGATCTTGATCAAACTTTTATTCAAAAGGTGTAAAACAACGCCGTCGGAATTGACCCCGCGGACCACTTCAATATCGCCGCGAGAGACAGGCTGCTTATACGCAACGATGGCTAATGTTTCCAGCGCCGGACGAGATAATTTTTCCTTCACCTTGGTCTTCAAAAAACTACGGACATAAGAAACATAATGCGGGCTGGACAACATCTGGTATCCGCCGGCAACCTCAACGATCACCATGCCGCGCTGTTTTGTTTCATATTCTTCCCTTATTTCTTCGACAAGTTTTTTGACGTCCACGGGGCCGACGCTTTCCTGCATGACTTCGGCGATCTGTTCCATGAGGACCGGCTTTTCGCTGATGAAAAGGAGCGCTTCAATGGCTCCTTTTAGATATTCCTGAGCTGACGTATCCATTTCCATTAGCCATTCATCCTTTGTTTATAAATTTCATTCAGAAGTTCTTCCGCCGACGAAATGTCACTCTTGCGCTTTAAAGCTTTTTCGATCATGTCCTGCGCTTCGTGCCGCTTGTACTGCAATTGTAAAAGGACCGCCGTCGCTTCTTCCGTCCAGTCCGGCGCTTGCGACTTGGGCACCGCAGGAACATTGTGATCGCGGATCAATCCGAACTTACCGACCTTGTTCTGCAATTTTGCGATGATCTCTTTGGCTTTTTGCGGGCCGATACCGGGCAAGGTCTTCAAAAAATTCACATCGGCTTCGCTGATCGCCCGCGAAATGTCCGAGAACGGCTTGCTCAACGCCTTGACCGCGGCGCGCGGGCCGATCCCCGACACAGTGATGATCTGTAAAAAGAAATCGCGCTCAACTTCATTTAAAAATCCAACGAGGACCGGGACCCCGCTGCTCTGGCTCATCTGAAAATAATGATACGTGATGAGCGAGACATTCCCTTTTTCGTCCTTGTGCTGGTCTAAATGGTTCAGGATCGGGGCCGGAACGAGGACTTCGTATGAAATCCCGCCGACATTGAGGATCACCGCAATGTCGTCCTGTGATACAATTTGGCCGTTAATCTTAGCGATCATGATTCCTCGCGCAACTCTTCTGCTGCCTCTCGCGAGGAATCATCCACAGCGAGTGCAACGAGCGACGGATAAAATATTTTAACTGAACAAGCAGCCTTAAGCAATTGGTTCTACCTAAAAAATTAATAACGTTCGAGGTGCGCGTGGCCTAAAGCTAAGGCTAAAGCGTCACTGGCATCGAGCGTCAATTTTTCAGCCTTAATTTTCAAAATATGCGCAACAACAGCCTTGGTCTGCTCTTTGGTGGCGCTGCCATTACCGACCAGCGCCTTGCGGATCCGCTTGACGCTTTGTTCCACCAACCTGATCTTACGGTGGCCGCAAACTAGACATATCACACCCCGCGCGTGACCTAAAATACAGGCCGTCGTGGGATGTTTATAATGCGCATAAAGCTTTTCTAAGATCATCACTTCTGGAGAGTGTTCAGCAACGATCGCATCCAGGTTCTTGTAAATAGTGCTGAGTTTTTCGGGAAGAGATGCGCGAGCCGAAGGCTCAATGGTACCGGTCTCAAGCAAACGCACCGACTGTATAGTGCCGTTAACTTCAATAACCCCATATCCAGTGGCTTTCAAACCCGGGTCAATGCCCAGAATCCTCATCTTACTCTTCCGTTGCTTGAGCCATGTCCTCATCGGAAATATCAAAGTTCGCGTGTACCTGCTGAATGTCTTCGTGTTCTTCGAGAGCTTCCATGAGGCCTAACATTTGTTTCGCGTCGGCTCCGGTCGCTTTGACATACGCATTCGGGACCTTGGTCAATTCAGCCGTGTCGATCGGAATGTTCTTGGCCGTAATGGCGGCTTTGACCGCTTCAAGATTGGCCGGTTCGCAGGTGATCTCAAAAAGAGTGCCTTCCGTCTTAATATCGTCGGCACCGGCTTCCAACGCGATCTCCATCAATTGCTCTTCGGTGGTTTTGCTGGTTTCAATGGATATAAATCCCTTTGAAACGAACATCCAGGCCGTACTTCCCGCGCCTGCTAAACTACCATTTTTCTTGGAAAGAATATTACGGACTTCTGCGGTGGTACGGTTCTTGTTATCGGTCAAACCTTCGATAAGCATCGCAACCCCGCCCGGGCCGTAAGCATCAAAAGTCACATCTTCATAAACGACACCAGGAAGTTCGCCGGTCCCTTTTTTGATGGCGTTCTCGACGTTGGTGTTAGGCATGTTTAAAAAACGTGCGCGCGCAACAGCCGTACGAAGACGCGGATTGGTGTTCATATCCCCACCGCTGGCTCTCGCTGCTGCCGTAATTTCTCTCGTAACCTTGGTGAATGCCGCACCGCGCTTTTTGTCGGTGATAGCTTTTTTATGCTTAATACTAGCCCACTTTGAATGACCTGACATTTACATCCTCCTCAGAATGCTTGCTTCTTATTTGTCCTTGAATTTTCGGATTCGTCTAAATCCGTTCCTAAAATTAATGCTCATCAGGCCGTAAGCCGGGTTATGTTTCTCGATCTTTTTATGGGCGAGAATGATGGTTATTCAACTAACTTAGAAGGTCGCCCTTCTAACTCTTGCAGCCTACCCGGAACTGATAACGAAACGGGCCGCTTCGTGTCCTCGAAAGGACTTGTTCCCTATTTGGCCTTGCTCCCTGCAGAGATTGCTCGTTTCATTCCTCACTTAAGAGGCTCGTCTCTGTGGCTCTGATCCTCCCCGTCGGTCTTTCGATCAACGAGTGTCCAGAATTACCTGGATGCATTACCCTGTGGAGCCCGGACTTTCCTCCCCGAAGATGGGCTTCGAGGCAACCACCTTGGCCTGATGAACACTTTGTGTTCCAGATTTTTTGTTCTTTTCAATCGCTTGTTTGGCGAGCCGATCGGCGTCCTTGTTCTGCTCACGAGGAACGCATTTGATCTCGACCGTTTTTATCTTCTTCGACAACTTCCGCACCTGCTCGACAAGCGATAACAATGCTTCGTTCTTAACTTTGTAACTGCCCGTCAGCTGAAAATACATCAACTCGCTGTCGGTATTAATAAAAACTTTTGTGGCGCCACGGCGGATCGACTCTTCCAGCGCTTCAATGGCCGCTTTGTACTCGGCGACATTATTCGTGGCGTCACCAATACTTTTAGAAATTTCAGCGATGATCTTGCCACCTTCTCTGATCACAACGCCGATACCTGCAGGGCCCGGATTCCCGCTGGCCCCACCATCAGTAAAGATCTCAAAAACTTTCTCGCTCATTAAAGATCTTCTTCAAGATAAATGATGCGCGCACATGTTTCACAAAAAACCAGTTCCTTGTTCATTTTGATCTGGTTCGCCACTTGCGCGGGCACGTTCATATAACACCCGGCACAAACACCATTATTGACCGGAACAATGGCCAAGCCATCCGTGTGCTGCAAAACTCTTTCGTAGCGCCCTAAACTTATTTTCGGGACCAAAGGCGCGATCGCCGCGCGCTGCACTTCCAAAACCCTGGCCTTGTCCTCCAAAACCTTGATCGAATCTTCGATCACTTTCTTTTCAGCCACATATTTCTTTTCTTCTTCCGCGACAACAACCTTCTCTTTTTCAATAGCGGCTTTTGCAGCATCCATCGCGTCATAAGAATTAATGATCTTTTCTTCGACGAGACTTTTGTCAGCTTTGATATTTTCGATCTCTGTTAACTTAGCCGTATATTCTTTGTTTGTTTTCAGGACGGACAACTGCGAGTTAGCTTTTGCAATGTTGTCATCGAAACTTTTCATGTCACCTTCTAAGGCTTTATGGGTCAGCTGTAAACTTTTGTATTGATCCTCATGTGCCTTAAGGTTAACTTTCTTACTTTCAAACTCTTCTTTAAGCTTAGCCAAGTTTTGCGGTTTCTCCCGCAAGTCACGCTTAAATGTATAAATCTCGCCATCTAACTTTTGAAGCTCGATGAGCTTTCTGATCTGATCTTTGATCGTAAGCGTTTCAACCACTATGGCAACCTTTCTATAAAAATCATGATAAAAATGGACTTAGCAGGACTTGCCTGTCCGTCAATCGGAAACCAGCGACCTAATTTCAAAATGGACTCAGCAGGACTTGCCTGTCCGTCAATCGGAAACCAGCGACCTAATTTCAAAATGGACTCAGCAGGACTTGAACCGGCGACCTCTGCCATGTGAGGGCAGCGCTCTAACCAGCTGAGCTATGAGTCCCTTAAATCTTTATAGTCTGGGCCCACCTGGACTCGAACCAGGGACCAAGGGATTATGAGTCCCCTGCTCTAACCGACTGAGCTATAGGCCCGTAAATTCAATTTCAAGTCACAAAAAGGGCTTAAGACGATTGTTTACAATATCATAAGAGGTATCAAGTTTCAATAAACTTTTGGCAGGAAACTCGGGGGAAATACGCCTAGGAGCTAGGCTGCTCCTTGACGATCTTAACGGTAACTTTAGCGGTGGGACGAAGGCCTTTGACATTCATCTGATAGATCCCGCGGATCTCAACATCTTGCGCCCTGCGATAACCTTCACCCACAAAATCGATGACCAAAGCCTCGCCTTCTCGCAAAATGATCTGCTCACCGACCTTTGTCCTTTTACCCATCACGGTGGTCAAACCTTGCCCTTTTCTCTGAGCGCGTAAAAAAGCCCGCATCTGCGCTTGCTTTTGGCGTTCCTGACGGCGTTTTTCCCGAGGAGAAAGGACTTCGGCTTGCCCGGCATTAGTACCCCAGACGGCGTTGTTAAGGGTAAAAAAGAGCGTTTCTTGCCCCAAACCTTTCACAAGAATATTATGCTCGGAGGCATTGGCCAAAACAACCTTGAACTTTATCGGCTGGTTGGTGTTAAAACTCTTTTCTTCAACGATGATCATAAAACGCAGCGGCAAAAACTGTTGTTGATAATCTATCAATTCTTCCGCAGCCCGCTCAAAAACCGCCTGAAAATCAAATTGCCGGCGGATAGGATGCTTGACCACATATCCAGAAAATTGCAGGTCAAGAAAAGGTAATGCATACTCAAACTGGCCGTCCTTCAATATGATTTTCGGCGCCTTTTCAGAACGCAATGGCTCAACAACAAGTTTAAAAGCATAGGGATATGTTTCTCCCCGCGGTGCAGGCACCTCTGTTTCATATTTGATCGTCAGAAAACCATTCGGATCCATGGTCATGCATTTCTCATCAAATGCAGCCAATTCCTTATACCTTACTTTTGCAGCAATGATCTGGTCATATATCTTTCTGATGACTTCATTGATCTTATCGTTAACTTTCTTATCGTCATCATTATCCCGCTGCTTATCCTGATCATCCTCGGCTTCGTCAACAGAGACGGGAGATGGCTGTGGAGATACAGCCGGGGCACTGGCTTCTTGTGCATAAAGCGGTACGGTGGGCATGGGGCCAAAACAACAAAAAAGAAATATAAGGAGTGATTTTTTCATAGTCGATCCATCCACATAATATCATAAGATAAAAGCCCTGCAACAGCGCAGGGCTTTTATCTTTTAAAAACTAACTCAACACATTACGCTGTGTTCTCGGCTTCCCTTAACGACATATCAATGAACGACTTGATACGGCGGGAACGGCTCGGATGACGCAACTTGCGAAGTGCCTTTGATTCAATTTGGCGGACACGTTCACGCGTGACGTTAAACTCACTACCGACTTCTTCCAAAGTGCGGCTGGTACCATCGTGGATACCGAAACGTAATTCCAAGATCTTGCGTTCACGTTCATCAAGCGTTTGCAAAACCGCACCGATCTCTTCTTTAAGCATCGAGTGCAATGTCGCATTCGCCGGAGAAACGGCTTTTTTATCTTCAATGAAGTCCCCGAAGTTCGTATCGCCTTCATCACCGATCGGTGTTTGAAGGGAAATCGGAACTTGCGAGATCTTCAAGATCTCTTTAACTTTACCGACGGGCATGCGCATTTGTTTCGCGATCTCCTGAGCTGTCGGTTCGCGGCCGCTTTCCTGAACGAACTGGCGCGACACGCGGATGATCTTGTTGATCGTTTCCGTCATATGGACCGGGATACGGATCGTTCTCGCCTGATCGGCGATGGAACGGGTAATGGCTTGACGGATCCACCATGTGGCGTACGTCGAGAATTTATACCCGCGTTTGTATTCGAACTTTTCAACGGCGCGGATCAAACCCATATTCCCTTCCTGGATCAGGTCCAGGAACGAAAGCCCGCGGTTGATATATTTCTTCGCGATACTGACGACCAAGCGGAGGTTCGCCTCGACCAAAAGTTTCTTGGCCTTATTGAATTTCGCCTGACGGATCTTGATAACGCGCAATTGTTCTTTGATCTTGGCAAGCGGATCCGCAAGCTCTTTCATGATCGCTTTCTTCTCTTTACGGAGCTCAGCAACATCGGCAACCCCGCGGCGGCTCTTCAAAGAATGATCGATCTTCTCAATGCGTTCGACCCAATTTGCGATCTGCACGATCACTTCTTCGTTGAAAGCAGCGGTCAATTTAAATTCCGCAAGTGTCATCGCGGACTGGACGGTCCCGACGCGGCTAGCACGCACTTTTTTAATAATGCGGTTAAGGTCGCGGATCAATTTCGGGCGGCGCTCCAACTCGTCCTTAACAACATCTTCGACGTTAACTTCGCCATTCAAAACTTTATTGATCATTTCCAAAGCGGACTTGCGCGCGTAAGACGTCATGAACAACGCTTCCGCTAATCTTTGTTCCGCTTCTTCGATGCGCTTGGCCAAAGTAATTTCTTCTTCGCGGGTCAACAGCGAGATCGAACCCATTTGCTTTAAATACATCTTAACGGGGTCATCGAGCGGGATGAATTTGTCCGCATAGTCAACTTCCTCGCGCACCGGTTCTTCTGTCGGGCGGGCCGGAGCATCTTCGTCCGTTTCCGCATCGTCATCAGAAGCCGCAGGCGTGCCTTCTTCGAAATCATCGTCGGATTCGAGGACCTTGATATTCTTCCCATCAAGGATCTCAAAAACCTTGTCGATCTCTTCGGACGAATCGATCTTATCGGAAAGCGTTTCATTGACTTCATCATACGTCAAGAAACCCTTCTTCTTCCCGAGGGCGATCAACTTATCGATATCGGCTTTTAATTCTTTGGTTTGCATTTACACTACCCCTTAATTAATTGGTTAAAAGCAACTGTTAAATCTTCAAGGGCTTTGTCGTCGTTGCTACTGCGGGCGATGTCCATTTGCCGCAATATCTCCTGGCGCCGCATTTTCAAACTCTCTTGGCGCAACCGCAAAGTACAGTCACGATAGATCTTGTGCCTGTCCCCGGCGATGGATTCTTCCGACGCAACTATCCCGGTGATCGTGTCAAGTATCGCTTGTTCCTCAAAACAACCTAAAAGGGCGGTTGGTGTCGGCTCTAGGCCGCTGTCGAACATTTCAAAAATCTTTGCAACAATATCACGAACATGGGCGTTTTGCAAATCCGCCAATACAATATCGCGGCGGCTTAACGGTACAAAATCTTTCTCCTCGAGCATCAATCTCAGCAAATTACGTTCTACCGGACGGATCGGATGAACAACAACCTTGGGCTGAAGCTCGGCCGGAGCTACCCGCGTCATCACCGGTTTGACCTTTTTCATCTCCAGCGAAAGAGCTTCGGGCGCGACCATTAACACCTGTGCCAACTTCTTTAAATATTCGGCCTGAACGATCGCGTTCTCAAACTTCGCTATCGTCGTGAGCATTTCTCCGGCGATCTTCGCGTTCGACTCGACCGACCCCGAAGCATGCTGCTTCTTTAAGAACTTAATTTTAAAATCAAATAACGACTGCGCGTTGGCAATAGCTTTCTTAAACTCTTCTGCGCCATATTTCCTGACAAATGAATCCGGATCCTCTCCATCTGCCAACGCGGCAACTCGCACCGTCATTCCCTCTTCAACGAGCAAATCCAAACTGCGGATCATCGCCGATTGCCCAGCGGGATCAGCGTCAAAAAGCATTACAACATTGTTCGTATACCTCCGGATAAGCCGGATCTGATCAATCGTCAACGCGGTTCCCAACGATGCAACAATATTCTCAACGCCCGCGGCGAACGGAGTAATAAAATCCATGTACCCCTCAACGACAACGACCGCATCCTGTTTACTGACGGCTTCTTTGGCCCAATTCAAACCGTAAAGATACTGCCCCTTGGTGTACAAAGCTGTTTCCGGCGAATTGATATACTTGGCCGGGTTATCTTTGTCCATTGCCCTCGCACCAAAAGCAACAACTTCAGAGCGGGCATTCAAGATCGGGAACATGATCCGTTCACGAAAACGGTCATAATGGCCGCCGCCTTGATTCTTGGCGATCGCAAGTCCGGCTTTTTCAAGAAATCCCGCACTTAAATTCTGTGCACGCAAAACCTTAAACAATCCATCCCAACCGTCGAGGGCCAAACCTAATTGAAATTTGATGGCATCATCGAGGCTCAACCCGCGGTTCTTTAAATATTCCCGGGCGGACTTTGCTAGATCACTTTTATCAGAGATCAAATTCTGGTGGTAATGCTTTGCCGCGACATCATTAACTCTTAAAATTTGCTGGCGAAGCTCATGGACCGGATTATTGCGTGTTTCTGTTTCAGGAATTTCTACTCCGGTCTTTTCTGCTAAAAATCTTAACGCCTCCGGGAACTCCATGCGTTCCTGCCTCATCACAAAACTGATAACATTGCCGCCGACCCCACAGCCAAAACAATGAAAGATCTGTTTATCCGGATTAACGACAAATGACGGTGTTTTTTCGTGATGAAAAGGGCACGGCGCCTTAAAATTCCGCCCTGCCTGTTTGAGCGGGATATAACCCGCAATGATATCAACGATATTCGCGCGGTCTAAGATCTGTGTAATGATGTCTTGTGCTATCAATCCCATGAGCGCGATCCTAGCTCTACTTTAAAACCGGTTCTTGTTCTATCGTTTCAGGAACTTTCTGATTAAAAACTTCATCGGGGAAGAACGGAACGATGAGACCGTCATAAGTGGCCGTATAAACCTTAGGGGAAAGATCGAGCAGATAATGCCCGCTGAACGAATTCTTAGCGAACTTAACTATTGTCTGATTTCCGATCAATACCATGCCAAAAAACAAAAGGCCGCAAATCATCATCGAAGAAATAAATGCTAAAAAACCGCCGCCCCACGGACTAAAACCCGCTTTGGCATCAACTTTAAGGATCAATAACCATCCTTGCCCGACGAGCCTAAAAAGCAAGATGATAAAAACAGCGATAATAACAAAACTAGCGATCTCGCCCAATTTCACGGGGACGGAAAAAGAATGCTTTAAATAATCAGCGGCCCGCACATAAAAATGCAAAGAAAAAACTGTTGAAACAAAGACCCCGAGGATCTTAAATAGCTCTACTACAAAGCCTTGAACGGCTCCGCGGAAAATAGCACTGGCCATTACAATGATCATGACCAGATCAAGCCAGTTTAAACTTGTCAAAACATTATCAGGCATTTTTAAATTTTCAATTGGAAACGGTTAGAGTATACCATATTCTGCAACCCTGTCAAGGAACCGCTACCTTGGGCAAAATCGGACCACAAGCGGCTTAAACGCATACAAATGAACAACTTACAGATACCGCCAAAAATAATTACAAAACAATATCAACCCCTTAAGCTAAAGCTAAGAGTTTCAATAGTTTAATCCCTGTCAAAGATTACACTTCGGCTGGAACCTCTTCAGCGGATGACGTTGCTTCCTGCTCCTTAAACTTCACAGAAACAAGCTTGGAAACGCCGGTTTCCTGCATCGTGATCCCATACAGGACATCAGCGACCGCCATGGTCTTCTTATTATGGGTAATAACGATAAATTGCGCGATCTTGGCGAAATCTTTAAGAAGATAACCAAAACGCCCGACATTGCTTTCGTCAAGCGCGGCATCAATTTCGTCGAGAACGCAGAAAGGACTAGGGTTGACCTTAAAAACGCCGAAAATAAGCGCGATCGCGGTCAAAGATTTTTCCCCGCCGGAGAGCAAAGAAATGTTCTGCAACTTCTTTCCCGGAGGACGGGCGATAATTTCAATACCGCTTTCCAAAACGTTTTCCGGATCAAGCAAAACAAGCTGTGCTTCCCCGCCGCCGAACAACATGCGGTAATAAATACGGAACTCTTCGCTGACTTTCGTGAAAGTGTCCATGAACATCTGGCGGGTCTGGCGATTGATCTTGGTGATGGTCTGGTGCAAAGAATCTTTTGCTGTCAAAAGGTCGCTTTGCTGTTTGGTTAAATATTCAAAACGCTCTTTCAACTGATCGAACTCTTCGATAGCGACGAGGTTGACAGACCCGAACGAATCGCAACGTTTACGAAGGCGGTCGATGGCAATACTGAGTTCGCCAATATCAACGCTTTGCGGAAGTTCAGCCGTAGGCTCCTTTGGCGCCGTTTGTGCAACGGCTTCCGCTTGCGGTGCGGCATCCCCTTCGGTAGAAGCAGAAGCAACAGTTTCGGGAACATACGTATCAATATCAATTTTATAAGATTGCATCAGACGGTCGCGGATCGCTTTTTCCTGGAACGCGATCTCCTGCACCTGCATTTCTTCCTGATGGAGGCTGGTCCTCATGGCTTCCATCTGCTGATTGTAAGACGAAATATTCGCACGCACACTGTTCAAGCGTGCCGAAGCTTCTTCTTTTTGGCGGACATAACCGGACAAGACGCCGCTCAGCGATGCCTTCTCTTCTTTTAATAACTCGATCTTCTCTTCCAAGGTTACGATTTCGTTAACATACTGGTCTTTTTTCCCGTCGAGCTCTTGCGCTTCCACCACAATGCGCGACAACTCAGCTTTTGCGGCATCAAGCGTTTCCTGCAGCATGGTCACTTTTTCAAAATGCCCGGCCTTGGTCGCTTCCATAGACGCGACTTCGGTTTCTGCCTGCGCGATCAAAAGCGTCATCTGTTCACGTTCCTGCGCCTTAGCAGCGATCGCGTCCTGATTTTCACGGATCTTGATCTGGCTCAAAGACAGATCCTGGTTCAACGTATCAAGTTGGAGGATCAATTCATCTTCCGTCGTCTTTAACGTCGCCAAAGAAGTCGTGACCTCATCAAATTCCGATTTGACGATCGCCAACTCTTCATTGAGTTTATTGGCTTCGCCGTTGACATCATTTTTTTGCGCCTGAAAGATAGAAAAACTTTTCTCTTGCTCCTGGATATCGAAATTGATCTTCTTGACGGCTAATTCCTGTTCGGCAAGTTTTGCCATGACTTCAGCTTTTTCATTGATCTTGGCTTCGATCTGGACGCCGAGCTCTTCAATGTGCGCCGAAATTTGCTGCGGATCAAGTTCAATAAACTTGGCTTCGCAGATAACTTCATAAAGAGGACGTCCGTCGCTGGCTAAACTGCCGCCAAGGACTTTGGCCCGCTCCGGGTCCATTTCTAAGACTTCTTTCACCTTCCCGATCAAACCGCTGTGATGCTCCATCGGCTTGCTCGTCGTGATAATACGGCCTTCAATGATCGGGTCAGGAATGCCCTGGTATTGGACAGAAAGTTTTTCGATAAATTCTTTTTGTGATTTCAGAAAGAGGCGCTTTTTCTCGAGCTCATCGATCTCTTGGTCGAGTTGCGCTAATTGGCCCTGGACCTGCGCAAGGGCTTCCAAATTTATTTTCAACAATGCGTTCAATTCATCGAGGTGCTGCGACGAAAAAACGATCTGTTGCGAAATGGATTGGAGTTTAAGGTCTATCTCCTGTTTCTCGCCGAAGACCTTGGTGTTCTCGATCTCCAAACGGCGCTTACGGGCGAGGCATCCCTGCACTTCTTTCATGACATCAGTGAGCCGATTCTTAATATGGACCTGGCTGGATGTGATCGCCATGATCTTTTCTTCTTCCGTACGAATGACTTCGTGGGAAGAATTAACCGTCTCGGCGATCGCCGACAACGCGGCGCGGTGCGATTCGCAAACCTGGCGGTTCTTCTCGATCACCTCATCGATCGTTGCCAAAACTTGTGCGGCCTCAGCGATCTTCTCATCCTGCAGACGGGCGCGCTCGCTCAAGGCCGCCTTATTTTCTTCAAGGCGCTTCAATGTCTCGGCGATATTTAAAAGGCGCTCTTCATTAAAACCGATCTGGCGGTTATTGATATCGATCTGTCCGTCGAGCTTGATCTCATCGGCCGTGACCTGATTAATGCTGTCCTCTAATTCTTCAAGCAAATTGCCCTGATGTTCAAGCAAGTCATTAAATTGCGCGACTTCCTGGCTCAAAGCCAATTCTTTACTTTTGTATTCTTCGAGCCGGGACAGGATCTCTTCGCGCTGTTGAATGGCCATATTGAGCTGGACACGGGCGAGCTGGACTTCTAGATTTTTGAGACGGACAAACTCGTCCTTATATTTGCGGGCTTTACTGGCTTGGCGTTCCAACGACGAGATCTGGCGTTTGACCTCGACGACAATATCATTGATGCGCAATAAATTCTGGTCAGTATCGGCTAATTTCGATAAAGCTTCTCTGCGCTTGGCTTTATATTTTGTGATCCCGGACGCCTCATCAAGGATCATGCGGCGCTCTTCCGGCTTAGCGCTAACGACGAGGTCAACCTTCCCCTGCTGGACTAAAGAATAGGCTTCCGCGCCGATCCCGGTCCCCATGAAAAGTTCATTAATGTCCTTCAAACGAACAGCCGTTTTATTTAACAAATACTCGCTTTCGCCTGACCGGAAAAGACGGCGAGTAACGGTCACTTCATTATAATCAATTGGCAAAGCGCGGCTTTCGTTCGAAAAAGTCACGCTAACTTCCGCAAAACCAAGCCCATGCTTTTTATCGGTCCCGTTAAAGATGACGTCTTCCATCGCCGATCCGCGCAACTCTTTAACACTTTGCTCACCCAAGACCCAACGGATCGAATCGAAAACATTACTTTTGCCGCAACCGTTCGGCCCGACGACAGCAGTGATACCCGGCTCAAAATTCAAAGTAGTTTTATCAGCGAAGGATTTGAATCCAAAGATCTCTAATCGTTTAAAATACACGGCGGCCTCAGATTGACGGGTGAATTAAATTTTCTTATTTTTCACAAGGATCTCGGTGACCAATTTAATCGTTGCTTCAAGGTCAGTAAACTTTGACAACATATCTTCGGGGATAACAATTCGGTATTTTTTTTCGATGCCGGCGAGGATCTCCAATGCCATCATCGAATCCATTCCGAGGTCTTTAACGAATTTTGCGGAAAGGTCTAATTGGTCCGGCTCGGTCTCGAGGATCTCTGCGACGAGGGCGCGCATGTCTTTTTCGACGTCAATACTTTTACCGGATTCTCCCATTAGACCCCTTTCTAGGCAAGGACTGAAAAATATTTATTATAACTGTAATGTAGTTAACACTCCGCTCTTTGTCAATATGATTTTCGACAATTTTCGTCTTATTCCCGACAATTCGGACGTTTTTAAATAAGAAAGCGCTTTCATAAATTCATTCTTTCTTTATTGCCGATAGCCCATTCATCACATATATTTAATACAAGCCTTAAAAGTTCTGTTACCTTTGGTTGCTTCACCGCCATATAAGGTATGACCTATGAGAAAGTCGTTCTTATATTTTCTGCCCCTCGCGATCATCCTTTTGCCCTCACCGGCATCAGCAGATAAGTTCACTTTAACAACTTTTTTCCCCGCACCTTTCGGCAATTACAAAAGTCTCGTGTTAAGTCCTCAAAGTGCCCTGCCGACAAGCGACTGCCCGCTCGGCACAATCTATGCTAATGCCAGCGACAACAGCCTCGTTTACTATTGTGGGCCCGAGAGTACTGGGCCTTTATCAGAATTTGCCCCTATCGCGGGCGCATGGTCCCTCAGCGGGACCAACCTCTACTTAACTGACACCTCAACACCGGAAAACAAAAAAGTCGGGATCGGGACATCAACCCCCGCGTTTAAACTGACACTTGAGAATGACGGCGGGATCTTTGCCGATAATATGAGTTCGCCGATAATCTATACGCCTCTTCCCGTAGGTATTTTTAACTCGGCGCTCGTTTGGTATCCCGGGAAATCAGCCTTCCGCGCTGGATTTTCAATCAGCCAACTTCTTGATGCGGATATCGGAGATTATTCAATGGCTATGGGGTATAACAATTTTGCTAAAGGGAATGCTTCAACAGTCTGGGGCGGAGCTACCAATACGACGGGCATGCTATCAGGTAATGTTTCTTCCACTATTGCCGGTGGGCAAGGCAATACCTCCAACGGTTTAGAAGACCAGATCCTCGGGGGGCAAAATAACCAAACCAATGGCTATTCACGAGCTTCCGGGAAAAGTAATACGACCAGCAATTATGGCACTATCGGCGGCGGGGAAAACAACACAAATTCCAATGACAGTACAGCGACAACCATTTCCGGAGGTTCTAATAATCAAACATCAGCTGAATACTCGACCGTCTCCGGAGGCAACAACAATATTACATGGGGCCCCTATTCTACGATCTCAGGCGGATGGAACAATTTCATTCCCGCCCACGGCTTTAGTTACGGGACGATCGCCGGAGGTGAATCCAACCAAGCCGACGCGAATTATGCCGTTATCAGCGGGGGGATAGATAATAAGGTCTCGGGAGATTATTCGACCGTTTCCGGCGGGTTAGCAAATATAGCCACCGGAGGCCGTAGCACCATTACCGGGGGCAGTAATAATAACTGCGCAGCACTATACTGCTCGATTACCGGGGGGGATACGAACATTATCATGACGAGCACATCCGGCACCATTATCGGAGGCCAATTCAACTCTGCAAAAGGGATCAACGCCACGATCTTAGGCGGCGCGAATAATAATGCCTGGGGAAAATATTCTATCGCCGCCGGCCGCTACATGAACCTAGGATTGCTCAGCGATTACAATTTTATGTGGGGGTACTCTAACTCATCCATATCAGCTGTTACATCGAGCAATATCTTTCTTATTTATTCCGGCAAGATGGGGATCCGCGACACCGACCCGAACGCTCTTCTTGAAATCAATGGCAACGGTTCTTCTGATGACTATTTCGCTTTGACAAACTCTACAGGAACCCCGGGAGATCGTTTTATTATTAAAAATAATGGCTATGTCGGCGTTAATGCAAGCGCTCCAGCCTACCCTCTGCAATTCGGCAACGGGGCCTACGTTGACGCTACCGGTAATTTTATGCCGGCATCAAGCCGTGAATACAAAGAAAACATTGCAGACCTAAGTGTTGCCGATGCCATGAAAGTTTTCTCAAAGCTGGAACCAGTTCAATACCGCTATAAAAATGAGCCCCATCATAAATATTTAGGGTTCATTGCCGAGGATGTCCCTGATCTTGTCGCGAGCCAAGACCGCAAAGGGATCGCCCCGATGGATATCGCCGCAGTGCTCACAAAAGTGGTCGCCCATCAACAGGATATTCTTGAACAACAAAGAATTGAAACCGAAAAATTGCTTCACGACGTCCAAGTATTAAAGTCCAAATTGAAAGAAAGAAGCGGTCCATGAGGATCATAAAGAATATTATTTATAAAATGATGCTGTGTCTCGTGGCCGTGCTCATGGCTTTCTCTGCGCAAGCATCAGAAATAACGATGACAACCTATTACCCGTCCATCAATGGCGAGTATTCGCAATTTCGGCTCGTTCCGCGCACTGCAGATCTAACTGGCTCCTGCACCGCCGGATCGCTATATGTCAATTCATCGAATTCCCTTCAATACTGCAGTGATGTCGCAGGTGTCGGGACATGGGGACCCATTCCGGGGATATGGACACAAATCGGGGACAACATTTATCTTACAGATTACGACGTTACTACTCCGTCAAATGTTGGAGTGGGGACCATAACCCCGGTCTATCTCCTGACACTTCTTGACGATTCCGGGATTATCGCAAAAGGAACATTCGGAAGCGGGGCAACGATTCCCGACAGCCTTTCTGCTTCAGGAAATAGCCGCCTCATTTGGTATCCACGTAAAGCCGCTTTTCGGGCAGGTTATTCCAGTGGCAATTCATGGGATGATGCGAATATCGGGGATTACTCCGCGGCCATGGGTGCAAATACTGTTGCCAGCGGGGCTTATTCCGTAGCCGCTGGCGGTGACAGTAACACCGCCAGCGGACAATACTCCAATGTCATTGGCGGGCAAACCAATATTGCCAGCGGGAATTATTCCGCCGTGACCGGAGGGCGCAGTAATAATGCCAGCGATGACTACACAACAATTACCGGCGGCCAAGGCAATATCGCCGGAACGGCTTATTCAACTATCATCGGCGGACAGGACAACAGTATTACTGCGCACATCGTTGCAGGAACACACTCAACTGTCGGCGGCGGCATTCATAATAGAATTTATAACGCCGGCTACTCAAACATCAATGGCGGGAAGGACAACTATATCGCACCAAACCTTGAGGACGGGTTGACTACGGCTGATTATTCTGTCATTGGCGGAGGATTAGCTAACAATATATCAAACACTCACAGCGTTGTCAGCGGTGGGGCTAATAATAGAGCCGACCGCAATTACTCCAGTGTTGGCGGCGGATCAAATAATGTTGCCGGAATCGCAGATGGCATGGTTGATATATACCTTCAGCCGATCCCGACATCAGGTGATTACTCACGAATTTCCGGCGGAAGCGGGAACATCACAACCGGCGATTATTCTACAGTTTCTGGCGGCATGACCAACAGCGCCACAGGAGACTACAGCACGATCGGCGGGGGGTCATCAAATACGGCCAGCGGGGCTTACTCTGTTGTTAGCGGTGGACAGAACAACGTCGCGAGCGGCAATTACTCCACCATCATCGGCGGTTCTGATAATATCGCGAGCGGAGATTATTCTTGGGTTGGCGGCAGAGGCATACGCCTATATGGCGCCCAAACATTTGTCTGGGGTTACGCGGAAAATCCCATTAGCGTTTCATCCGTAGTACGAGATGCTTTTATTATCGCCCCTGGAAATATTTCAAATAATCCTTGGAACCCTAAAGTCGGGATCCGCGACCTCAGCCCAAGCGGAGTGTTGGAAATTAATGCTAATTCCACAACCGATCATTTTGTTTATATCAAACAAATAGCACCCAGCCCAAAAGATATATTTGTTATTAAAAATAGCGGATATATCGGTGTACAAAAACCCGACCCGACGGTCGCAACGCATGCCATGCAATTCGGGACTGCTAACGATGCTTATTTGTCCACAGGCGGCGCATGGACTAACGGCTCATCCCGGGATGCAAAAAAGGACA
>JADLGJ010000071.1 GCA_020849375.1 Candidatus Omnitrophota bacterium
TACGATGGTTGGTTATTCTCATTTTTTTGCCGGCGATTTTCTCGAAGATACCGGGGCATCGGATGATGCAGATTATTTTTATGCCCAGACGGTTTTAAATTATTAAACGCGAAATTAATTTCATAGGGAGTCCATACAACGTGGATATGCGATCATTCTTGAAAAATTCTCGGATAGTATTTTGGGAAATAGCTTTTCTTTTAGTTGTGGGCTGGCCGGGTTTTTCTTTGGCCGCGGACAATGCGCCTGCAGATAAACCGGCAGAACTCTTTTTTTACCGTTGCGCGGGATGTCATACGATCGGCGGTGGGAAATTGTCGGGACCGGATTTGACTGCGGCGACACAGTGGAGTGTGCCCGATCTGGGTATCGCTGTTAAGAAAATGGAGAAGAATGCTGGAAGTTTAACACAAATCGATATCGATCAGATGGTTGATTTTCTAAAAGACCCGGCGGCCGCAGGAAGAATCACTAAACAAAAACAAAGGATCGCGGATAAATTGCGGACTGAGTTGCCGCCGCCTTCATTTTCGCAAGGGCAGAAATTATTCCGTGGTCAGAAAACGTTGAAAAATGGCGGTCCGGCGTGTATTAGTTGTCATTATTTTGTTAATGAGGGAGGATCTTTGGGGTTAGATTTGACCACGATCAAAGATCGAAGTTCAGCCGTTGTTTTGCAGTCCGCGATCGAAAGCGCCAATTATAAAGTCATGAAGCCGATCTATGAACAAAGAAAAATTACGTTAGAGGAATCTTTGCATTTGGCAGAATATTTATCTCATCCTGAAAAAGTAAATTCACGGTTAGCTCCGGCACAAGAGCAAATTGTGAAGGGGGCAGGGCTTGGCTTTGTTGTATTTTTGGCGTTGTTATGGCTACTGAATCGGCAAAGAAAAGGCCGAACTCGGGAAAATCTTATTAAAAGATCATCTAAGTGAGGTAATTTCTGATGAGTTGGATCGCCGATATATTCTCGCCCAAAGAAAGATCCTGGGAAGATTTTTACCGTAACCGCTGGTCGTACGACAAGGTTGTGCGCAGTACGCACGGCGTCAACTGTACCGGCTCTTGCAGTTGGAACGTGCATGTGAAGCAGGGCATTGTAACGTGGGAAACACAAGCTTTAGATTATCCCCGGTTTGATAAAACGATCCCGCCCTATGAACCACGCGGATGTCAGCGCGGCATTTCGTATTCGTGGTACATCTATAGTCCTTTGCGCGTGAAGTATCCGTTAGTCCGCGGTGTTCTTTTTGACCTATGGAAAGAAGCTAAACAAAAGCATCCTGATGATTTGATCGCCGCTTGGGAGTCGATCGTCGAGAACCCTGAGGCGCGCGCCAGTTATCATTCTGCCCGCGGGAAGGGCGGTTTTCGCCGTGTGTCATGGGACGAAGTTTTGGAGATCATGGCCGTTGCGAATATTTATACCGTTCGTCGTTATGGGCCGGACCGCTTGGCAGGATTTTCTCCGATCCCGGCGATGTCGATGATCAGCTATGCCGGCGGGGCGCGTTTTCTGCAATTGATGGGCGGCCTTTGTTTGTCCTTTTATGACTGGTATTGTGATCTTCCTCCGGCATCGCCTGAGATATGGGGTGAGCAGACGGACGTGGCCGAGTCAGCGGATTGGTATAAATCTAAAATGATCGCTGTTGTCGGTTCTAATGTCTTTATGACCCGCACCCCGGACGCTCATTTCTTGGTGGAAGCCCGCTATCACGGCACCAAGGTGGTTGTTTTTGCTCCGGATTTTAGTCAAACGTCTAAAGCCGCTGATGAATGGATCCCGATCCATCAGGGGCAAGACGGGGCTTTTTGGATGGCGGTCGGGCATGTGATCCTGAAAGAATATTATATTGAAAAAGAAGTACCGTATTTTAGCAAGTATTTAAAGCAATTCTCCGATGCGGCATTTTTGGTGAAACTTGAGGATGCGGGCAATGGCCGCTATCGGTCAGGAGAACTTTTAAGAGCGTCGGATATTAAGGAACTTGCCGCTACAGAAAATGCTGAATGGAAATTCTTTGTTCAACAGTCGGCTAATGGTGAATTGAAGGTCCCGATGGGGACGGTCGGGCATCGCTGGCAAAAAGAAAAAGGCCAATGGAATTTGAAACTTGAGGATGCCCATACTCATGAACCGATCGATCCGTCGCTGCGCTTAGGAACATTTGCCGAGAATAAAGTGAAGGTGGAATTAGCTGATTTCTCGGAAGGTACGAATGAAAAGATGTCTTTACGGGACGTCCCGGTGCGCAAGATCGAGACGGCCAAAGGGCCGGTTTGGGTCACGACGACGTTTGAATTATTGCTCGCCCAATATGGTGTTTTCCATGGGCAAGGCGCCGATTGGCCCAAGAATTATGATGATGAGACGAGTGTTTATACGCCCGCTTGGCAGGAGAAATTCACCGGCATCAATTCCAAACTTGTTGTGAATTTTGCTCGTCAATGGGCGGATACGGCGGAAAAAAGTGAAGGAAAATGTTCCATCATTATCGGCGCCGGGGTCAATCATTGGTATCACAATAATTTGATTTATCGTGCGGCGATCATGCCGCTTATTTTTTGCGGTTGTATCGGCAAGAACGGCGGGGGCCTTAATCACTATGTCGGCCAGGAAAAACTTGTGCCGGTCGCTTCTTGGGCGCCGATCGCTTTTGGCGCTGACTGGGGTGGACCGCCGCGTTTACAGAACGCGCCGTCGTTTCACTATATTCATTCGGACCAATGGCGCTATGACAGTGCGATCCAGCAGGTTTGTCCGGTTTCGAGTTCTAAACATACGATGACGAGTGGACATACCGCTGATAAACAGGCCTTGGCTGTCCGCAGCGGATGGATGCCATGCTTTCCACAATTTAATAAAAATAATTTTACTTTGGTTAAAGAGGCCAAAGCTCAAGGTGCTAAAACTCCCGAAGATATCGGAGCATATACCGTCAAGCAGTTGAAGGACCGGAAGATCAGGTTTTCTATGGAAGACCCTGACAATCCGGAAAGTTTTCCGCGCGTTTGGTATATTTGGCGCGGGAATGCCTTGATGTCTTCGGCCAAAGGGCACGAATATTTTTTAAAGCATTATTTGGGAACGCACAGCAATTCGATCGCTGTTGAGAATGCGAAAAATAAAACCGTGGACGTGGTTTGGCATGAGAAGATGCCAGCCGGGAAAATGGATCTTGTGGTCGACCTGAACTTCCGTATGGATTCTTCGGCGCTTTATTCGGACATTGTTTTGCCGGCGGCGACCTTTTATGAAAAAGATGATTTAAGTTCGACGGATATGCATTCTTTTATCCATCCGCTTCAGGCGGCTGTTCCGCCTGCGTGGGAATCAAAGAGCGACTGGGCCGCTTTTAAGGAAATTGCTAAGAAAACATCAGAGATCGCAAAAACTTATTTTCCCGAGCCGCAACAAGATATTGTCGTAACACCGTTGATGCATGATACTCCTGCGGAAATCGCGCAACACACGATCAAGGACTGGGCCAAGGGAGAATGTGAGCCTTTGCCCGGGAAGACCATGCCTAATATTACGGTCGTGACGCGGTCTTACCCGGATGTTTATCAGAAATTTATTTCATTGGGCCCGAACTTTCGCGATAAGGGAATCGGGGGGCACGGGGTCATTTATCCCGTCGCTGATGTTTATGATGACTACCTGACAAAATATCCCGTTGAGCAATGGGGTGGGAAAACATATCCTTCCCTCAAGCTTGATCGGTCGGTCTGTGAAGTGATCTTAACTTTTGCCGCGGAGACCAATGGAGAAATGGCGCATCGCGCTTATGAAGCGGAATCGCATAAAACCGGGTTGAACCTGATGCATTTAGCGCAAGATACGCGCGGTGTTAAATATAACTTTCAGGATCTTTGCTCGAGCCCGAAGCGGATTTTGACAACGCCGTTTTGGACGGGGATCGTCCGCAACAATCGTACCTATTCAGCGTTTTGTCAGAATACCGAGGAGTTGATCCCGTGGCGAACCTTAACGGGGCGGCAACATCTTTATCTTGATCATGAAGCTTATCGCGCTTACGGTGAAGAATTACCGACGTTTAAGCCCAAATTGGATATGCGTATCACGCAGGACCTTGATTTGACCGAACAAAAGCCTGGGATGCTGCTTTTAAATTATTTAACACCGCACGGCAAATGGCATATTCATTCGACGTTTAGCGATAATTTGATCATGAAAACTTTGTCCCGCGGGATCGAGCCGATCTGGATCAATGATGCGGACGCGGCTCAGGGAGGGATCAGGGACAATGATTGGGTCGAGGTGATCAATGACCATGGTGTCGTGGTGACCCGCGCCTGTGTGTCCGCGAGGCTTCCACGGAATATGTGTTTTATCTATCATGCCGTCGAACGTACGGTGGGTGTCCCGAAATCCCCGTCGAGGTCAGGCCGCCGGGCGGGCGGGCATAACAGTTTGACGAGGGTTCGGCTCAAGCCCGTTTTTATGATCGGCGGGTATGGGCAGTTTAGTTATGCGTTTAACTATTGGGGGCCACAAGGGGTCAATCGCGATACCTTTGTTTTAGTTCGCCGGTTGGATAAAGTCGACTGGTAAAGAGGAGAAAGATTAATGGATGTCCGCGCCCATGTTTCCATGGTGTTTCATTTAGACAAGTGCATTGGTTGTCATACGTGCAGTGTCGCATGTAAAAATATTTGGACCGACCGTCCCGGCGCTGAGTATATGTGGTGGAACAATGTCGAGACCAAACCCGGCACGGGGTATCCGGCGCAATGGGAAGATCAGCTGAATTTTAAGGGCGGCTGGGTCGTTGACAAGGACCGCAAATTAAAACTCCGTTCGCAGGACAAAACAGATTTTCTTCCAAAGCTTTTTTATAATCCGAACCAGCCGGGTTTGTCGGATTATTATGAGCCGTGGACGTATGCGTATCAAAATTTGTTTGATGCTCCTTTAGGCAAAGATCAGCCCACCGCGATCCCCGTTTCTAAGATCACGGGTGAACCGATTGATATTGAGTCCGGGCCCAATTGGGACGATGACCTCTCAGGATCTCCGATCTACGCTGAGAATGACCCTAATTTTAAGAATTTGACTGCCGATGAAAAAGAAATGCTTTTTAGTGTTGAGCGCATTTCGATGATGTATCTGCCGCGCATCTGTAACCATTGCGCTAATCCTTCGTGTGTCGCCGCTTGTCCGTCGGGTGCGCTGTACAAGCGGGGAGAGGACGGCATTGTCCTTATTAATCAAGATAAATGCCGCGGTTGGCGCGCTTGCGTGAGTGCCTGTCCTTATAAGAAAATTTATTACAATTGGAAGACCGGGAAATCGGAAAAATGTATCTTGTGTTATCCGCGGGTTGAAACCGGCCAACCGCCGGCTTGCTTTCATACGTGTGTCGGCCGTATCCGTTATATGGGCGTCATGTTATATGATGCGGATCGCATTGAAGAAGCGATGAAAGTGCCTAAAGAAGGATTGGTCGATTCGCAAAGAAGTCTTCTTCTTGACCCGCATGACCCTAAGGTTATCGAAAAGGCTTTAGCCAACGGCATCAGTCCGGGTTGGATCGAGTCCGCGCAAAGATCGCCGATCTGGAAATTTGTTATGGAATGGAAATTAGCGCTTCCGCTTCACCCGGAGTTTAGGACCCTTCCGATGTTGTATTATGTCCCGCCGCTTTTGCCGGTCATGGGGCGTACCGAGAATAATATTTATGAACATGATGCGGATACGATCTTTTCTACGATCGAAAAAGCGCGCCTGCCGATGAAATATTTATCGATGCTGTTTAGTGCCGGGAATATTACGCCCGTCGAGGAATCAATGAGAAGGCTTCTCGCGGTAAGGATCTACCAGCGGTCTATAACAATGGGTGACATTGAAGCAGAACGCTTAAAAAGAATTTTACGAGAAGCCGGGTTGACCGAGAAGCAGGCCCAGGAGATCTATACGTTAAGCGCCCTTCCCGGGCCGGAAGACCGTTTTATGATGCCGCCGATCCAGAGGGAAGAAGCGGTTGAAAAGACCGGATGCAGTCCTGAACAGTGCAAAGGGACCTGTGGTCTTGGCAAAACTCAAAAGCCAGAGCGTGGGCCATAATGGAAACACAAATTTTTAAAAGTCAATTCTATTCCCAATTAGGCAGCTGTTTAGAATATCCGGCGACAGCGCAGGCTTGGGAAATGCTTTCGATGACCGCTTCGGAGATCCAATCCAGTTCTGAGCAAGCTTCGAATTTTTTGAGAGAATTTATTTCTAAGATGAAGCGGATGGATTTAGGCATGAAGCAGGAGTATTTTGTTAAAACGTTTGATCTGATGCCGGAATGTTCGCTGTATTTGAGTGTGCATCTTTTCGGCGAGGAAAGTTTCCGTCGGGCGGAGCTGATGGCCGGCCTTAAGGCGACTTATGAAAGAAACGGGGCGTGGGCATCAACGGAGCTCCCCGACCATTTAGCGGTGGTTCTCAAACAGAGTGTTGCGTTAAGCCCCGAGGAATGGGCTGATCTGGTATCCATGGCGATCATCCCCGCCTTGCCGATCATGATCGATAAATTAGAAAAAAATAAAAATCCCTACGCGCTTGTTTTGAAAGCGGTGCAGGTTTATCTCGTGGAAATGGAGAAGCCACATGTCTGATCAATTCTTATTTATTGCGCTACCTTATGTCGCGTTGATCTCTTTGGTCATAGGTTCGATTCTGCGATTTAGGATAAATGCTTTTTCGTATTCGTCTCTTTCAACGCAGTTTTTAGAGGACCGTTGGCTGGCGTGGGCGTCGATGCCTTGGCATATCGGGATCATTGTGATCTTAACGGGGCATTTGCTGGCTTTTTCGTTCCCGGGTGTTTGGACAACGCTTGCCGCCGAGCCGGTGTTTTTGATCACCGTCGAAGTCGTCGGGGCTTTGTGTGCTTTTCTTTGTCTTTTTGGGGTTCTTATTTTATTGGTTCGGCGTTTTGTGGACGCTAAACTGCAGGCGGTGACAAATCATTTGGAGATCGTTGTTCTTTTGATATTGCTGATCCAGATCTCTAGCGGCCTTGCGGTGGCCCTGTTGCACCGTTGGGGATCGTCTTGGGCTCCGGGAGCTTTGGGCCCGTATTTGCACAGTATTCTTATGTTAAGGCCTGATGCCGCGTATCTTTCAGACATGCCGCCATTTGTAAAAATGCATATTGCGACGGCGTGGGTGTTGCTTATGCTGCTGCCGTTCACGCGGCTTGTTCATGCGATGTCTTTACCTTTTCATTATTTCTTTAGGGCCCCGCAAAAAGTTGTTTGGAACAGTTCCCGTTCTGAAGCGCGGTTCGAGCAAAGGCTGGAAAAAGACACTGAGCGGCGTTTATTTATTAAAGCGTCGGTTGGATTGGGAGCTTCGGCGGTTCTTTTGTCGTTGGGGACTTTAGATAAATTCTTCAAGTATTTCTTAAAACAAGATTTGTCCAATGAGCAGGAGGCCCATCTTCTTTCAGAGAAATTGCATCGTTTGAAACAATCGGCACAAGAACGAGAGTATGAACTTGAGCGTATGAGCAAAGATGATATTTTTGTGGCGAAGTTATCTGATTTGTCGAAAACGAAAGGCAAATATTTTATCGATTATCAAATGCGGCCAGCGTTGGCGTTTCGCGATGAGAATGGACTTCCGATCCTTTTGTCGGCAAAATGTACACATTTAGGTTGTACCGTGGGACAGGACTTAGATGAGCAGGGACGTGTTCTGTGCCCTTGCCACATTTCTTATTTCGATATCAAGACGGGATCGCCAAGCGCGGGATCGCCGGCGAAAGACCCTTTGCCGCACATCGGATGGGCGTTACAAAATGAGCAGGGAAAAACATTGTTGGCTCAGGATGCCGAAGGCCGGCGGGAAGGATCGATCGAGCCGGGTCAGCTTGAGAGCAGTTTGCTATTTATTGTGAAACGTTTTAGTGGAGAAGCCGCATGAGCGAACGAAAAACGAGATTCCAGAGATTGACGGATTTTCTGTCAGATCGGTTGCCGTTGCATAAGCTGAGTTTTGAAAATATGGTGACTAAGAAGGAAGTTCCAGTACACGGCATGAGCTGGGCCTACTATATGGGCGGGCTTACGTTATTGTTCTTCTTGATCCAACTGGTCACAGGGGTTTTTCTTTTGTTTTATTATCAGCCGACGGTCAGCGACGCGCATGCTTCGGTCGAATATATTACGTTCTTCGTCAATAGCGGTTTTTTGATCCGCAATTTGCATACGTGGTCTTCATCATGCATGATCTTCTGTTTGCTTGTGCATGTCCTGACTGCTTTTGCGATGAAAGGGTTCGCCCGCCCGCGTGAGATCACATGGTGGAGCGGTTCATTGCTCTTGATATTGACCTTTTCTTTCGGTTTTACGGGATATCTTTTGCCATGGCATCAAATCGCGGTGAATGCGACCAAGGTTGTATTGCAGTCGATCGAAGAAGTCGGACGCTATCTCCCTGGTGGGTTTGCGAATTTACCGACATATATTAAAGAATTGATCCAAGGGGAAGCTTCGGTCGGACAGGCGACGTTAAGCCGATTTTATGCTTTGCATGTTGTGATCCTGCCATTGATCTTTTTTGCTACGCTGGGTCTGCATCTGCTCTCCGTTCAGCTCCACGGCATCAGTCAAGGGATTGATAATCCTTCCAAGAAAACAGAACGATTCTTTCCGTTCTTTATTCTTAAGGACTTTTGGTTGTGGGGGTTGGCTTTTTTGGTCGTTTTTATTCTGGCGTTGTGTTTGCCATTTGAATCGTTTTATTCTTATCCTTTATTCGAGGCGTTTGATTCTTTGGGATCTACTCCCGATGGTATTAAGCCGGAGTGGTATTTCTATTTTGTTTATTATCCTCTCGAGATATTGCCGTTTTGGATCGTCATGTTGGGGATGACATTTGCCGGAGCAGGGCTATTTTTGACCCCGAGCATTTTTAAACATACTAGCCGCAAAGTTTTGTCGATCATTGCTTCGGTTGCTGCGGCTTATTTGATCATCATCACATTCTTCGGGCAGGCTATTTATGAAGCCTTTAAAGGAGTCAGCGGATGAAAGTCGTCTTGAGCGTTCTTTCTTTAACAATGATCTTCGTCACCCCGGCCCTAGCTCACCCGGAATTTCAGCGTCATTTTAAGGAGACATCGGGGCGAACGATCAATTGTGCGATGTGCCATGTTCACCCTGATGGGCCGGAAGGATTGAAAACCGGGCAGATCGGGAGTTTGACACCAGATCAGTTAAACACCTTAGGTTTAGCACGGCAGGCGAATAAACCCGGTTCCGTCGTGAAAAGCCCGATCCTTAATGAATTCGGGAATTTAATTGTTGAGACCCTCGGTAAAGACAAAATCATGGAGCTAAAGCAAAGCCCCGGATCTCTGCCGGATGCTTTGTCGAAGACGAGTGATTTGGACGGTGATGGGATCACCGATGCCGAAGAACTCAAAGACGGGACTAACCCGCTTAACTCGTATGATGGGAGCCCTGTGAAATTACTAAAGATCAACTTTTTTAGAAATTGGTTTGATCTTTTTATGATCGTGTTGGCAACGGGGCTTGGTTTTTACGGGCTTTATAATCTTTTATTATGGCTGTCGGTCAAAGCTGGCCGCAAGGGGCAGTAGATTTATGCAGGAACAAGCAACCGCCGCATCCCACCGAGTTCTTTTTCTAAACACTTTGGCGTTCACCGTTTGTTTTGCGGCGTGGATGCTCAATGGCGTTTTGGTCACTTTTCTCTCGACAAATCAGGTTTTTGATTGGGGGCCGGTTGAGATCGGTTGGTTGTTGGGGATCCCGGTTTTGGCCGGTTCCCTTTTTCGTTTGCCTGCGGGAATGTTGACCGATAAGTTCGGCGGGAAGCCGGTTTTTGGGGCTTTACTTTTGCTTTGCGCGATCCCGATGTATTTGTTGTCATCCGCCAATAGTTTTTTTCAATTCGCACTTTGCAGTTTTGGGTTTGGTTTAGTGGGAGTGAGCTTCTCGATCGGGATCGCTTTCTCGTCGGTATGGTATCCCAAGAAATTCCAAGGGACGGCTTTAGGTATTTTTGGGGCAGGGAATGCCGGGGCTGCCTTGACAACCCTAGTGGCACCCAAGCTTTTAAATATCCTGACAAAAAATGGCGCTGAGCTTGAAGGCTGGAGGATGCTGCCGAAATATTATGCGGCCATGCTCTTTATCATGGGCTTGATCATGTTTATGTTCTCGATCAACAAGAAGCCGTTATCAAGCAGTAAGAGTTGGGGCCAGATGCTTAAACCTTTAAGCAATATGCGTGTTTGGCGCATGGGGCTGTATTATTTCTTGGTGTTTGGGTGCTTCGTCGCTTTTTCGCAATGGCTTGTCCCGTATTTTGTCAGCGCATATTACTTACCGCTTGTGACGGCGGGATTGTTGGCCTCTTGTTTCAGTTTCCCGTCGGGGGTGATCCGCGCGGTGGGAGGGTGGATGTCGGATCATTGGGGGGCGAGAAAAGTTATGTATTGGGTCTTGGGGATATCGATCGTGGTCAGTTTTATGCTCATTATTCCTAAAATGGATATTTATTCTCCCGGGCAGGGCGTCATCGCCCAAAAGCCGGGGATCGTGACAGCGGTTGATGCAACGGCCATTATGGTCGGTGATAAGACATATCCGTTGATCGAAAGACATGCCCGTTTGGATAATTTTGACGAGAAACTTCTTGTTTTCCCGACGAAAGAAATATGGCAGGAACCAGCCGTAGAGGTTGGGCAAAAAGTGCAACGCAAAGAATTGTTGGCCAAAGGGGTAACGCGTATTTTCTTTCAGGCGAATGTTTGGATCTTCGCGGCCTTGGTTTTTATTTTGGGCGCGGTCTGGGGGATCGGCAAAGCCGCGGTTTATAAACATATTGCGGATTATTTTCCGGAAGAGGTCGGTGTCGTCGGTGGCATGGTCGGGGTCTTGGGTGGATTAGGCGGTTTCTTTTGTCCGATCATTTTTGGGTACTTGCTCAAATGGACCGGATTATGGACGAGCTGTTGGATGCTGATGTTCGTGTTGTCGGTGATCTGTTTTTGGTGGATGCATGCGGTGGTCAGTCGAATGATGAAAGCTAAACATCCAGAATCAGCTCAGCTCCTTGAACATTGAAGTGATTGTTCAAAGGGATTGATCTTAATGAGCATGATAATCAAATTTCTTCGATCTTTGATTCCGCCTCGAAAGTGGGTGATACCTGTTGCTTTTATTTGTGGGGGGCTTCTTGGTGTCGGGTCTTTTATATTGCGAATCTCGAATGCGACCGCCTATTTATCCGATGACCCCAAAGCGTGTATCAATTGCCATGTGATGTTCCCGCAATATGAAACATGGCAGCACTCCAGTCATCGTGATAAGGCCGTTTGTAATGATTGTCATGTCCCACATAATTCACATTTAAGAAAATATTTATTTAAGGCTCAGGATGGCCTTCGGCATTCGTGGATGTTTACCTTTCGGCAAGAACCGCAAGTGATCCGGATGCACAAAGCCGGACAGGCGGTTGTTCAAGAAAATTGTATCCATTGTCATGAGAAGGTTGTCGATGGTACTGATTTGACGCATGGGAACTATAAACAGTATCTTAACGGCGATGCTAAGTTATGTTGGCAATGTCATCGGGAAGTCCCGCATGGCCGCGTTAAGAGTTTGTCAGCAACGCCATATTTTCAGGTCCCGCACCTTTCTGACCCATTGCCGTCGTCAATGAAACCATTGCGCGATTTTATCGAGAATATGATAATTCCTAAAGAAGGAGAGATTCAATGAGTCAACTCCGAGAGTTCCTTAGTAAGAATGTTTGGGCCGCATGGGGTTTATTCCTTTTCACCGCTGGGGTCGTATTGGTTTTTGGGCTTCTCGCATCTTCCATCTTGGAGCGCCGAATTGAAACGAAAGCTGCTGTTCGGCAGTTTCGCCCGATCGCTGAGATGGAAACCGATCCATCAGTTTGGGGCCAGCAATTTCCGCGTCAATATGATCGATATTTGCAAACAAAAGATATGGATTTTGCCAGCCGTGAAGGTGGGAATATTGAGATTGATATGCTGGCCCGTGATCCTCGGATGGTGGTTCTCTGGGCAGGTTATGCTTTTAGCCGTGATTATAATCAAGGGCGGGGGCATATGTATGCGATTGAGGATATTACAAAAAGTTTGCGTACTGGTATTGCTCAACCGATGACTTGTTGGGCTTGTAAAAGTCCAGAAGTCCTGAAAATGATGAAGGAAAAAGGAACTAAGGAATTTTATAGTGGCAAATGGAAGGATGGCCTCAAAGATATGGTTCACGCGATCGGTTGTTTGGATTGTCATGATCCCCAAACAATGAGCTTGCGGTTGGCTCGTCCGGCTTTGAAGGAAGCGTTGGAGCGGCAGGGGCAAGATGCCGCCAAGCTCAATCATCAGCAAATGCGCTCCATGGTTTGCGCGCAATGTCATGTGGAATATTACTTTAAGGGTGAGGGGAAAGAGTTGACGTTCCCGTGGGATAAGGGAATGAGTGTTGAAGAAATTGAAAACTATTATGATCAGGCGCAGTTTAAGGATTGGACACATGCATTATCTAAGGCGCCGATGCTCAAAGCTCAACACCCTGATTATGAAATTTATAAAATGGGGATTCACGCTCAGCGCGGTGTTGCCTGCGCAGATTGTCACATGCCTTATCGTCGGGAGGGCGGCGAGAAATTTACCGATCATCACATTCAAAGCCCGCTAAATAATATCGCTAATTCTTGCCAAGTTTGTCACCGGGAAAGCGAAGCGACTTTACAACAAAATGTTTTTGAACATCAGGACAAGATCCGTGAGTTGCGCCATAAAGCAGAGGACATTCTCGTGCAAGCTCATGTGGAAGCCAAAACAGCATGGGATGTAGGGGCTACGGAGGAAGAAATGAAGGATGTTCTTCAACTAATTCGTAAAGCGCAATGGCGCTGGGATTTTGCCGCGGCGGGACACGGTTCCTCGTTCCACGCGCCGCTTGAGGTCCTGCGGATCCTCGGGCATGCGATAGATCTTGCGCATGAAGCGCGGCTTGAATTAAACGGGGTCCTTATTAAACATGCGGTCACATTGCCGGTGTCGGCGCCAGATATTTCAACTAAAGAATTAGCCCAGAGATATATCGGACTTGATATGCCTTTGCTTGAAAATGAAAAACGTGAATTCTTGAAAACACTAATGATCGAGGAAAAGAAATGACAAAAACTAATATTTTTATGTGGGACGTTGAAGATAAGAAGTTTTGGGATGAGCAGGGACACAAGACGGCTTTTCGTAATCTTTGGATCTCAATTCCGGCTTTACTTCAGTCCTTTTCGATCTGGATCATGTGGGGCATGATCATCGTGCAGATGAAGAAATTAGGCTTTACTTTTGGGCTCCCGCATCAGACCCCGGAAGATCTCAAAATATTTAATGAGCTGTTGTGGACCATCCCGGCGATCGCGGGGCTTGCCGGAGCAACGTTGAGAATTCCTCATTCTTTTCTTATTGCGATCGGCGGCGGGCGCAATGTGATCTTTGTTTCAACATTGCTTCTTTTGATCCCTTCTATTGGGGCGGGGTTTGCTTTGCAAAATATTGATACGCCCTATTATATCTTTGCGATGTTGGCGGTGTTTTCAGGGTTTGGGGGCGGAAACTTTGCTTCGTCGATGTCAAATATTTCATTCTTTTTCCCAAAGCGTATGCAGGGAACCGCGCTGGGTTTGAACGCTGGCCTTGGGAATTTAGGTGTCAGTGTGATGCAAATATTAATTCCGTTGGTTATTACCTTAGGGATGTTTGGGAGCCCCGCAGGACATGGTTTGCCTTTAGTCGAAGCTGATGGAACTAAAACGGCGGGCACCTTGGTCTTTATTCAGAATGCGGGATGTTTGTGGACACCGTTTTTGATCTTGTCGGCACTCGCGGCATTTTTTGGTATGAATAATTTAAAAACAGCGACTCCGGAGCTTGGGAATTATACGGCCGAATTCTTCAAGATCGCTCTTTTGTTGGGCTTTGGGTTAGTGGGGGCAGGCACCGGGGCGTATTTCTTAACAGCATTAAAATGGAATGTGTGGGTCGTTTTACCGGTGACGATCTTTTTAACTTTATTTTTGATGAAAGTATTCTCACCTCAACAGATTAAGGGTAATTTGGATCGGCAATTTGCGATCTTTAGAAATAAACATAATTGGATCATGACGATCTTGTATGTTATGACGTTCGGTTCTTTTATCGGCTATTCAGCGTCATTCCCAAAATTGATCCAGGATGTTTTTGGATATTTACCCGGCGGCGCAGTCAATCCTAACGCGCCGGATCCGATGGCCTGGGCTTTTCTCGGGCCTTTGGTTGGGGCTTTGATCCGTCCCATCGGGGGATGGTTCGCGGATAAGATCAACAGCGGTTCAAAAGTGACAACGTGGAGCACGATCGTGCAGGTCATTGCCGCTTTAGGGGTCGCGTATTTTATTGTTAAAGCTAAGTCTTTGGATACTCCGGAAACATATTGGTGGCCGTTCTTTTCTTTGTTCATGATCCTTTTTATTGCAACGGGTGTCGGCAACGGCTCGACCTTCCGCAGTATCCCTTATATTTTCTCTAAAGAACAAGCGGGCCCAGTTCTCGGGTGGACTTCCGCGATCGCGGCTTATGGCGCGTTTATTATTCCGATCGTTTTTGGCCAGCAGATCAAAGCGGGGCATGCGGAATACGCGCTTTACGGGTTTACGATCTATTATGTTATTTGTCTTATTTTGAATTGGTATTATTATGACCGGAAGAACTCCGGCATTAAGTGTTGACCTTGTTCGTAAAAGGATATTCATGATGCTACCGCGTATTGTTTCGGTCAATATCTCTAAAGGGGGCATCCCCAAGATCCCTGTTCCGTCTGTCAAATTAACTGCGGCAGGGTTGGACGGCGACGGCCATAATCACGCCAAACATTATTCCCCTTTGCAGGCGGTCTGCATCCAGGACCTTGAACAATTAAAAGCGCTCAGCCGTGATGGTTATACTTTAGGGCCGGGGCAAGCCGGAGAAAATTTGACAGTTGAAAATCTGGATGTCAACCGGTTACCGTTAGGGACAGTTCTGCGGTTTTCGGGTGGGGTTATATTGGAGATCTCTAAAGTTAGAAAACCTTGCTATGTGATGGATGCGATCTCTCCGCAGCTGAAGACCGACGCCGTGGACCGACATGGGATGTACGCTCAGGTTATTGCGGGAGGATTTCTTTCGACGGGAGAGACGATCAGTATCGGTGGCTAAAATGGATATTCTTATGGCCCCTGACTTGAGGACAGAATTAGAGAATTTGATCAAAGAAACGCGGGCAAAGATCCCGTTCCATCTTTCCTTTGACGGCGCTTGTATCGGGGACTGTGAAGAATGCCCTGAAAAGTTGATGGAATATCTGTCCGGGGAACTGTCTCTTTGGGAGTCGCGGCTCAAAAAAGGCCAGGTTCCA
>JADLGJ010000072.1 GCA_020849375.1 Candidatus Omnitrophota bacterium
CCGGAATCCTGTTCTTTAGTTTTACTGCGCAAGACAATATCAGAGATCGCTGCAACGCTGTAAAGAGCTTCGCCGCGAAAACCAAGCGAATGAATATTGAAAAGATCGTCGGCAGTCTGAATTTTGCTTGTTGAATGGCGCTCGAAAATCGTTTCCAGGTCTTCGTGGTGGATGCCGCTGCCGCTGTCCTTGAGATGAATAAGCCCTTTCCCTGCATCTTTGAGATGCAGTTCAATGGTCGTTGCTCCGGCATCGAGGCTGTTCTCGATCAACTCTTTAATGACGGAGGCGGGACGTTCAATAACTTCCCCGGCGGCAATTTTACTGATGACATCGGGTGATAGAACATGGACTCGGTTCATAGAAGGTCTTTCAATTCTTTGATCTTATTTAACGCTTCCAGCGGCGTCATCTGGTTGAGGTCGAGGGCCTTGATCGCATCTTTTAATTCTTCGGCAACAGGATCGCTTTTACTATTAAACAGAGAAAGCTGTTCGTCGCCAGCGGATTTGACCGTTAAGCGCTGTTTTAAATTTCCCTGCGTTTCCAATTCCTTTAAGATCTTTTTCGAACGGGCAATGATCTCTTGCGGAACGCCGGCGAGCTTCGCGACATAAATTCCGTAGCTGTCGTCCGTACTTCCCGGAATGATCTTGTGTAAAAAAATGATCTCATCTTTCCATTCTTTGACCGCCACATTGTAATTCTTTACACCACTGTGCTCATCGGCCAAAGCGGTCAACTCATGAAAGTGTGTCGCAAATAAGGTTCGGCTTTTATTCTTTTGGAAATGTTCAGCCAAGGCCCACGCTAAACTCAATCCGTCGTAAGTGCTTGTCCCTCGTCCGATCTCGTCGAGAATGACCAGGCTAGCCGGAGTTAAGTTGTTGAGAATGTCCGCGGTTTCGCTCATTTCGACCATAAACGTGCTTTGGCCTTTAGTGATATCGTCATGAGCGCCGATGCGGGTGAAAATTTTGTCAACAACGCCGACAGCCGCACTTTTCGCGGGAACATAACTGCCCATTTGGCTCAAAATAACCAAGAGCGCGATCTGGCGGATGTACGTTGATTTTCCGGCCATGTTCGGCCCGGTCAAAATAATTAAATGTTGGTCTTGGCAATCGAGATAGGTGTCGTTGGGGATAAAATTCTGGGTTGACGTTTTCTCGACGACCGGATGGCGGCCTTCTTTGATATCAAGAATGTGACCGTTGTTGATCTCCGGCGCGATATACCCATGTTCAAGCGAGAGAATAGCGAGAGAATATAAGGAATCAAGAGTCGCCGCACTTTGACTGAATTTGTGCAAGGCAGCGCTTTGATCGAGAATGGCTTTCTTTAATTGCTCGATCAATTCATTTTCGATCTTGCGGATCTTGTCCTCAGCGGTGAGGATCTTCTCTTCATATTCTTTGAGTTCCTGCGTAATAAAGCGTTCGCCATTGACCAGGGTTTGTTTACGGACAAAATCCTGCGGCACGAGATGAGCGTTCGCTTTGGTGACTTCGATGTAATAGCCGAACACATTATTGAAACCGACTTTCAGAGAATTGATCTTACTGCGGGCGATCTCTTTGCTTTGATATTGGCGCAGCCATTCCTGGCCGTTGGTCTGAATATTTTTGAGGGCATCGAGATCGGCGTTGAAACCGCGGTTAATGACCTGCCCTTCATTATTCGCCAGAGGCATATCCGGATTAACGGCGGCTTCCAGCAATTTTCTTAAACTTGGAATATCTTCGACGTTAAAGAGGCGGTTTTGTGAGGTGAGCGGCGCAATGGCTTGTTTGATCTTCGGGATCAGGGACAAACTGTTGCGGATCGAAAGAATATCTTTAGCGTGCGTGTATCCTGAACTGATCTTGGAAATTGATTTTTCAAGGTCGGGCAGAGATTGAAGGCATTCTTTGAGCGAACGCAACGTTTCGTTTTGGCCGCGTAAGAGCGTGACCGCTTTTTGCCGTTCCCGGATAGCGTCAACCTTGCGTAAAGGATGGCTGAGCCAGGAACGCAATTCGCGTTTGCCCATCGCGGTCAAGGTGTGATTGATCGTCCGGAAAAATGTTTCGATCTCGAGCCCATAATGCGCCGCCGGAGATAAGTAAACAAATTCCTCATCGCTATAAAGGCTGATGCGGTCAATGTGGCGCAGCGGCTGGCGGTTCATGATCTTTAAATATTCCAACAGCGCGCCGGAGCTGGAAACGGCCATGGTTAATCCATCCAGGCCGAAACCGCGCAAGTTCAAGACCGCAAAGTGTTCACAGAGGTTCTTAGAAGCGATTTCCGGATTAAAAGACCAATTTTCCTGCGGGCTGAGGGTGAGAGTTTTAGTCTTCAAAAGCGGGTTCTGAAGGAGACTTTTGATCTTTTCTTCTTCGCTTGAGGGGAAAACGCATTCATAAATAGGTAATCTGGCGAGCAATTCGATGATCTTATGGGGATTTTCAAACTGGTTGGCCTGGATCGCTCCGCTGACCGGGTCGGTGAAAGCGATGCCGATCGTGGCCCCATTTGGACTTAGGGCGCAAAGATAGCGGGAATCCGCGGAATGTTCATCACAATAAGTTCCGGAAGAAATAACCCTGATGACATCGCGGCGCACGATCCCTTGAGCGGCGGCCGGATCTTCAACCTGTTCGCAGATAGCGACTTTGAACCCGGCTTTGATCAAGCGGCTAATATAGCCTTCGGAAGCGTGGAAAGGGATCCCGCACATCGGGATTTCGTTCGGAGTTCCGCGGCCGCGTGCCGTTAGGACCAGGTCCAGAACCTTGGACGCGGCTTTGGCGTCATCATAAAACATTTCGTAGAAATCCCCAAGCCGGAAGAAAAGGATACAATCCTGATATTGCGCTTTGACCTTCTGGTATTGCGCGAGCATGGGGGTTGGGGCTTGGACGGTCATTGCGGATAGTTATATCATAAAATTTTTATTCAATAAATTTTTATTTTTGGGGGTAATAAATATTATTAACCTTTGTTGCAGGGCTATTTCATCAATGTTATAATCCAAAACATCATTAACAGAAAAGATTCCCGACGAATCTCTGAAAGACAATACGACTTCTTATGAATAAAAAAATCTCAGTTGTTCTTGCTGCATTATTATTAAGCCCCCTTGCTTTTCTTTCCGTCGCTGACGCGAAGCCGAACTTAGCGGCCAAATTTTATCTTGAACAAGGCAAAAAGGAATTTAAGAATAAAGAATACGACCTTGCGATCAAGGAGTTCAATAAAGCGCTTTTGGCTGACCCCGAGAATGAAGAAGCCTTGATGTATTTGAAGATGCTCGGTTTTGGCGGTAAGGCATCATCGACACGCGAACAGGAGCCCGTCGCTAAAACAGAAGAAAAAGTAGAAGAAAAAACAAAAGATCAAATAAAAGATAAAGAAGAAAAGGCTGAGAATAAAGCCGAAAAGAAATCTGTCAAGAAAACCGACACTGTTAAGCCTAAAGTTGAGAAGACGGCCAGCCTTGTTGAAGCTTCTGAGGCGGAAGATACTGAAGAGGAAGATTCTGAAGCTGAAGATATGGATGCGCAAGATCATGTCCTTCAGGACATTGAAGACCAGATCGCGGCAGAAGAAGCTGCTGCGTTAAAAGCTTTGCATGAACAGGCGGCTAAAGACCAAGTTGCCCTTTTGAAGAAATTAGATCAGGTTGAGAAAAAAACAGAAACCCCTGCAGCTGTCCCTTCAAAAACAAAAGCGCCGAAAAAAGAATCGAAAGCTGATGCTGTTAAGAAAAGCCTTGCGGCAGAAGCAAAAAAATCTTCTGTAGCGCAAAAAACTGAACCCAAGCCAGCGGATGTTGAAGATATCGCCGCTGAGGACGATCAAGCCGTCATTGAAGCCGTCGAAGATAAGCCGGAAGCCTCTGTTTCCGCCAGAGAAGCCGCGGCTGTTGCGAGCGTCAAGAAGAATACTTCCCGGGAAATAAGCGACTATCAGTCTAAGATTGAAGCTCAAACTGCGCAAAAGATCGAAAAAGTCCACAACAAGTTTGCTGCTAAACCGATCGGCGAAAAAGAAAAAACGGTCTTTCGTGATTTTGATAATGACGGTGTGCCGGAAGCGATCTCGGTCAATGAAAATAAGGCTATTGAAAAGATCGAGGCCGCTGCAAAGAAAGAAGAGCAGGCCGGAATAAAGAAGATCCAGAAACAAGGCCAGCAGGATGAAAAGACCGCATTGAAGAATTTGCGTGCCCTGATCAAGAAAGAAGAAAAGATGCAGCGCCGTGATCAAAAGACAGGTGACCTTAAGGCTGGCGATGTGGTCGGTTCTCCGGCGCTGAGCGCTACTGTCCATGATGATGAAGCGGACGAACTTGCTGCGGCGGAGGGCGTTTCCGGATCGGAGAAAGAGAATGCGGCACTGGCTCAGATGCGCGCTGATGTTGCCCGTAAAGAAAAAGACCTTGAGATGAAATATGCCAAGAAGAAGGCTATAAGGATGAGCGAGGCTGAAAAGAAGTCTAAGCCGCAGGTGCAGGAGCCAAAAGTTTCTTTGACCGATACTGATGAAAGTTATCCTGCCGACCTGGCGCAGCAGACCGAAGTTTTCCCGGTGGGTCAAAATATTTCCGTAACAAATCCCAAATCGGTCCAGGCCCAGAACATTGTCCTGAAAAAGAAGTTCGCGCAAGTTGTTGAGATGTCGCAAAAAGACCAAGATTTGATCAAGGGCCTTGAAAAAGATCTTGAACAAAAGGACCAGAAAGTCGAAGCTTTGGAAAGCGATCTGCATGAAACAAAGACAACTCTCGATTCCAAGGTTGAAATGATCAAAGAAAAAGAAGAAAAGTTAAAAGACCTTTCCCAGCGGATCGCGGCAATGGAATCGGATGTCAATAGTAAGCAGTACGACTTTAAAGATAAGCAGATGGAATATGAAAAGAAACTGCAGGCGATCCAGGAAGAATTCGGTAATTATAAGACGGAAAGAACCAATTCAGAAGAAGAGTTGCGCGGACAGCTGAAGATCTTAAAAGAAGCTCTGGAGAAAAAGATCGCCGAGTTCAACGCCGCACAAGAAAAATTGATCTTTACCGAGAACAAACTCAAAAATAGTGAAGAAAAATACGCGCAGACCACCAAGCAATATGATGACGTCAAGAAAACCTTGTCCGACCTCGAAGATCGCTTAGCGGGCCTCATGGCGCAACCGGCACCTGTGATTGACCAGGCTCCGCTCGTTACGGTCGACCCCAAGAACCTTCCGCCGCCGCAGAACCAGAATGAGGTTGTTTATCAGCAGTGGATCCAGCGCCAGGATCAGTTGGTCACGAAGCTTAAGAATAAACTTCTCTGGGCGCGTGAACAGATGGAATTCCTCGGCCGTTACGATATTAAATTGAGCGACCAGAAAATGGCCGCATTAAAAGAGCAGTTGGTCGAGGTTAAGAAGCAATTGAGCACGAAGGTTCCTTCCGGCCGTACTGATGAGGATTTTGCGGTGATGGATGCCCGCCTCAAGGATTCGCAGGAACGGCTTGAGATGGTTGAAAAGATCCTTCGTGAAAAAGATGACCAGGTTAAGGAATTGGAGAAACAATTGAACGAAGTTCTGTCCGCATTCTAAATGTCTGTCGAACGAAAACTGCTCCTTGTTAAACTGATCGGGTTCTTGACCGGTGAGATCTCAAAGAACGAGATCTATGAGTGGGCCCTTTTTGTCGCGGTGTCCCGCGATTATGAAGAGCTCGTTAAGAACGATAAGCTTTCCGAACAGATCATGCAGTTCTTGATCGATGTTAATAAGCCTCGCACGACAACGGCCCCGACTCAAAAGATCCTTGAATATTTTATTGCGTGCCTGGAAGATAAAAAGCAATTTAGCGAAGATGACTATAAACTCCTGATCGCCGATCAGCCGTCTAAAACGGCGACGGTTCCGAAATCCGCTGTGGCCGCGAAGAAACCGCTCAGGATCCCTGTTCCGGTTCTGTCACCCGGGAAAAGAACTCTGATCTCGCGGATCGCGAATATTTATGTTTTTCTTTTTGTCAGCATATCGATCATTCTGAATTTGACCGTGATCTTAAAACCGGATTTTCTGGTCAATCCGGGAGAGGTCGCGCCTATTCCCGACCAGGTTCTGCGGGATGCTTTCCCGCATTTATTTTACGGGATCACGATGATCATCGCCCTTTTAGTGAGAGGGCCAAGAATCTTGTTCTATGCGTTATTTTTTATTGCAACGTGGGGAATGTTGTTTTATTGGTACTCCATAACAATATTTATATTTGAGAATAAATGGCCGTTATATTATTTGGTCATGTTGTCACCAGCCTTAACGTTACCGCCAACCTTGATGTTCTGGATCATGTTGACGCGCTGGTTCAACGTTAAAGAACCTGCTTAAAAGAGAGAGGAAAATCCATGCTTGCGATTTTATTATTGTTTTTTGGTGTTCTGTCACGGTTGTGGTTCCATGTCCCTAATTTTACGCCTGTTCTCGCATTGGCGCTTTTCGGTGGAGTTTATTTAAGCCCCCGCCGTGCTCTTTTGATGCCGCTGGTGTTGATGATCGCATCCGATCTTTTGATCGGTTTGCATGACACGATCCTATTTACGTGGGGCAGTGTTGTTTTGATCTCTGCCCTCGGATTATATTTACGCGGACGTAAAAGCTCTAAAAATATCGTTTTAGCGTCTCTCGCCTCAGCGGTGATCTTCTTTGTGATCTCAAACTTTGGGGCATGGATCATGATGTATCCCAAAACCTGGGCCGGCGTTGCTGAATGCTTCTGGGCCGCGGTCCCGTTTTTCCGTTGGACATTGTTAAGTACCTTAATATATAGTGTCGCCTTGTTTTATGGATATGAAGTTTTGGCGGAACGCATCGCTAAAACACGTTTTGCAAAAGCCTTATTGTCTTAATTTCGTTCTGGTATTTATATAGTTATACCGATAGGGGAATCCCGTGAGAATCGGGAACGGTCCCGCCACTGTGAATGGCCCCGAAGGGGGTCAAAGTCAGGTCGCCTGCCGGTATAAGAGCAAATCTTTGCGCAAGACAAAGAGACGTGCTTACACCTTGGGGTCATAGTGACAAAGGGTGCAATCCCAATTGAATTTATATTCGATTGGGATTTTTTATTTGCCGTCTTCAGAGGAAGACGGCAAATATCCTGAGCATGGCCTGGTCCATGCGAAGGATTACATTGCAAAGGGAGAAGAAATGAAAAAAATCATAGGTTTAGTTTTTGTAGCGCTATTGATCATCACCGCAAACAGCGCGTACGCCAGCGTCAATCTTGATACGATCGTGGTCACTGGTTCGCGTTTAGAGCAAAAAGAATATAGGGTCGCGAGCAATGTCACGGTCATTACGCAGGAACAGATCGAGGCTTCCAATGCCAACAGTCTTCCCGATCTTTTACGCTACGCGCAAGGTTTGAATATTTATGATAACAGCACCAGCAAAACAGCGGTTGTCGACATTCGCGGTTTTGGTGATACTGCGGCAAGAAATGTCCTCGTCTTGATCAACGGCCGCAAAGTCAATTCGATTGATGTGTCGGGCCCGGATCTTTCGCAGATCCCGATCGGCGCGGTCGAACGCGTTGAAATTATTCGCGGGGCCGGGTCTGTCCTTTATGGCGATAATGCCGTCGGCGGCGTTGTTAACATCATTACAAAAAAGGGCCAAGGTGATTTTCGCGGGAAGCTCGGAGCGAATTATGCGAGCTATAATTCCAGCGATGAACATCTTGAGCTTTCCGGCTCGAAAGGCAAGATGAACAAATTTTCGTATTTTCTCTATTCAAAGTATTCAGACCAGCGTGGTTACCGCGAGAATAGCGATGACTTGGCCAAAGATTTCAATACGCGCTTAGGTTATGAATTTTCTCAGGATTATGCCGGTGAAGTTGAAGTCGGCTGGCACGAAGACGATTCCGGGTTACCGGGTGGGCTTTTATCAGCCGATCTTGCCAGTAAAGGCCGCCGCGCGACAACGAACCCTGATGATTATTCATCAACGAAAGACCGCTACGTGAAGGTCAATTTAAAAGCCTCCCCGTCGGTTGATGGGATGTATTTCGGCGGGCTCACGCTTGACCTTTTGTACCGCAACCGCGATGTCTTCGACTCGTTCAATACTTTCGGCCCATTCCATACCAAGCGGTCGATCGATACGTACGGTGTCGCGGGTAAATATGCTTTTGACCGGACGATCTTTAATAAGGAAGTCAATTTCGTCACCGGCATAGATTACTATGACAACACCAATGATATCCTGGGAAGCGGGGACAATGTTGACGATATCACGATCAAGAAAAAAGAATTCGGGATCTACGAACACTTGCAGTATGAGCTGATCGATAGCCTTTTTGTGAGTACGGGAACACGCTATAACCACGCCAACTATGAATTCCATCAACGTAATGTTGTTGTTGACCAAGAACAAACCCCTGACCAATGGGTGAATTCCGGTGGGTTAAAATACGAATACGCCAAAGGCTCTAATTTGCATTTTAGCTGGCAGCAGACATTCCGTTTCTTAGCGACGGATGAATGGTATAGCACGGCTAATTTTCCGGGCTTCGGGATCACCCCGGGTTTAAACCTTGATCTCAAGCAACAGTCCGGTGAGCAATATGAAGTAGGGGTCAAGCATAATTTCAGGGATACGATGGTCGTGGGCATTACGCCGTATTTGATGGTCAATAAGAACGAGATCTTCTTTGACCCGGTCACGTTCGCCAACAGCAACTATGATAAGACGCGCCGCTTCGGGATCGAGTTCGACCAGAAAGTGGACCTGCTTAAAGTGGTCAATTTTAGCTTTCTGGATAAATTGGACCTGATCACGACGTATACCTATCAAAATCCGCGTTTTGACAAAGGGGCTAATGACGGGAAGTTCATCCCGATGGTCCCGACGCACTCGGCAAGCCAGACGCTTTATACCGAGTTCTTGCAGCATTTTAATTTTTCTTTAACGGGGCGTTTCGTCGGGTCGCGTTATGCGATCAATGACGTACAGAATAGCACGCCGCTGGTCAAACCGCATCAGGTCCTCGACACGAAATTAGCTTACAAAGCTAAAGATTACGAGATCTATGTCGCGGCCAATAATATTTTCGATATGCGCTATTCTGATTATGTCGCCAAATCGACTTCTTCCTCGGATAAATCTTATTTCCCGGCCCCGGAAAGGAATTTCAGCGTCGGCATGGATTGGAAATTCTAATCCTGTTATAATGGGCACGTGAAAAAGAACTTCGATCCCTTTTGGCTCGTCGGTGGCTTGACCATTATCGCTTGGGTCTTCTGCTTTCGTGTCTTTCTGACCCGTGAAGCCCCGCTGATCTCCGATGCTGTTTCTTTCTACGACCATCTTAAATTCTACATTGATAACATCTCCCGCGGTATTTATCCACTGTGGGACCCCTTATGGAGCTGCGGCTCGCCAAATGAATTCTTCCTGCGGCGGATCGGGCCTTTTAATCCTTTTCTCCTTCTTATCATTATTCCTTATAAATTAGGACTGCCATATTGGGCCGCCTTTGCGTCCTTTATTACGTTCTATTTTTTCTTAGGCATGGCCGGTTTTTATAAACTGGCCTTAGAAGTCCTGAAAGATAAAAGATCCGCGTTGTTAGCGTTTGTCTTGCTGAGTTTTTCCTCTCTGGGAACAAGAGTGTTCGATTCGTATATCATGATGTTCATGACGCCGGCGATCTGGTTTTTTTATTTTTTGTTCGTTTTCGATCGCACTTTTCAAAAGTACGCGCTTGGAGGCATGGTGTTTTGCACAATGCTTTTGATGACAACATACATTCCGTTTTACTTTATCGTCATTGTTTTAACGTTCGGGTTGTTCTTTGTGCCGGTATTCCCGCGGGAGAGCAAAAGTTTCGTTTTTGGCCTCATGGAGTTTGGCCGTCGGAACCCCTTTTTCTTTTTGTTATGCGTGGCTGCTGTTGCAGCGTCCTGTGTTCCCGGATTGATGTTCTTTAAACAGGCCGGGCAGGGGACTTTCGCCATGCCGTTACGGCATTTTGATGCTGCGGCCCAGAACGTTCTGAGCGTCAAATCCGATGTCACGACATATTGGGCGATCCCGGAAGATTTACTTTTTTCTCTTTTTTATTTGGAGGACCTGCGGCTCTTTAATTTTGCGGTCTTTTATGTTCCTCTCTTGTGCATTATTTTCTGGCTCATGAGCCTGGCGACACCGCTTAACCGTAAGCTCGTTTTTATGTTTATGTGGGCGTTCTTTCTTTTTTTGATGGGATCGCCCTATCTTGTCCCCCTTTACGATTTTCTAAATCAGCACATTTTCTTCTTTAAATATTTCCGCAATCTGCATTTCTTTCTTTGGCTGGTGATCCTACCGTTATTTATTCTTTTTGTCGTCGCGCAACTGAAAGATTTTCTCGGCATCGTAAGCATGCCGGCGCAACGCAAGAAATGGATCGTTTGCTTTATCGTCCTTGTCCATATCGTATTGGCCGGCTTTTTGGTTTGGCGCGACAGTTTTAATTATTCGACGTGGGCGGTCCTGGCCCTGAGCTTCGTAACGTTCGTTCTTCTTTTGTGGGGGCGTTTGTCCGTGGGGTTCTTTTACGGGTTTTGTTTTATTGTCGCCGCGATCGAACCTATGGAGGCGTACCAAAATTTAAATAATAACGTCGAAAAGTATCTGGCCCTCTCCGTGTATGACCAATTTTCGCCGGAATTTCAGTACACGCGCGGACAAAAGACGATCTTGCTGGTTAATGAGAAGGATCTGACGCACGAAACCAATGCAAGAAACAATCCGCTTTATTTTGGGACGCAGTGGTACAACATGCTTTGGGATAATGTTGATTTTGCGGTCTTGAAAAATTATACTTTTGCGAAATTCGTTCTTTATGACCGTATCGAGAGTTTTGATGAAGAAAAACAAGATTTACGAACGGTTGAGCGTTCGTGGCAAAGCAAGCTCAATGTGGCTTATATTGCTCCCGGACAAATTGACACGTCGTTAGCAGGCCTTGTTCGGCCTGTCGGCCCCGACTCTCCGTCGCCTATGGCCATTGAGAAAGACAGTGAGCAATTCCGTGTGGTCCGCAGTGATGCCAATATGGTCAAAATAAGAACCAACTTCTCAGCCGAGAAGTTCTTGGTCTTCAATGACGGGTATTATCCCGGATGGCATGCTTATCTTAATGATAAGCCCGTGACGTTGTACCGGGCGAATGTGGCTTTTAAAGGTGTTGTCTTGCCGCCGGGACAGCAGTTTGTTGAGTTCCGGTTCGGCCAACCTTGGCGGTATGGCGTGGAAGTTGCCCTTTTGACCTTCTATGGGGCTTTCTTTTCTAGTGTGATATGGTTGTGGCGCAAGGAGAGAAATGCTTAGGAATTTGTTCAAAGTTATAATGTCCCGCACGGCCGTATTATATGTTCTGGCCGCGGGCTTTTTGTTGATCGTCGGGGATTTTCCTGTCGCCTGGAACCATGTCGTCACCAGCGCGTTAAGCCGTTATATGCCGGCACACGAGTATTTGAAAGATTTTGATAAGGACCGCACAAAATTTGATTTTAAGAAGAATAAAGAGTTCGAGCTGTATTACCGCAAATTAACAGAATTGATGCCTGAGTTGCCGGAAGCGAATGCGATGTTGGGTTTTTGCTATTTCTACGACGGGAAGATTGACCGCGCAATCGCCGCTTACCAAAAGGCGGCACGGCTTGAACCTAAGGTTTTTAATTTTTATTATAATCAAGGGGTCATCGCCCTTGAGCGTCGTGATCAGGCCCGTGCATTAGAATATTTTAAACAGAGCCTTGATGTCCCTATTGCGGATAATTTGCAGTTTATTGTGACTTCTCGGATGTATAAGCCGCTTTTGCCGGAGACGCGGATCGCGGATGTCCTGGCGAAGGAAATGGGGGAGCATGTTTATGCCGTTTATCGGTGGGCGTATTTTGAAACCTTGGCCCTTGCCGAACAGCAAAAAGATTACAGCGTGATGTTGAGATATGCGCGCCAAGGCGTGGCACAAGGATTATTGGAGGCAGGTGTCGGGAATTATTATGCCGGACGCGCCGCTTATGGTTTAAAAGAATACGAGGCTGCGGCCGGTTATTTGCAGGAGGCGATACGTTCGGGTTTTCATTATGCCCAGGCTTTTGAAATGATCGGGATCTCTTTGCGGGCGCTCAATCGCCGCGAAAGTACGGCGGCGATCGCTGCCGCTGCGAGTTTGACGCACGAAGGCAAGATCTTCAAACCTGCACCGCACAACAGGGATCTCTTGATCTATTAAAAGAGGGATTAATCGTCGTCGGGTAGGATCCTGAATTGCACCCAGATGGGTTTGTTGGCCGTCACGGGCGGCTTGCTTTTTGAAGGGAACGCCGCCGCATCAATATCAAGCACCCCTGACTTGCCATTGAATTCGGTCAATTCTTTTTTGCGGAACCAAAAATTGCCCAAGAGGTCAATCGGGGCTCTGTTGGCGGGAAGGGTCCGCGCGATCGTCGGTAAAAGCGAAGCGCTGTCCCAGATCAGCCCGCGTGATTCAAAGGCAAATTCGCCAAAGATCATCATATCCTGTGTTTCCGGATATTGGGTTTTGACCGCCTCAGAAAAATTCTCCAGTGGAGCGATCGATCCCAGCGAAAGGCCGGAAGCCGGCGCTGCAAAAGTGGCGACGATAAAATCAAAGTCTCCCGCTTTGAACAGGCCGTAAGACGGCGCTATAGGGAGAGGGTCTGCGCCTTTGAAAAGGGAGCTCTTTTGTAAAGGTTGGATCCTGTCGTCGCGGTATAGATAGGCGGTCAATGTCTTGCCAGTCTCGGCCTGGACAGTTTCGTAGACGGCGTTATAGCGTAAGATCTTGAGGGCCGTCGAAATTCTTTTTAAGAAGATCTCATTGGGAAGTTTCGTGATCGTGCTCAATTCGCAAAAGCGCATGATATTCGCAAGATGGATGATCTCTTTATCGGAAAGAGGATCGTTGAGGATAAGATCCGCATTAAAAGAGCAAATCGTGATCTCGTCCGTCTGGTGCCGGATCATCTCCCCGGGTAACTCCTTTTCGAGTGTGGCGGGATCAAAAATGGTCTCGTCAAAGGTCAGGCTTTCGAGGGGTTTTTCTGCTTTGAGGTCCTTTGTTTTGAGGGGAAGAGATTTCTTCCATTCGGCTATTTTACCGCCGAAATCTTTGGTAAAATCTTTCAAAGATTTCTTGTAGTCCCGCAGGTAAAAGTTTATTTTGCTGATATCTCTTTGGTGCGCACGCTGAAAATCTTTGTTGGTGTAGAGCACATATCCGGCAGCGGTAATGATGATCAGGCAGAAAAGGAGTGTTAGAAAAGCGTTGCCGTTCTTGTTCGAGATTTTTTGGGAGAGGTCCATACGCATAGATTTTATTTTTTTGTATTATAGCATCAATTCTGTTTCATGAAATGAATGTCCGAAGTAATTTCAACTTAAAGAAAGGTAATGTATGGGTATAAGAAAAGGATTCTTTGAACACATTCGTGTCTGTATTTTCCGCGGATTATTGGCGATCATTCCGATTTTGCTGTGCGTGCTGGCGGTCCAGCTTTTATATGTTTTGATCGACAAGCGGATCATGGGTTTTTTGGATAAATTTATCAGTCTCCGGCAGATCCCGGGCTTGGGGATATTACTTCTTTTGTTGACGCTTTACTTGATCGGGTTGATCGTCAGTAATATTATCGGCCGTCAATTCTTTAAGCTTCTCGAGAATATTACCGAACGGATTCCTTTTATTAAAGCCATTTATTCCGTTGGGAAACAACTGTCACAGGGTCTTTCCGCCGCTGAAGGAAAAAGCCAGGCGTTTAAGAAGGCCCTTTTGGTCAAGGTGACTGACAATATTTGGGTGCCAGCTTTCTTAATGAATTCCAAAGTGGATCCAAAAACAGGGGAAGAATTGTATTTTGTTTTGATCCCTACGGCGCCTACTCCTGGGTCCGGCTTTGTCGCTATGGTCAAGCCCAGCCAGACCATTGACCCCGGCTGGAGTATTGAAGAATGTTTGAAGGCGATCGTTTCCGTTGGTATCGTTGTTCCGGAAAAACTTGGAGATTATGAAGGGCCCATTGCCAAGGAGACGGGCAACGACATTTGACGATTACAAACAAGTCCTCAAATTGTAATTCACAGAGCCGGCCGTTACCGTCTATACTTTCAACACTATCGAAAGTGAGGGAGTGCATTGGAATCTTACGAAGTCCTTAAAAAAGCGTTTGCGAAGCCCGGGGCAAAAAAGATCGCCGCCGAGTTGGGTTTATCGCAATCCTTGGTCTATAAATGGTCGCAGAATAAAGCTGACCCCGAGTCCTGGCAGCAGGGCGGGGCCGTTAACCCGCTCGACCGTATTAAACAGCTTTATGAATTGACCGGTGATGCTGAGCTGATCAATTGGCTTTGCCAGACTGCTGACGGATATTTTGTAAAAAATCCAACTGTCAAGAAATCCAGCCGCGATGCGCAAGCGTTGAGAAATATCCAGCTTTTCATTAAAGAATTCTCCGAGGCGCTTGATGCGATCTCAAAATCGTATGATGACGACAAAAGTATTGATTCCAAAGAAGCTGTCAAGATCCGCAACGCCTGGGAAGATCTCAAGCGGGTCGGCGAAGCGTTTGTCAGGGAGTGCGAGAAAGGTGATTTTAATAAAAAATCGAGAAAATGAGCGACGATCGCGATATAGCTTTTGCCTTTTTGGGGTTAGGGGCCGGCATATTCTTGTTTTTTAACGGATTTAGGATCTTTCGCAAGAAACAGCTCATTGACAATGTCCCGACCTCGACGGTGCGCGGCATGGCGATGGGCTTGGTCGAATTGAGCGGGCGTGCGGTGCGAGGGGCACCTTTGAAGGGGCCGTTGAGCCGCGAAGATTGTGCGGCGTACACTTACTGTATTGAACGTTATGAGCGGCGCGGCAAGTCCAGTTCATGGGTCACGATCGCGAAAGGGGACAGTTTTCATTGCTCTTTTGACGTGGAAGATGAGACCGGAAAGGTCACCGTGATGCCGTATGGCGTGGAGTTCATTTGTAATGTCCGGTATTTTTTTGAAACAGGATTGATGACCCCGCTGCCGCCCAACTTGTCGGGGTTTATGAATAATGCGGGCATTTCTTACGGCGGGTTTTTTGGTAATAGCAGGTTACGTTTTACCGAACGCAATATTCAACCCGGTGAACCTATTTATGTCCTGGGCACGGCCAAAAAAACGAACGCTGCATTAGCTGACGCGGACGTTTATAAAAGTAAATTAGCTCAGCGGCTTAATGAAGTTAAGGGCGATGCGAAGTTCATGGCTGAGATTGACGGGAATAAGGATGGTAATGTTAGCGACGAGGAATGGCAGAAGGCTGTGATGAAGATCGAGCATGACCTGTTGCAAAGCGAGGTCAGCAGTGCGGCGTCATCCCAGCTTCCTGATGTCGTGATCGCAAGAGGCGATGTCGAGAGAATATTTATTATTTCTGATAAAAGCCAAAAGGAACTGGGTGCGGTGCTGGGTTGGCAGGTCATTGGAGGGGTTTTCGGCGGTGCGGTGGTGTCCGTTGCGTGTTTGTGGTATTTATTGGTGCGGTTTCATATATTTTAGGTGATGGGGCTTAATTAACAAGGAGGAAGTATGGGGTATATTATTCTTGCAATTATCTTTTTTGTGGCCGTCGGGCTAGCGCTGTATTTTGTCGGCGTTTATAACGGGCTTATCCTGCTCTCGCGCAACATCGATAAGGCGTGGGCCAATATTGACGTTTTATTAAAACAGCGTTACGACGAAATTCCCAAGCTCGTTAAGGTTTGCGAAGGGTACATGAAATATGAAGCGGAGACTTTGAGCAAGATCACCGCGGCACGCACGGCGTGCATGAACGCTAAATCCGTCGGAGAAACGGCTGCCGCCGAAGGGATGTTGACGCAGTCTTTGAAAACGTTATTCGCTGTTTCGGAGAATTATCCTGATCTTAAGGCGAATAATAATTTCTCCCAGCTGCAGGGCCGCGTGAGTTATTTGGAAAGCCAGCTCGCTGACCGCCGGGAATTCTACAATGATTCCGTCAATACGTACAATATTCGTATCAACCAGATCCCTGACGTGATCGTCGCGCGCAATATGCTCAATTATAAAGAACGCGATCTGTTCAAAGTTGGCGAAGAAGAGCGTAAAGACGTTGATATCAAGTTCGATTTTCCGAAGTAGCTTTATCCCGCCGACCACCAGGTCCGGTCTAAACTGCGGTACCCTATCGCCTCAGCAATATGCTGGGGCGATATTGTTTCCTGGCCTTCAAGATCGGCGATGGTCCGGCTGACCTTGAGGATCTTGTCATGGGCGCGGGCTGAGAGTTTTAGTTCTTCGATCGCGGTCTTTAAAAGATCCAGACTGTCTTTGTTTAAAGGACAGAACTGCTTGATCTGTTTTTGGCTCATTTGCGCGTTGGCAAAGATGCCGGAATTTTTAAAGCGCTCTTGCTGAATGCCGCGTGCCGCGACGGTGCGTTTCTTGATCTCCGATGACGTTTCAGCTTTGTGATGCTGCATGAGCTCGAGCGGTTTGAGCGCCGGGACTTCGAGATGAATATCAATACGGTCCAAGAGCGGGCCGGAAATTTTCCCCATATAGCGCTGCACTTGTTGCGGCGAACATTGGCAGCGGCGTCGCGTGTCCGTCAAATATCCGCATGGGCACGGGTTCATGCTAGCGACGAGCATGAACTTCGCCGGAAACCGCGCCGCACGGTTCGCGCGCGAGATCGTCACACAATGATCTTCCAGCGGCTGCCGTAACGATTCCAGAACATAGCGTCCGAATTCCGGGATTTCATCCAAAAATAAAACCCCATGATGACTTAATGTGACTTCGCCCGGTTTGGGAACGGAACCGCCGCCCACGAGCGCGACATCGGACGACGTATGATGCGGGGAGCGGAACGGCCGTGTTGTCAGCAAGCTCACTTGCGGCGGGATTAATCCCATGACTGAATGGATTTTAGTTATTTCCAGCGATTCTTCCAAGGTCATATCCGGCAAGATCGTCGGAATACGTTTTGCGAGCATGGTCTTGCCGCTGCCCGGCGGGCCGATGAGCAGACAGTTATGTCCGCCGGTGGCGGCGACTTCGATCCCGCGCTTGACATGCGCCTGGCCTTTAACGTCACTGAAGTCGAGGCTATAGTGATTCGTCTTCTGGAACAATGAAGCCGTATCCACTTTGAACGGTGAGATCGTTTCTTCCCCCGAAAGAAAGTTAACGACCTCTTTAAGGTTTTGCACGGGATAAATAGCGATCGTGTTCGTCACCGCGGCTTCGGCGGCATTCGTGCGCGGCAAAAGGAAACCTTTGAATTGATCCGGTTTGATATTGAGCGCCACCGATAAAGCCCCGGTCACCGGCATGATTTTTCCGTCGAGAGAGAGTTCCCCTAAAATGACATACTGTGCAAGTTGTTCGTTCTCGATCTGCCCGGTCGCGCTTAAATATCCCAGCGCGATCGCCAAGTCGAAGGACGGCCCTTCTTTGGGAATATTTGCCGGAGAGAGATTGATCGTCACACGCTGTGGTTTGTATTGATAACCGCTGTTGCGGATCGCGGCGCGGACGCGCTCTTTGCTTTCTTTGACCGCACTGTCGGGAAGGCCGACGATGACCGTGCCGGGCAAACCGGCGGAGACATCAACTTCGATCGTGATGGGATAAGCATCCAACGACGAAATGCCGTAGCTGAAGACTTTGGATAACATGATGGACTTTCTGTGGGGGTATTACGGGAAAAGACGGGGAAGAAAATTAATTTAACACGGCTTAGCGGAATTCTCAAGGACGAGTTGTTTGAGGCATTCCACCCATGTCGGGGAGGTATTCAAGCTTTCGACCAATTGCCAGCGTTCGCCGCCGAGATGGGTGAATTGATGCTTGTATTCCATGCCGATCTCAACGGTCGTTTCGAGGCAGTCCGCGACAAAGGCGGGAGAGAAAACGAGGACATTTTTAATATTGCGCTTGATCAGGCCGTTGATGATCTCATCGGTATACGGCTTGACCCAGGGGTCTTTGCCTAAGCGCGACTGAAAACACAAAGTGTACTGATCTTCATTGATGCCAAGTTCCTTGGCTAACAGCCGGGTCGTCGCGAAACACTGCGCGCGATAGCAGTATTGGTTCTTGTTGTGATAGGTTTTGCAGCAATCGCCTAAGCGGCAATATCCGTCGGATGAGGCTTTTAGGATCTGCCGCTCGGGAAGCCCGTGATAGCTAAAAAGGATATGGTCGTATTTAGCCTGAGATAAATATTTTTTGCCTAGCTCCGCGAATGCTTTGATAAATAGCGGATGTTCGAAAAATTGGCTGATGACCTTGACGGTCGGGACCACTTCCCATCTTTTGATCTCATCCATGAATTTTTCATGGGTCGAGCCGGTCGAAGCGGAAGCATATTGCGGGTACATCGGGATCACAATGAGTTCTTTGAGCCCTTTGTCCTTAAATTGTTCCAAGGCCGACCGCAAACTCGGGTTTTGATAACGCATCCCAAAAACGACCTGATAATCAGCCCCTAAGCTGTCTTGCAAAAGTTTCGTGACCTGATAACCATAAATTTTGAGCGGCGAACCGTCCTTGGTCCAAAGCTGTTGATAACCTTTGGCGCTTTGGGGCGCACGGAAGGGGGCAATGATCAGGTTGACCAAGAGCCAGCGCTGGAGAAACGGGATATCAATGACCCGTCCGTCCATGAGGAATTCCTGCAGATATTTACGGACATCCGGAACCGCAGGGCTGTCCGGGGTGCCGAGGTTGAGGAGGAGAACGCCTGTATGTGCTTTTGCCATAAGGGGTTATTCTATAACAAGTTTTGTTATTTTTCGAGCAAATTAATTTTTGAGCGCGCCTTAAAGGGAGCATTCTGCGGAATGCTCAAAAAACTTGCTTTTCGACGCCGGCGCTCCTATAATACGGGAACTATTAAGAGAGCATTTTTCGCAAATTTTGGAGCTAAAACTGCCACAAACACCTTTAGAAAATCATCTGGCAACTCCAGTTGGGCACAAGATCCTGCTGATCACCATTTCGGTTTGGGCTATCGCACAGACGATCAAGGTCATTTTAGGGGTCATTGTTGAACGGCGATTCAATTTCCGCTGGTTCATCGGGACCGGAGGCATGCCGTCCAGCCACGCAGCCGGCGTCACGGCTTTGGCAACTCTCTGCGGCTTATGCGTGGGCTTTGAATCGGTAGCTTTTGCTTTAGCTTCGGTTTTTGCCCTGGTGACGATGTTTGACGCGCAAGGTGTACGCCGGGCGACCGGGCAGCAGGCGGAAGTTTTAAACAAAATAGTCGAAGACCTTTACCGGCACGGTAATATTCCCGTCAACCGGTTAAGGGAGCTTGTCGGGCACACTCCGTTCCAGGTCTTTGTGGGGGCTTTGGTCGGCGGTTTCTTTGCGGTGTTCTTTTATAATATTTGGATCAGATAATGGAGGCTTGGTGTGAATAAAAAAATATTGATCGTTGCTGCGGTGATCGCGGGGGTCGTGGCCGTATTTGTTTTTATGCCGAAGCGGCATTCGCCAAAAGCTGAAGGCCAGGCCGCTCCGGTGAACAATGTCAAAGAAGCAAAAGAGCTTTATGCTCAGGCTGTGAAGCTGCGCCAGATGAACGAGCCGCTCAAGGCCCGCGCGATCTATCAGGATATTGTTAAGAATTATCCCGATATTGACAATATGTCGGCGATCCAGCAGGAAGCGGAAGCGCTGAATATGCAGATCTTGTTCTCCCGGACGGAAGTTCCGGAAAAAACGGTCATTCATGAAGTCGTTCCTGGTGACAGTTTGGCCAAGATCGCGAAAAAATATAATACGACCACGGATTTTATCCGCCGCAGTAATAATCTCAAAGGTGATGTCGTGCGTTTGGGAGAAAAATTGCGGATCTGGATCGGTAAGTTCAATGTTTTTGTTGATAAGTCGCAGAATGTTTTGATCCTCAAAGACGGCAATGACATTGTGAAAGTTTATAATGTTTCGACGGGTGCCAACAATAGTACTCCGGTCGGGACATTTAAGATCACCACTAAATTGGAAAATCCGGTTTGGTTCAATAAAGGCATGGTCGTTCCGCCGGAAAGCCCCGACAATGTTTTGGGGACCCGTTGGCTGGGTTTTGATATTCAGGGTTATGGCATTCACGGCACGGTCGAGCCCAAAGCGATCGGCCAGCAGGTCACGGCCGGATGCGTGCGCATGATCAATGAGCAGGTCGAAGAGCTCTATAGTATTCTACCCGTCGGAACAGAAGTTGTTGTTGTTGATTAAGTTTTTAACTTAAATTTATTTTTCGCTCGCTCACTCGCTCAAAATGATGATTTGGGCGAAGAAGCGGAAGAAAAAAAGAGGGCCCAAATCATCATGTCTGGACTAGATTTTGAAAAACCGATCATCGAGTTGGAAACCAAGATCAATGAATTAAAGAATCTCGGGAAAACAAGAAAAGTTGACCTTGATCCCGAGATCAAAAAGCTTGAGCAAAAAGCTGCGAAAATGAAGGAAGAGATCTATTCCAAGTTGACCGATTGGCAGCGCGTGCAGATCGCCCGCCATCCGCTGCGTCCGTACACCCTGGATTATATTAATATGATGACTTCCGAATTTATCGAGGTCCATGGTGACCGCTTATTCGCGGACGACCTTGCGCTCGTCGGAGGATTTGCGAAATTGAACGGCCACCGCATCATGATCATGGGCCACCAAAAAGGCCGCGACACAAAAGATAATATCCGCCGCAACTTTGGCTGTGCGCATCCCGAAGGTTACCGCAAAGCGATGCGTTTGATGAGGCTGGCGGAAAAGTTTGGTTTGCCGGTCGTTGTTTTGATCGATACCCCCGGTGCTTATCCCGGTGTCGGCGCTGAAGAGCGCGGGCAAGCGCAGGCGATCGCGGAAAATCTGATGGACATGGCGCAGTTGAAAACCCCGGTCGTTGCGACCATCATCGGTGAAGGCGGAAGCGGTGGCGCCTTAGGTGTTGCTGTTGCCGACCGTGTCCTTATTTTACAAAATGCTTATTATTCGGTTATTTCGCCGGAAGGTTGTGCTTCGATCTTGTGGCGCAGCAGTACAAAAGCCCCGGAAGCGGCCAATGCTTTAAAATTGACCGGCGAACACCTTTTGAAATTCGGGATCGTTGATGAGGTCGTTGCCGAGCCCGAAGGCGGCGCGCACCGCGACCCCGAAGCGATCGCTGCTCAACTAAAGAAGGCGATCCTTAGAAATATTAAAGAACTCACACCCCTTTCCCCGGAAGAACTCCTCGACCAGCGTTATGAGAAATTCCGCCGTATGGGCCACTTCCAGACGGTCGAAGCCTAAAATAAAATGACGATTTCGACAGACACTCTTCATCCCGATATACGCGGTGTGTTCCTTAAAGACCTTGAGGAGGATTTTCGCGGGATCGGCGAGAAAGCTTTCCGCGCCCGGCAGGTTTTTGATTGGATCTATAAAAAAGGTGCGACCGGTTTTGATGCGATGACGAATTTGTCACCGGAACTACGTGCGAAATTAAAAGCTAAGTATTCGCTCGCGCCGCCGCAAGTCGCCGCCGAACATCACTCTGTGGACGGGACGAAAAAATTCTTGTTCTCGATGACTGATCGCGAGAAAGTTGAGACGGTCATTATTCCGTCGAAGACGCGCGCAACCGTTTGTGTATCAACACAAGCTGGCTGTAAATTCGGCTGCAAATTCTGCGCAAGCGGCATCGGCGGCTGGACAAGAAATTTAACGGCTGCGGAAATCCTGACCGAGATCCTTTATGCCAAAGCAAAAAGTAACCTGCACCCTTTATCACATATTGTTTTCATGGGAACCGGGGAGCCGTTGGATAATTATGATAATCTGATGCGCGCGATCCGTTTGATCAATGCGCCGGAAGGGCTGGGCATCGCAGCCCGGCGTATCACTGTTTCGACGTGCGGTGTCATTCCAAAGATCTTGCAGATGGCGACGGAAGGTTTGCAGATCGAGCTGGCTATTTCTTTGCACGGTTATAATGATGAATCACGTAAGGTCCTGATGCCGGTGAATAAAAAATATCCGATGAGCGATCTGATCCCGGCTTGCCGGGAATACATTAAGGCGACCAAGCGGCAGATCACGTTCGAATATATTTTGATCAAGGATGTGACTTGCAGTCCCGAGGCCGTGCGTGAGTTGAGCCTGTTGTTTAAAGGCATGATCTGCAAAATGAACTTGATCCCCTACAACCCTGTTTCTGAATTCGACCACAAGACCCCGAGCCGTGAGGAAATGAATGATTTTGTCGAAAGCCTGGAACGCGCCGGGATACACGCAACTATCCGCACCCCTCGCGGACGCGACGTTTCCGCGGCGTGCGGGCAACTCCGGCACGAACATCAAAACGCAAACTAATTCGTTATCGCGTTGACGTCAAATTGAACAGGCTCTATAATTTGTATATCTATAATATTAATATTTAACAAGAGTATGTCTTTGGTCTCAAATACAATTCAGGGGAAATGGCTGACGGATCCGTTGGCGCATGTCCAATCCATTTTGCAGGCCGTTTTGCTTGTGCTGATCGCTGGATCTTTGGGGATCGGGTGGTGGCGTTATCAAAATACTGTTTTTGTGATCAGTGAAGCTAAGTCGGGGCCTAACCGGTCATCGGCGGATAGCAGTGATCCTGCTGGCAAAAGTATTCAGCCGTTAAGTTTTTATACGGAACTAACGGACACGCGCGATATTTTTTCCTTCGTGGGGATGAATCCATCCACCGCGGGTGCCGACGTGGAAGTGATTTCGCCGGTCAGCCAGGACATGATGAGCCGTTATATCGTCCAGGGGATCATCCATGATGAGGACCCGATGGCGATCATTAAAGACAAGCAAAGCAATAAGACCTATTTTCTTCACCGTTCAGAAATCCTGGAAGGCGCGAGCCTTGTTGATATTCGTGATAACCATGTGATCTTTAACCGCGGCGGAGAAGTGATGGAGTTGATCAAAAAATGAGACGCGTCACGATCGAGAATATTTTTTTGTTCCTTTGTTCCATGAGTGTCCTTTTAAATGTGATGCCGGGGCAGGTTTTTGCCCAGGACGTGCCCGCACCGCAACCCGACCCTGTCAATATTAATGAAGAAATAGACGCCCCGGCTTATGCGGTCGCTCCGCAAGAAACAATTTTACCGATGCCCAGGACCGTTACCCCTTCCACCGAAAATCCGTCGACACCGCCCCTGCTCGAAGAAGTGGACCTCAAGGAAGTTGAGGTCACGGATGTTCTGAAAATGATCTCCCAAAAAAGCGGATTGAATATTGTCATCGGCAGTACAGTCACCGGCAAGGTGAGCTTGTATTTGAAAGGTGTCACGGCGAAAGATGTTTTGGACATTGTCGCTAAAACGAATGACCTGGCTTATGTTGAAGACGGGCGTTTGATCCATGTGATGACGGGAGCGGATTATGAAAGAATATATGGGCGCAAATTCTTCAAGAAAACAAAGACCGTTCTGCAGAAGTTGAATTATATCAGTGTTGCGGAAGTCGTTCCTATGCTGGAAAGAATGAAAAGCCCCTCGGGAGTCGTGCTTTCCGACCCGCGCAGCAGTACGATCTCATTAAATGACCTCCCGGAAAATATTTTGGATATGATCGCGTTCATCCGTGAGATCGATGTTCCGCGCATGACGCAGGTTTTTGACCTGACCTATGCTAAAGCCGAAGACCTCTCCGAGCGCATTAATTTGATCTTGACCCCGACCGTCGGGTCCATGCGTTTTGATAAAAGGACGAACAAGATCTCGGTCACCGATATTCCTGACAAGATCCATGAGATCGAACGGATGATCAATGCTTTTGACGTCAAAGAACAGCAGGTCGCGATCGAAGCCAAGATCGTGCAGGTTATCCTCAGCGACAATTTTCAAATGGGTGTTGATTGGGAAGCGGTGGTCGAAAGTTCACATAACCTGACGATGGTCGGTAATTTTGATGTGCTCAATGCCACAGATAAAGCGGGACGCATGAGTATCGGTACCTTGGCCGACGACCACTACACGGCGATGATCGAAGCCCTGCAAACATACGGAAAGACAGAAAATCTTTCCAATCCGCATATCATGGTCATTAACAATCAGGAAGCTAAGATCCTCGTCGGTTCAACGGAGCCTTATGTCACCTCGACGACGACGACACCGGCTTCCGGGCCCACGACGACTGCGGAAACGGTCAACTTTATCGAGGTCGGGGTCAAGCTTTATGTCACGCCGACGATCCATAAGGACGGCTTTGTCACGTTAAAGATCAAGCCCGAGGTCAGTTCTGTCACCCGCAATGTCACGACCAGCAACAACAATACGATCCCCGTCGTTGAAACGTCCGAAGCCGAGACCACCGTCTTGGTGAAAGATGGCGTGACCATCGTCATCGGGGGTTTGATCAAAGATGAAAAGATCAATACCGATACGCGTATACCGCTTTTGGGAAGTATTCCGCTGGTCGGTGGCGCTTTCCGCAGTAAGGATTATTTGACCCGCAAGACCGAGCTTGTCATTTTCTTAACCCCGCGTATATCAACGGGGGCCATGATCGACGCCCGCAAAGTAGGGAATGTTGACGTCCGCAAAGTTGCTGATAAGGTCGCGATCAAAAAAGAAAAGTCAGAGCCACAACATTTGCAATGAACTCCATTCTTAAACAGCGCCATATCCGTTTAGGCGAACTTTTGATCGCCGAGAAATTGATCACGGAAGACGAATTGCAGGCGGCTTTAAAAGAACAGGAGCGTTCCGGCGGCGGTTTGGCCGAAGTTTTTTTACGGACGAAATTCCAGCAGCAGCCGCAGCTCCTTTACCGTGTCCTTGCCCGTCAGTTAGGCGTCGATTTTATCGATTGTGCATCCCTGGAAATCCCTCCGGAAGTCCTTTCCGCACTGCCCGCGCAGGCCGCTTTATATTTTAAAGTCCTGCCTATTGAATTCAAAAATGATGAACTCGTGATCGCGACCGCTGATCCGACGAATGTCAGCAATTTCGACGGATTGACCAGTATTCTCGGGAAAAGGATCCGCTTTGTATTGGCGATCGAAAGCGATATTTTTGAAGGGATACGCAGTTATTACGGGTTAGGTGCGGAAACGATCGCGCGAATGCTTGAAAATCGCGAGCCCTCGGCCACGGCAGAGATCCAGACGGTAGAAAATATCGCTGATGTGCAGAGTGAAGCGTCGATCGCCCGGTTCGTTAATCAAGTTCTTTTGGAAGCGTGCCGTAATCGTGCAACGGATATTCATTTTGAACCTTATGAAAATGACCTGCGGATTCGTTACCGCATTGACGGCGTTTTACATGACGCGCCGGTCCCGGCCGAGATCCGGCATTTTAAGGACGCGATCAATTCCCGCATTAAGATCATGTCGCGGTTGAATATTGCCGAAAAACGCCTTCCGCAGGATGGGCGTTTTAATGTCCTCGCCGGGAAACAACCGCTGGATCTGCGTATTTCTTTTTTGCCGACGCCCTGGGGTGAAAGTTTGGTCCTTCGCGTTCTGGAGCAAAACCGTTTGCGCGATCTCGCGGAATTAGGATTTGTCCCGCAGGATTTGGTCGTTCTGGAAAAGTTGATCAAATATCCGCATGGCCTGATCTTTGTTACTGGCCCGACGGGAAGCGGGAAAACAACGACATTGTATTCGTGCTTGTCACGACTGAACCTGCCTGAGCATAAGATCATTACCATCGAAGACCCTGTTGAAGTTCAATTGAAAGGGATCTCTCAGATCCAGGTGAACCCCGCGATCGGGTTAACGTTCGGCCATGGCTTGCGTTCGATCCTTCGCCATGACCCCGACATCATGATGGTCGGGGAGGTCCGTGACCGTGAGACCGCCGAAATTGCGGTGCAGGTCGCGTTGACCGGGCATTTGGTGTTCTCAAGCATTCACACCAACGATGCCTCGTCGGGTGCGGCGCGGCTTTTGGACATCGGCTGCGAACCTTATTTGATCGCGAGTTCTGTGATCTGTTTTATTGCCCAGCGGCTGGTTCGTGTTCTGTGCCCGTCTTGTAAAAAACGTGCAAGAGTTTCTGATGAAATGGCGGCCGCGTTCGGCCTTAAGTATGAAGATGTCCGCTCGATCGAATCATATGCGGCCGTTGGTTGTGAACTTTGCCAGATGACGGGCTATCGCGGCCGGCAGGCGATCTATGAATTTCTTGTGATCAACAATGAGATCCGGCAGCTCATTCAAGACCGTGCTTCTGCGCAAGATATCCGTGTCCAGGCGGTCAAGAATGGGATGGTCCCTTTGCGGCAAAGCGGTTGGCAAAAGATTTGTCAAGGCCTGACAACTCCTGAAGAAGTGATCCGCGTCACCCGTGACGACTCAACATAAGGTTGGCTAAGATGCGTTATGTTTATAAAGCCCGCAATACGTCGGGAATCTTGACGCAAGGCACGCTGGACGCTGAAAGCCGCGAAGAAGCGGTCCAAAAGATTTTGCGTGATGGATTTTCTCCTGTTGAAGTTGAAGTCCAGGGCAATGTGCGGACGATCTTGCCGGGAACCGTATTCGGGCAGGGTGGCCGGACGAACCTCAACGATCTTGGGGATTTTTTACGGCGGTTCTCTGATCTGATCGCCGCTGATATCCCGTTGGTGCGTGCTTTACAAATGGTTGAGAAAAGGACGTCGCGGATCGCTTTGCGGGAAGCGGTCGTCAGGATCATTGGTAAAGTCCAGGATGGGGTGTCCTTATCTGCGGCTTTGGCGTCTGAGCCGAAAGTTTTTCCGTCATTTTGGCCAGGGTTGGTCCGCGCCGGGGAGATCAGTGGACGGTTAAAAGGGATCTTAGGACGGCTCAGCCAGTTGGTCGAGAAGGAGCGCGAAGCGAAAGCGCGCTTGATCAGTGGGGCTGTTTATCCGCTTCTGATCCTGATCGTCGTATTCTTGATCGTTTTTGCTTTATTGACCTTTGTGGTCCCGAAACTTGCTGAAGTGTTCACTGAGATGGGGCAGGACCTCCCGTTGATGACAAAAATGCTGTTGATGATTAGCGGGGCTTTATCTAAAACGTGGTGGCTGTTCCTTCTGGTGGTAGTCGTAGCCGCCCTCTGGATTAAATCGGTCCTATTAACAGTTGCGGGCCGTTTATCTTTAGAAAAATTCTTGTTCCGTGTTCCGTTTTGGGGCGAGTTCATTAAGACCGACGATATGGAGCGCCTTGCAAGAACCATCGGGATCCTTTTGGAAAGCGGGGTCGAAACCGTCGCGGCATTAGAATGCGGGGCGCAAACTTTGAAACGGGAAACATTTAAAGTCGAAATGGCCAAGACGGTTAATGCGGTCCGGCAGGGTGTCGGCTTAAGTACGGCTTTTGCTGCTGCACCGGTCTTTTCCGAGGACGTTGTCAGCATGATCGGTGTCGGGGAAGAGTCGGGCAAGGGCGCGCAGGGATTTTTGCAATGGGCCGAGATCTGCGAACGGCGGCTTGAGTACATGACGAAAACTGCGACCGCGCTATTGGAGCCTGCCCTGATCCTTTTTCTCGGTGTGATCTTCGGGTTTATCGTGATGGCACTGCTCTTGCCGATCTTTAATATGAGTTTGGGAGTGAAATAGCGTGAGGCCGGGGAAAATAAATTGCCGGGGCGCGTTTTTGTTAGAAGCGTTGCTCGCTGTTTTTATTCTTTCTGTGGCCTTGGTCGGCATGATCCGTGGGTTGTTGTCGTCGTTAAACGCCGCGGCGGAGGCGGAGAAATATTCGCACGCGATCTTGGCTGCTGACAACGCGTTGATCGAAGTGATTCGTCTTAATGGCCAGAAAGTGGAACCCCCGATCGTTTTAAAAACCCAGGTGGAAAGTGTTGCGGGGCAAATTCTGGTCAAGCTGTTGGATGATCCAGCGATCCCGGAAGTTTTGCAACAAGCCAGGTTGCGCGTTACATGGCCTGGTGCTGTTAAGGACAAGACGATCGAAGCTTTTACTTTGGTCTTTGGGTCTGTTGATGAAAAAAAATGACCTTAGCTTTTTCCGTCACCGGGGATTTACCCTGATCGAAGTTTTGCTCGCGGCAATGATCGTGGCTTTGATGGGCGGGAGCCTTTATGCGACTTTTGCCGCCGGGTTTAAACTGGATCACCGTATTAAGCAGTCATTCGCTGATCTGGACGATAACCGCATCATCATGGAACAGCTTGAGCGTGATCTTGGACATGCGGTATTTTATGATTTTCGCGGTTCTTTCCCGGAGCAAAAAACTTTTTTTGATGCCGGCGAGGGGTTGCTCTTTATCATTAATGATGGCCGGCAATTACGATGGGTTCGCTATCATTTAGGCGTGGACCAGAAAGGGCAGGTCAAATCCACCCAGGTGGGAACGACAACGTCAGAGAATGTCGAGGTCAGTAATATTACGACGACGGAGAAGTCATTGCGGTCGCTCGTGCGTGATGAGGGAGACTTGGCCAAACTTTTCAACTCTAATGGAGAACCCCAACCCGATAAGAGCGAAGCCCTGACCCGCCGTGTGGCTGATGAAGGTTGGGATATGTTTTATGCCCCGAACGTAACACCGCAAGCGAAGATCGAATGGCGTTCGGATTGGAAAGAAGAATATTTGCCCGCTGCGGTCCGTTTAGAGCTTTCGTTGCAGAACGAAAAAGGCCAGATCAATAAAATTGAACGGGACTTTGTCCTTCCGGCGGGAGGGCGCAATGAGATCTAAGGCCTTGCGCCAGGGGACCAGGGGTTCGGTGCTGATCGTTGTCGTCGGGATGCTCGCGATCCTTTTGTTGATGACCGTTAGTGTTGGCCGGCGCGCCAATCAAGAACTTGTCTTGGTGAAGTATTCTTTACAGAAGATGCAGTCGCGTTATTTGGCCTGGGCGGGTTTTCATTATTCTTTGAGCTATATTCGCGCAGACGGCCTCGACGAAAAGACCGGCCGCTATGATAGCCAATTTGCCTGCGCCGTTAAACTCATAGAAGAGCAAACACCTGAAGATATTTTTAAAGAGGTGAAATTGGGGGGCGGTTCTTTCGGTGTCACGGCGGGGCAGGACCCCGTACGCTATGGGATGGGCGATGAAGACGGGAAATTGAATTTGAACGCGGTCGGCATCCCGAATTACGGGATCCTCAAAGAACTGTTGGTGATCGCAGGATTAGATCTCAATAGTGCTAATATGGTCGCAGCTTCTGCGGTCGATTGGCGCGATGAGGATTCGGAACCGGCTTTAGGCAAGGAACAGCAGCAGGAGGAAGGGCCGTTCGGCCCCGAGAAAGAACCATTACGTGCTAAAAATCGGCCTTTCGACCAGGTTGTGGAGTTAATGTTCATCAATAGGATGACCCCGGAGGTGTATGAAAAGATCAAGAATGGCCTGACCGTGTTCCCTCGCCGGGCAGATAATTTAAAGATCAATCTTGCAACAGCTCCTCGTGAAGTCCTATTGGCGATGGCGAGATTTTTTTCCGGGCCGGTGACAGGGACGTCCCGAGGTGATGCAGATGGTTTGGTTACAAAACTTTTAGCCTTTCGTGCCGGCGAAGACCGGATCGAAGGGACGGCAGATGATCAAGAGCTTGTAGAAACCAAGATGGCCCTGACGATGCCGGAGCAAGTTATTTTCCGTTTGATGATGCAATATGAAACAAAGACGTCACGTTTCATATCTTTTCGTGTTAGTGGTTTTGAAGGAGCTAACCGGCGGCAAAGTCATATTGATGCGGTTGTTGACCGCCAGACTTTAACCGTTGTTTCATGGAGAAATGATTGAAATGGCCTTATGGAAACAAAAAATAGCGACGGTTCTTTTGGTCAGCGGTGACCGCTTGACCGTTGTCCAGGGCCATGAGGCACGGGTTGAGTTTTTTAACAGCACCGAGGTCAATTGGTCACATGAGCAAAAAGCCCGGGAAGATCTTGCCAAACTGATCCCGCCCGCTCGCCGTAAACAGATCCGTGATCTGTGTTTGGTGCTGCCGCGCCTGATGTTCTTTTCAAAGCAGGTCCGTCTTCCTTCTGTTGACGCGGACGAATTGCGTAAAATGGCTAACCTGCAGATCAGCCAGCATTTGCCGTATCCGGCCGAACAGGCCGCCTGGGACATCGTGATCGGCCAGCCGCGCGGCTCATCGACCGATGTGCTTATCCTCGCGATCCAGCTGGAAAGCGTGATGAAATATTTACGCAATCTTTCTGTCGCGGGCCTTGCGCCGACGCATGTGACGATCAGCTCGAACGCTGCGGCCGCTCTTCTGGGTTCGCTGGACATGACATTGCAAAAGGTCCTCTTTTTGCCGGAAGATCAATACAGCGAGTTCTGTTTTTGCACGTCGGATAATAATTTTTGTTCTTCGCGCGGGATCGTTTATGGTGAAAAAGACCTCGGAACGGAAAAGGTCAAAGATTTTTTTATCCAGGTCCGTTTGACATTTGAAGCGCATCGTAAGAATTTCCCGCAAAGCACGGTTGCGGCGGGGTATTATCTGAAAGGTTTTACTCAGGGGGCCCCGCAGGACTTTTGGGAAACTTTGAACCAGGAGTCAGGCGTCCTGTGGAAAGAATTGCCCGTTGATAACCTGGTAAAGCTTTTTACTGCGGTCCGCTCCTCGGGAAAGCCGGTGATATCCGCCGACATGTTGGTCGGCTTAGCTTTTTTGCGGCGCGGATTTAATCGGATCTGTAATTTTTTGCCGCGTGAATATAAGGCGCGTAACACGGTGCGAGCTTTGCGTCAGAATATGGCGGCGATCACATTTTTAGTGCTCGGCGTGATCCTGTCCATGACTTTGGCGGTGAGCGCGCCGGTCATTAAGAAATGGGATTATGCGCGCCGTTTGGACCGTGAGCTGAAGCTCGTTGAGAACCCATTCTTGAAATTACGCAAAGAACGTGCTCTTTGGTCAGCGATGACCGCTGGTTTGGAGGCGCGGGTTTCGCCGTTAAAGTTCGTGGAAGAACTTTATCGCAGCGCCCCTCAGGGTATCGCTTTTTCCAGGATACAGATCAGGGCGTTCAATGAGATTGAACTGGAAGGCCAGGCTTTCCAGTCAGCGACAGTCAACGACTTGCAGGAAAAGCTGATCGCTTCTTCGTTGTTCCGCGATGTGCGGCTTGATCGTACGGTCCGCCGGCCGGGCCCGTTGGGAGAAGTGGTCCAATTCACGATCAGTGCTAAATTGCAGAACGTTCAGCCAACGAAAGACAGTCCTTGATATGGCGTCCGTCAATATAAAACAAAGAGAAAAATTACTTTTGGTCTTAACCATCGTGGTTGTTTTGGGGTGGGCCTGGAAGTTCTTTGTTTTGAACCCGATCTTGGATTATGGCGACAAGCTCGATGCCGAACTTGTGGTCAAAAACCTCAAGCTTCGTGAGGCCAAAAAGATCATCAATAGTTCTCCGCAGAAAGCTGCGACGCAAGAATCGTTCAAGCGTTTTATTTCCGGCGGTTCCAATCAGGAAGATATGACAAGAATGATCAAGGATATCGAGGTCGCCGCTGCCCAGGCCGGCTTGAAAGTCTTGGAAACGAAAGCTCAGCCGCAGGTCAAGAATGTCGGTTGGTTTGAATTAAGGGTCAGCATTTCTTTTGAGGGGCGCTGGAGTGATGTGGTTCGTTTCTTTTATCAATTGGAAAATGTTGATAAACCGCTTCTCGTCAATGAAATGTCATTAGAAGCCAATATGCCGCAACAAACATCGGTTCGCGGGCGTTTCGAGATTGGCCGGCTCCTAACGATAGCGTCGCCGGACCTTTAAAAGTTAAAAGGCTTATTTGGCGGAGTTTTGCATTCTCCCGGCGGTGACGCGGATGATTTCCTGCATGGTGGGGTTCTGCATCAATTTCTGCACTTCGGGGTTATTCTGGATTTTCTGAGGATCCATTGATAAAGCATCTTGCATAAGAGAAGGATTTTTCATTAATTCCGCGATCTCTGGGTCTTTCACGAGTTCTTGGATCAACGACATGATCGCCGGGTCCTGCATCATATTTGTTTTAACGTCATTGATCGTATCAGCTGATATTTTGCCGTCTGCCCCGACCTGGATGCCTCCTCCGCTTACTGCTTCGGCACTGTTAATACTGAGGATTTGGTCGGCCGAGACTTTGACCTGCCCCATCGTGGAGCTTGCGATCGTATAAGACCCGTTGGCAACATTTACCAATTGGCCTTTGATCGTCGTTCCGTCTTTTAGTTTGATGATTTGTAAAGACTGTTGAGCGCAAACAGGGGCGGCAATAGCGAAAGCCAGAAGAAGCGTAGTAAGGGAAAGTTTGTTCATGTGATTGAAATATAACACTCCGCGAGGGTGGTGTCAAATCACTAATTTCTATAA
>JADLGJ010000073.1 GCA_020849375.1 Candidatus Omnitrophota bacterium
CCTGCCAAAATAAAGTAAGAATTACAGATGAATCGCTAAAATGGCATCAAAACATTGGACAGAAAAAGAGAAGGACAAACTTTTACTGAAAGCTTTCCGTGACTTAGAGACTCGCGACATAAAATCCGAGTTAGCAAAATCAGCAACACCGTTCACCGAACTTCAAAATGAATGTAGCAACTTAATGCGCGACAAAGATTTTGCTAATTCTATCGAAGAGTATTTACGACCGCGGAGCATCGTGCGTCGTGCAGTTAAAATGTTTTTCACTTATATTGCTATGTCAGCACGTGCTAAGTGGGACGATGTTCCTCCCGCAATCCGGCCAGTAACAGCGCGCGGCTGGTTCCTTGGACGATGGCTTCCAACTTTTCTTATCATTGATGGGCCAATTGGACGGTTTTTGAATAGTCCTGAATCACCACTCAATAAAACTCTGCCAATTGCATCTCCAATGCTGGACGCCGCTCGCAATTTCCTACAAAATAAAGAATTTTATAAACTACGTAATGGTTTCGCGCATTGGGGCTTTGATTGGGAAATCGTTGGGAACGAATCTTACGTGGTTGCTTACAACTGGGAGACCGACCTCCCGATAATTAAATTACACCAAAAAGAAGCAGACGCATTCCATATTATTACCTTTTCAATTATTGAAATACTCAACAGCACAATGATTAACCCAAAACTATAGAACCTAACCATTTAAGAAATATAAAATAGCGATGGTGTAGCAAAATCTCAAATTATCATTTCCAAAAACTAAAAATCTCCTCTAGAATAACATCGCTGTAAGAAATTTTCGCTCTCGATCCAGACTCTTTGATATTCAAATCACGACACGGAGGTACGTAATGGCACTTTTGTCGCGCCGGACAGCACCAGTTGTGGAATCAGAAGAAAAAACCATTGAGATCAGCGCTCAGATGCAAGGGACACTGTCTTTCAAAGACCCCGTCAACCTCAAGGTCAACGGTAGTTTCAACGGAACCCTTGACTGCAAAGGCACGTTGACCGTCGGAAGCACCGCATTTGTCGAAGCGCACATCACCGGGGACAATATTATCATCGCCGGGAAAGTCCGCGGGGACGTCATCGCAAAGAAAATGCTCGTCCTGATGCCGACCGCCATCCTCAGCGGGAATATTTCCACCCCCAAATTAAATATCGTTGAAGGCGCAGTTTTTCACGGCAAGTGCCAAATGATGGAAGATGTGCTTAATGTCGATGAAGTCTCAAAATATCTGGAGATCGAAGCCCCGACCATCCTGGAGTTAGCAGGAGAAGGGAAGATCCCCGGCATTAAAAACGGCGAGCACTGGACCTTTGAACGTTCGAAGATCGACAGCTGGGCCGCCGCCGGCCGGATCAAGTAATAACCTATGTCTGACAGTCAATATATTTCCGTACGCGAAGCCGCACAGATCCTCGGGATTACCGAAAAAAAAGTGATGGACCTGATCGAGGAAGGCAAATTGCAGGCGTATAAGATCGCGAACCAATTTTTACGCCTGAAGAAAAACGAGATCAACGACCTGCGCAACACCGGCAAGGTCGCCGCGGAAGTCATCGTCCACCCGTACTCCACCTCCGAACGCGTCCGGGATTTCTTTTATTTCAACGACTTTTACTTAGCCTGCGCCGGCATCATCACGGTCCTCATTTTTATCATTTTCCAAAAATAACTTTATGAAAAATACTCCTTATCTTTTGACATTTTGGGCGAGCCTCGTATTAATGGTCGTTTGCCTTGGCGGATGCTCGACGATCACGAACTTCCAAAACAGCCAAAAGCAAAAACGCGAAGCTGTCGAACAAAAAAAAGAATATTACATGGCTCTCAAGCGCGACATGGCTAACAACACCCTTCGCAAAGGGGTCACCGTTGAAACGCTGAAAGAAAAATACGGCGCCCCGGATAACATTTTCTACTCCGGCTCCAGCGTCAGCAGTTTTCAGGTTTGGACCTATGATGTTTTCAAAGACCAGCTTGCCGATACCAAACTGACTTCGATCATCCTTTACATCGAAAACGACAAATTGGTCAACTGGAAATACTGACCCTGCCGCGAAAATTTCTTGCTATTTTCCGTTCAATATCGTAGAATTTGAAATTCCAAATGGGATCTTCCACTCGTTATCCAGTCAATTTCACAACATATTATGGCGGTGTAGCTCAGCTGATAGAGCAATCGGTTCATACCCGATCGGTCGGTGGTTTAAATCCACTCGCCGCCACTTTTTAGACCACAAAACACGATGAAAACGATAAAACTCCTATCATGTCTCCTGGCGGCAATCTTAGGAAATACCGCCATTTCCTTTGCCGAAGCTCCTGAATCCTTGATCCGTAATTTAAATAACAGCAGCACGTACAACGATGTGGTCGTTGAACGGGTTCTGAGCGCCGATACCATCATGATCAAAGGGGATAAAAAGATCAGGCTGATCGGGGTCAAAGGCCCGGACGCTCCGCGCCGGCCTAAGACCGAGTACGACAAAAACGGTTTGCCGATCGAAAAACCCGTTCTACCCGAAAACACTTTTGAAGAAAAAGCTTACGCCTTCGCAAGCCATCTCTTACTGGGCAAACACATCCGCCTCGAGTTCGACGAATCACGCAATGACGACGATTTCACCACCGTGGCCTATGTTTTCTTGGTTGAAGAAGGGACATTTGCGAATACCGAGATCATCCGCTATGGTTACGCGGACTTACAGATCAAGCCGCCGAACCTTAAGTATGAAGAAGAACTGCGGGCCGCTTACCGCGAAGCCCGGGAAGAAAAACGCGGCATGCAAAGCAACTAACCCTTATGTTATTCCTTTTACTCCTTGTGACCATCGTCATTTTGATCCTGACCGCCGTGTTAGGGTCGCGTTGGTTTGACCGGTTCTAAAATGGGCCCCTTCGTAAAAAAAGCATTACAAACTATCTTAAAGCATCAACTCATCCGTCCCGGGGATAAGATCCTCGTGGGTGTTTCCGGCGGGGCAGATTCTATTGCTTTGCTTCACGCGCTTGGCCAGCTGCGGTCACGGGTCGGGTTTCAGGTCCATGCCGCACATATTAATCATCATTTACGCAAAGGCGCGGACGCAGACCAGCGCTTTGTCGAGAAATTTTGTGCCTCGCTCAATCTGCCGTGTACCACAAAGAACCTCGAGCTCAACAAAAGGATCAAACAGGGAGGATCGGTGGAGGAGATCGCACGGGAAGAACGTTTTAAAGCCCTGATCATGATCGCAAAGAAAAACAATTGTAACGCGCTAGCTTTAGCACATCACCGCGACGACCTTGCAGAAACCGTGTTGCTGAGGATCTTGAGGGGGACCGGACTTCAAGGGCTGCAAGCGATCCTTCCCAAACGAATGATCAATGGATCTTTATTCATCCGGCCGCTGATCGATGCTAACCGCAAGGAGATCGAGGGGCATCTCAAAAAACAAAACATTAAATTTCGCACTGACCTGACGAATAAACAAACACATTTTTTTCGCAATAAGGTCCGGCGGGATCTTCTGCCGTTCTTACAAAAAGAATATCAGAACAACATTCAGGAAGTCCTCTGCAATTTAGCGGTCACGGCAGGCGAAGATTATGAATACTTACGGCAGGAAACCCTCAAGATCTTTCCTAAGCTCATTGTGAAAAAAACATCCGCAGGTTCGATGGCACTCGATCTAAAAAAGCTACAAGCTTTGTCAAATGCCATGAAGAGGATGGTGTTGCGTTCCGCCGTTGAACATGTCAAAGGCGACACGCTCGCACTCACACTGGCACACCTCAACGAGCTCGGCGAGTTGATCTCAAAACGCCCGACGGGGGCCATCGTAAACCTGCCGCATGGGGTGCGTGCGGTCAAAATGAAAAAATCGCTCGTGATCAAATAAAAAACACGTCACACGGTACTTTAAAACTTGAATTTATCGTTTTCTTCTATATAATGAAGCACTCATAAAGAAAAAATGACTATGGATCAAAAACCACCACAAAAAAGTCCACCCAAAAACCGCAAACCGTTACGTCCTTTGCCACCCACGCTCCGCCAACAAGGCAAGGGCATGAATAATAACTTCTTTTTCTGGATCTTCATCGGCACGCTCATCCTCATGATGCTCGTACAAAGTGAGAACACGACCCATCCCGGAAAAGTAAAAGACCTCACTTACACCGAATTTTACACATTGATCAAAACCCCCGCCACGGCCCAGACGATAGAGAAACTGGAGTTTTATGAAGGGCCGGAAAATTACCTGCGTGGCAAATTAAAGGACGGGAATGAATTCCGCCTCAACATCCCGGCCAATGATGAAGGGCTTTTGACCGCGATCCGTGATAATGTCCCCAATTTTTCCGTCAAACCGGCACAAACCTACTGGAGCCAAGTGCTTCTTTCCTTGCTTCCGATCGTTTTGATCATCGGATTTATTTGGTTTATTTCCATGCGCGGAAGCCAAATGGGGAACAAGATCTGGTCGTTCGGTAAATCGCGCGCCAAGGTCAGCAATGGCGATACCGCCAAGGTCACGTTCGCTGATGTCGCCGGCGTTGATGAAGCCAAAGAAGAATTACAAGAGATCATCGAATTTCTAAAGGATCCCAAGAAGTTTCAACGCCTCGGCGGAAAGATCCCAAAAGGGGTTTTGCTCGTCGGGCATCCCGGGACCGGGAAAACATTGCTCGCCAAAGCGGTCGCAGGGGAAGCGGGAGTTCCGTTCTTTTCCTTGAGTGGTTCTGATTTCGTGGAAATGTTCGTTGGCGTCGGCGCTTCGCGTGTCCGTGACCTTTTTGAACAAGCCCGCAAAGCGTCAACCGTTTCCGGGAAAGGTGCCATTGTTTTTATTGACGAAATTGACGCTGTGGGCCGTTTACGATTTTCCGGTGTCGGCGGGGGAAATGATGAACGCGAACAAACCTTGAACGCTTTACTCGTCGAAATGGACGGCTTCACACCGCAGAACGGCGTTATTATCGTGGCCGCAACCAACCGTCCTGATACGCTCGATCCGGCGCTTCTTCGCCCGGGACGTTTTGACCGCCAGATCGTCGTCACCTTGCCCGACATCAAAGGCCGCGAAGGTATTTTGCGCGTCCATACTAAGAATATTAAGATCTCGACGAATGTTGATTTCGCCCGCATCGCTCAACAGACCGTTTATTTCTCCGGTGCTGATCTGGCGAACGTTTGTAACGAAGCCGCTCTCTTGGCCGCCCGCAAGAACAAAGAAACCGTTGAAATGGAAGATTTCCTAGCCGCGATCGAACGCGTCACGATGGGACCGGAAAAAAAGAGCCGCACCGTTTCAAAGAAAGAAAAAGAACAGACCGCTTATCACGAAGCCGGGCACGCTCTTTTATCCTTGCTGGTCGAAGAAGTTGACACGTTCACCAAGGTTTCGATCATTCCGCGCGGCATGGCCGGCGGTTACACCTTAACGCCTCCGACAGAAGACCGCCATTATCACAATAAAAAAGAGCTTTTAGGCAACATGGTCGTCTTGTTGGGCGGTATGGTTGGTGAAGAAATTTACATGGACGATTCGACGACCGGCGTTTCCAATGACCTCGAACGCGTGGCCGCGATCGCGCGCGCCATGGTTTGCGAATTCGGCATGAGCGAAAAATTAGGCAAAATGGCTTTCGGCCAACGACAAAAACAACATTTCCTCGGCCGCGACATGTGGGAACAAAAAGATTACAGCGAAGAAACATCCAAGAGTATTGACGGTGAAGTAAAGCAATTAGTTGATGAAGCTTACCGCCGCGCCAGAACATATTTAACCGAGCACCGCACTCAACTTGATATCATCGCAAACCGGCTGATCGAGAAGGAAATCATCGACATTGATGAAACGCGTGCGTTGTTAGGAATTCCGGCCGGTATGAACCCGGTCAAGCTGCGCAAGTCCTACGACATTCCGTCGCCGGCAAATACTCAAACCTCAGCATAATTTAATTACTGTTCGTGACTGCCCAGAAATCACACTTCGAAAGCACAAGGCCGAACTATTTGTTCAAAGCCCGTGGCTTTTCACTTGCCTTAGGCCCCAAAACCTTGGTCATGGGCATCGTTAACGTCACACCCGATTCGTTTAGCGGTGATGGAACTTTAAAGAACCAAGACGCTTTTCGCCGTACATTACAACATCTTAAGAACGGCGCCAATCTCATTGATATCGGGGGGGAATCATCGCGCCCGGGCGCAAAAACAATGACCGCAGACGAAGAGATCAGACGCATTGTCCCCTTAATAAAAAAGCTGGCAAAAGTTGTCAAAGGGCCGATTTCAGTTGATACTTATAAGGGCCTGACAGCAGAACATGCGCTTGATGCAGGGGCCAGCATTATCAATAATATTCAAGGAGTCAAATCAGAAAAAAACCTTTTAAAAATGGTCGCACGCTACAAAGCAGGGATTATTCTTATGCATATGCGCGGCACACCGAAGACCATGCAGAAGAAAACAAAATATAAAAACCTGATCGCCGATA
>JADLGJ010000074.1 GCA_020849375.1 Candidatus Omnitrophota bacterium
AATTCCGGGGTTTCGCCGAAGGCCTTAACGGCTTGTTCTAAAACCTGGTGTGCCGCCTGATAATTCCCGGTCTCGCTCTGAATATGGACCACAAAAACCCGTGCGTACATGGACTTCGGGTCACGCTCGACGGCATTTTGCGCCAAAGCAAGGGCAGGCGCATAATCTTTTTTGGCGATATAGCTCTTGGCCAAGTCCAAATTCAACTGGACTAAACCGGGATAGATCGCCCGTGCCTTGTTCAAGTAGCCGATCGCGGCGTCGGGGTCCTGAGAAGCGATCCCTAAAAGATGATATGTCATAAATTTTTCTTTGTCATCTGAAATAAAAGGATTATTGGCCGGTGTTATGAGATGCGTTTGCAAAAATTGCGTCGCTTCGCTGAAGCGGCCCAAACGGTAATACTCAAGCCCCAGGATCCAATAAGGCCGCGAGCAATCGGGATAACGGCGGATCATTTCCTTACAGACGACAATGTCATTTTTATAAAAACTGTTCGTGGAAACGGTCAAGGCCACACACAATCCGATGATGGCACCCTTGAGCAAAAGCGGCATATTAGGAGAAGCCTTGGCCTGCAGGATTTTCTCGCAAAGGATATTGATGCCGATGGCCGCGATGAGAAAAAGGCCGAGCGAAGGCAAATAAAGAAAACGGTACGCCAACGGATTAAGGAGCGGGACGATCCCGGAAACCGGTAAATACGCCATAAAAAACCACAAAATCCCGAAGGTCACGATCTTTGCGCGGCGGCGGAATTGCCAGGCCAGGACAGCGGACGCCAAGATCACGGAGAAAGGAAAAGCGATGTGCCACCACTCCAGCGGATAAACCGGCGGGGCATACAATGGCGGCAAGATCGAAACCGCCGACGGTAAAAGGATCGCCGTGAAATACGTCGAAAAGACTTTAAGGGCAATAATGAATTTCGCAAACCCGATCTGCGAACGCGGAGCGTCTTGCAAATAGACCGGGTTAGGCATGAGGACAAAATAAACGTAAAGATAAAATACCGTGACCACGGCGAGAACCGCGAAGATGTTGATCTTATCTTTAATGATCGCCATGAATGTGCGGCGGTCAGGCGGGGCAATAAAGAACCGCTCAAGGATAACGATCAAAGCCGGCAGCGCCAGGGCGGTTTCTTTAGAAAAAAGGGCTAAAAAATATGAACCTCCACAAAGCCAAAGCCACTTCCCTTTTTCCCGAAGGGCGCCGAGGCTATAACGCCAATATGCCAAAATGGACGCCAGTGAAAAAAACGCCATTAAAATATCCGAGCGGTATCCGGTCGTGTTGACAGCTTCTGTTTGTATCGGATGCACGGCGAAAAGGGCCGCGGCCAAGAAAGCCGTTGCCGGGTTACCGGTCAGCCGTAAGAAAAAATAAAACGCTAAAACGGTGACAATAAAGTGCAGAAAAATATTGGTAAAATGCTGGCCGGTCGGATTCCCTTTCCAAAGCGCATAATCAAAAAAGAACGTCGCCGCAGAAACCGGACGGTAGGAAATACATCCTGAAAAAGATTCCCCCTCCGGGGAAAGTTGAAAATCTGACGCATTCATCACCAGCTGACGCGTAAAGATCTTAGGAAAATTTTCAAAACTTTTATAAAAACGGTTTTGTCCAAAAAGGGCTTTATCGTCGCCGATCAGGTCATTTTGCAGAGTATTGTGAAAAGCGACAGCGATCAAAAAAGCAAGGAGAATGATCCGGATACGGTTGGTGAGCGGAAATTTCGTGTGGGAAGAGTTTTTCAAAATAGGTATATGTTTTAACTCTTTAAGATCAAAAGAAGCTGGCGACCAGGGTTGAACTGGTGGCCTGCGCATTACGAATGCGCTGCTCTACCAACTGAGCTACGCCAGCATCAAGAATGTCCTTTTATACCTGATTTCTCCGACGCGGTCAAGAAGCTTTTTAGGAAGCTTTTTAGGAAGCGATTGTCGTTGTGCCGTTATCACTTGGCGAGACTTTTACGCCGAGGAATTGCGGCAGATTGAAGATAGGCACAACATTAAGGATGACGGGCACAAGGCCGTTGACCGGTTCTTGCTGTAGATCTTGTAAAATAGCCGGGTCTATCGGGACATCAAATTTAAAATGATCTCCTTCCGTCCTGATCTCAAGCCCGCTGGGGTCTAAGTTAATACCACCGACGTTGTCCGTCCCAACAGAACCAACGGATGAAACCTTACTATCAGCGGGTGCCGACTGGCTTTGATTAAATTTTCTTGCTTGTTCGACCGGAAGGATCGCGGTGACCGCCGCACCGGGGCGCAGATCACTGTTGGACTTCACACCCGGATTTTCTCCCAAGAACTTTTTCAAATTTGCTGATGTCGCCGCACCGTAAATCTTTTCTATGACTTTCTTCATGGACGTGTCATCAGCTCCCAGGGTCATGGTGACCGTCGTTGTCCCGGGAATGGTTATTCTCTGTCCGGGATAAATAAGATGCATATTCTCAATAGTATCGGGATTCGCGGCCGCGATCTCTAAAGCCCCCCTGACCGGATTTTTACCGAATTTTATTGCGATATCACCTAACGTGTCATACAGCTTGACCGTATATTCCCCCGCAGGTTGAACCGCATTGTCAAGCTGGGCGGCCTGCTCAGCTGGCTCAACGGTTGTCCCCGCTTCAGTTTGAACAGCTTCCTGTAATCTTTTTAATTCTTTAAGATTTCTCATCAGCTCCATGATCCGTCCCGTATCGCCGGGCTTGATCTGCGGGAGACTTTTCTTCCACGCTTCATCACTTTCGATCTGCTGTGTAACCGCAATCTGCTCCGCTTTAGCAAAATCCGCATCCATGGCTTTCTGAACATCAGCTTGGCCGATATTGCCGATCGTAAAAAGCCCCATCACCGCGATCGCCCCGCTCAAAGCCCATTGTTTGACATTGATCCTTGCACTGACCGCATCAGCGGCCCTTCTGAACTGACGAGAGGCCCATTGCAAAGCAACATCCCCTAATGTTTCATCTTCCCAGCCGGGAGGATTAGTGTCATCGTCATACAGTTCACCGGGAGCGGACTCTAACGTTTCCTGTGCCCAGCCTGGCAACTCATCCGAAGTAGCTTTCGGAAAAACAGTATCAAGGTCTTCACCAAGGAGCGCAGCCACTGCCGGGTCCTGTTCCGGCAAGAATTCTTCAAGAATAAGATCAGGCACTTTTTGATTATCAATAAAAGAACCGGAGAACCACTGAGAGTTTCCGGCATCCAGGGATAATTCCGTCAATAAAATGATATCCGTATCTTTATAATCCCCCTGAATATTCGCGATCGTTTTCAGGTTAGCGTTATTTAGAATATGCCGCAATACCGTTTCAACCCTTTCCGACATATTGGGTATTTTTTGGTCCTGCCCGTTTTTACCAGGATAGGTGTTCACTTTTTCACCAAGTTCACGCAATAAAGGAGCCAGCTTCGCATAATGACCGTCCGCCGCCAGATCATCAAAAAAACTTTGCCTGGCTTTCGCAACTTCTTCTTCACTGCCGAGAACCTGGAAAGGGCCGACCTGAAAATACGGGTCCACCACGTTTTTCATAAAGGCCAGGATCCGCAAGATTTCCTTCACGGCGTCGGCATTCTTATTTATGAAATCACTCTGCATGTTAACGGCAAATCGTTTGATCTCGTTCACACGCCCCTGCGGGTCTAAAATATTCAAAAAGTCATAACGCCACGCGGCGATCTGTGCTTTATTCGGTTTTTTCATAAACGACATCAGGTCAACTTCCAGGACCCTTTCTCCACCGGGCGCAGTGTTGAACGCAAAAACGTCCGGCGAATTAAGGACAAAAGCCACCTGCAACCCATCCATATTCAAAGCGTTTTGCTTGACCTTAGAAAGAAAAGACATCGTTGTCTGCGCTCTGAGCTTAGCCAACTGCAAAAGTTGTGCCAGCTCAGAAGACGGAAGGTCATTAACCAAGCCCAC
>JADLGJ010000075.1 GCA_020849375.1 Candidatus Omnitrophota bacterium
CGGGGCCAAGCGGTTGGAAAAAGACCTCAAGGAAAGCAAAGAGATCTTTCAGACGGTTTTTAATAATTCCGCGGTCGCGATCTTGGTCGCTGACCAAGATGGTAAAATCACGGCGTGGAACCCGTTTGTTGAAGATATGTTGGGCATGGCAAAGATCGACCTGTTCAATAAAGATATTAGTGACCTGTATCCGCCCAGTGAATGGGCGAGGGTCATCTCTGGCCAGGCTTCTACCAAAGACCGCGGCGTTGTTACCGATGTCGAAACCCAGATCTATAAAAAAGACGGGGCTTTGCTTGATGTGGCGGTTTCGGTATCCGTCATCCGTGACAGCGCAAAGAATGTCACCGGCTCGATCGCGATCGTTCGTGATATGACCCAGCAGAAGCTCGCGGAGAGAAAGATCCGCGAATCCGAGAGCAAGATCCGCATCATTCTAGACCACTCTGCGGCGGCGATCTCGCTCACGGACGAACAGGAGCGTATTATTTCGTGGAATCGTTACGCCGAGCAAATGTTGGGCAAGACCAAGGAAGAACTTTATTTACAGCATATCAGTACGTTATATCCTGATGAGGAATGGCAAAAGATCCGTGCTGAGGGGATCCGTAAAGCAGGGTCACGTCATCATTTTGAGACCCGCGTCCTGAAAAAGGACGGGACATTGCTCGACGTTGATCTGTCCGTCAATGTGCTGAAGGATTCCAATGATAATGTTATCGGTTCCGTCGGGATCATGCAGGACATTACGGAACAAAAGCGCGTCCAGCAAATGCTCTTGAAGGCCAAGATCGCCGCCGAAGAAGCAAGCAGTGCGAAAAGTTTGTTTTTGGCGAACATGTCGCATGAGGTCCGCACACCGATGAACACGATCTTAGGTTTGGTGGACTTAACGCTTGATACCCAATTGACACCGGAACAGCGCGACAACATCACTACGATCAAGAATGCCGGGGATATTTTATTAAGCCTTTTGAATGATATTCTCGATCTTTCGCGTGTTGAAGCGGGCAAGATCCAATTGGAAAATATTGAATTGAGCCTTGCAAATATTATTCAGAGCGTTTGTAAAGGCTTGGATGTCCTGGCCCGCAATAAAAAGATCGAGTTGGTGCATGATGTCGACCCGGCAATCCCGGCAACCTTGATCGGCGACCCGGTCCGTATCCGTCAGATCCTGGTCAATTTGATCAACAATGCGATCAAGTTCACTTTCCAAGGGCAGATCGTCACCGGGGTTAAATTGGTACAGGCGGTTGACGGAATTTATGAGCTGCAATTTTCTGTTAAGGATCAGGGTGTCGGTATCCCGAAGGATAAGTTGGAAACGATCTTTGAAGCGTTCACGCAGGCCGATGCCTCAACGACACGCCGGTTCGGCGGGACGGGATTGGGTTTAGCCATTTCCAAACGGTTAGTGGAAATGATGGGTGGGAGGATCTGGGTCGAAAGCGAAGAGTTTCAGGGAAGCACATTTATTTTTACCGCGAAGTTCCGTGCCGGTGAAAAGCCGGTCGCTGTTGAACCGGAGGTAAAGCCTCTTCCGGCTCCCGGAGGCGATCAACCCGTTGCGGCTGCTCCGGTTGGCAAGGTCATCCGTATTCTTCTGGCCGAGGATAATCTTGTGAACCAAAAGATCGCCGCAAAAATGCTTGAGAAAAAAGGCTGGTCGGTCAAAGGCGCCGAGAACGGGAAGCAGGTCTTGGAATATTTGGAACAGGAAAAGTTCGATGTCATTTTGATGGACGCGCAAATGCCTGTTCTTGACGGATTTGAAGCCACCCGGCTGATCCGTGAAGCCGAGAAGAAAAGTGGAAAACATATTCCGATCGTAGCTTTGACCGCGCACGCGATGGCCGGGGACCGCCAAAAATGCCTGGATGCTGGGATGGATGGATATGTTTCTAAGCCGATCGACCGGCAAAAATTGTACGAAGCCGTTGAAAACGTAGTATAACCAAAGGACAATGTATGAGTGATAAAGTGATCGACCTTGAGGAAGTCTTGGAACGTGTTCAGGAAGATAAAGAGCTTTTGCTCGAGTTATTTGAGATTTTTAGTAATGATTACACGGCCAAGATGCAGACCTTAAAGACTGCGATCACGGAGAAGAATTTTGAAGTGATCAAAGATGTTATTCACTCGATCAAAGGTGCCGCCGGCAACATTTCCGCTAAGGCGGTCCACGCGACCTGTATGAATATTGAACACCTCGCAGCCGGGAAAGACCTGGCGGGGATCCAAAATGCCATCCCGGTCCTCGAGGAGAATTTCAAAGCTTTGCAGGTGCGGATGGCGGAGATCAAAAAGGAATTCGGAAGTTAATTTTTAGGCATGGAAGCGAAAGGCTGTTGTTTATGCGTAATCTTTTTTTCGGTACTCTTGTTCTCATCGCTCTTTTTATCGGGGCATTTTATTATGTTTTTTATACCCCGGCTTTGATCGTAAAGGAACTGCCGTTGGTCGTGGAGAAATATTTTAAAGACGCGACGCTCTCATCACTCAATATCGGCGGCCAGTCCTTTGAGTATCCGGAAACGCTGAAGCTTTCGAAGATCAGCGCTGAAGTGGAATGGAAGAATGACACTTATCAGATCGAAGCAGAAGAGTTTGATATCCTTAATTTTCAGACTTTTCTTAAAGATAAAAAGCAGGTCGTTCTTAGGGCGACAGGTTTAACCGTGCAAAGAAAGAACTTTGGGCTTAAGAAAGGTGCCGTGGATGCGACGGTGAATCTCAGTGCGGATTCTATCTCGGGGTACACTGGAATTCTAAGGAATGGAGAGCTGAACCTTAATCCTTATCAGTTGTCAGGCTCACAGGCTAAATTTGAAGGGAACAAGGATCATTTAAAGATCTCGGAGATCAATGCTCAGGCTTATGGCGGACAGGTTAAAGGAGATA
>JADLGJ010000076.1 GCA_020849375.1 Candidatus Omnitrophota bacterium
CTAAAGCCATCTTCGTCGCAGCAATTGCCATATGCGAAGATCTTCCCATTTTCTTGCCTCGATGTATATGGACAAATTGCCTGGCATCAAAATTGCGAACCTCCCCCGCATATTGTCGATCATACTGCGAGGTATCAAACGATCGAACCCGATCAATCCCCGACTTCCCCGCCAAGAGATTTTTCCAAAACTCCTCCCAGCCGATCCCGATCGAAGAAACGACTCCGAGGCCGGTGACAACTACTCTGCGTTTTGGGTCTAATTGGCTCATGCTTTGGGGATGCTGTAAAATGCGGTGACGTCCGCTTTCTTTTCTGATTCAACCAATATCTCAACGTCGGAGTAGCCGCCGTTACCAAATGTCCGTGACGACTTAACATTCAACAAGACTTTATCTCCGACGTGAACTTGCGAAAAGAACTCCGCTTTCACTTTACCGATAAACACCGGCTTCGGCGCAGACTGCTCCTGATGATTCGCCCTATACAACACTAAAGCCGCCTGTGCGGCGGCTTCGATTAGTAAGGCTTCTGGATAATGTGAAAGCCGCTCACTACAGTTCATGAGCGGCCATTCATCGGATGTTATATTTTTGATTGCTACGAGACTTTGGCCCGGTTGAACGTTCTCAACACGGTCAATTAACAGAAAGGGGTACGCTTGGGGTAAGATCTTTTGTAACTCAAGTTGATCGAGCATATAGTTGAGAGCGGCCTTGTACGTAAATGGTTACACCAGGGTCATTTACAAAGCAACAAGTACTCCACAAGTATACTGAGAAACCTGTTTCTCGTCAAGGAATTATGTTTATTGTACTTAAAACGCGAGAGCGTCAATATCAGCAGGTTTTTCGATATTATGCACGCGCAAAGCGGGGTTGATGCGGCGAATGAGGCCCTTGAGGACTTTGCCGGGGCCGATCTCGATGAAATCTTGCACGCCGTGAGCGGCCATATACTCGACGGAAGCGACCCATTGCACCGAGGACGTGATCTGCAGGCCTAAATTATTCTGGATCTTGGCCGGATCGCTCGACGGGACCGCGTCAACATTGCTGATGACCGGGATACTTGGCGTATTGATCTTCACTTTTGGTAGTTCTGTAAAAAATTTATCTGCGGCCGGCTTCATTAAGGTCGAATGAAATGCTCCGCTGACGTCCAACGGGATGACACTTTTCGCGCCCGCGGCTTTAAAAGCTTCGCAAGCGGCTTCAACCTTCGAAGCATGGCCGGTAATGACGATCTGTTCCGGCGAATTAAAATTCGCGACTTCCGCGCCGGTATCGTTACAAATCTTAACGACCGCGTCTTTTTGCATGCCGATGATCGCGGCCATTTTGCCATGATTAAGCTTGGTCGCCTCTTCCATAAAGAACGACCTGCGTTCAACAAGCTTCAACGTGTCGGCAAACGATAATGCGCCCGATGCAACTAACGCACCATATTCGCCAAGGCTTAATCCGGCGGTAAATTTAATACTAAGGTTTTGAAATTTAGGATGTGTTTGAAAAGCTTTGAGCGCGGCAACGCTCATCGTGAGGATCGCGGGCTGGCAGTACGCAGTTAAAGTGAGCTTTTCTTGCGGACCATTAAAGACAACATCGCTTAAGCCGTTCTTCATGATCGCATCAGCTTCGTCGAAGATCGCTTTAGCGGCGGACGAACTCTGAAAAAATTCCGCGCCCATACCGACTTTTTGCGCGCCCTGTCCGGGGAAAATTAATGCGGCCGGCGTCATCTTACCACCTCACCACGCTCGCGGCGGTGACAAGCCCGGCACCAAAAGCAACGAGGACAACATTGCTGCCTTTTTTAATTTGTTTGTGCTCGACCGCTTCATGCAACGCGACCGCGATCGAAGCCGCCGACATATTGCCGTAACGGTCAATATTGATAAAGATCTTTTCTTTGGGGACACCAAGCTTCTTGGCGACCGCGCTGATGATGCGGTCATTGGCCTGATGCGGAACGACACAATCAATATCCGAAAGTTTCAAGCCCGCTTTTTTGACCGCGATCTCGACGGCATCCGCCATCGAGTTAACCGCGATCTTAAATAATTCCTGGCCCTGCATCAAAACGTACGGCATAGCCATCGTCTTGCTTTTCGTATTTAACGATTCGCGGTCTTCCATAATGACTTGCATTAATTCGTGGTGCTCGCCTTGCGAATGCAAGTACTCGGCGATGATGCCACGGTCACCGCTGACGGGCCCGAGCAAGCACGCCCCTGCCCCGTCGCCGAAAAGGACACAGGTATTGCGGTCCGACCAATCAATTAACGATGTAATTTTTTCGGACGCGATAACCAATGCGTTTTTATACATGCCGCTGACGATATATTGTTTCGCCGTGATTAAAGCAAAAAGAAAACCGGCGCAAGCGGCACTCACGTCAAAGGCGGTGGCGTTCTTGGCCCCAAGGGCTTTTTGAACGAGGCAGGCGACCGACGGGAAATTACTGTCCGGGCTGATCGTTGCGACAATGATAAGGTCAAGCTTGGCAGGGTCAAAATCAGCAGACTTTAAGGCTTGCTTTGCGGCTTTTGTGGCTAAATGGCTGTTGCGTTCGCCCTTGGCGGCGATACGGCGTTCTTTGATCCCGGTGCGGGTCGTGATCCATTCGTCAGTGGTTTCGACCATTTTCTCAAGATCAAAGTTGGTCAAAACTCTTTCAGGGACGAAACTGCCAACGGAAATGATACCGACATTCTTCATACCGCACTCGAAATTTCTTTCTGCATCGCTTTAATAATATCGTGTTCGACTTCCCGCATCGTCGCACGGATCGCATTCTTGATCGCTTTCGGGTTCGAACGGCCGTGACTGATCATCACGATCCCGTTGACGCCGAGCAAAGGTGCGCCGCCGTACTCTGAATAATCAATTTTCTTCTTCGCGTCGGCGAGCTTAGATTTGACCAAGAACGCCCCGAAGATCGCGATCGGGCTTTTCTTTATCTCGCGCTTCATTAAAGCGCCAACCGATTCCATCAAGCCTTCCGAAACTTTCAAAACAATATTCCCGACGAACCCGTCACAGATAATACAATCCGACTTGCCGGCATAGACTTCGTTCGCTTCCGTGTTGCCGGTAAAATTCTTGACCTTCTCTGATAAAAGCTTGTGGATCTCTTTGACGAAATCCGTCCCCTTAGTAGACTCCTCACCAATGTTCAGTAATCCGACACTGGGATTTTCCAAACCCAAAACTTCCCTTGCATAGACCGCGGCCATTTGCGCATTCTGCAAAAGATGCTGCGGCTTCGGGTCGGTATTGGCACCAACATCGATCAGAAATGAAAAACCTTTTAATGTGGGTATGGTCAGGCCGATCGCCGGGCGTTCAACGCCGGGGATCATGCCAAGATTGATCGTGGAGGCGGCCACGACCGCGCCGGTATTACCGGCACTGATAAAAGCATGGTACTGCGGGTCTTTCAAAAGATTGACGCCGACCGTGATCGAAGAGTTCCGCTTTTTACGGATAACATTAGTCGCTGGCTCGTCCATCCCGACAACTTCATCAGCGTGGATCAACTCGACCTTATCCCTCGGATATTGGTACTTCTTCAACTCAGCTTCAACGTCCGGCGTGCGTCCCACCAGAACGATCGTGACATCAAACTCTTTCAGCGCATCTACAACACCGGCGATCACGGCCTGTGGCGCGTGATCACCGCCCATTGCATCAACGACTATTTTCACATCAAGCTCCTAGGTCAAAACCTGTGCTTTATGTTCAAGTGCGAAAGAACTAACCTTGTTTCTTATCTTTTTTCTCTTTGACGACTTTCACAACCACGGGCTTGCCGCCGTAATATCCGCAGAATGGGCAAACGCGGTGCGAAAGAACAGGTTTTTTGCAGTTGGAACATGCGCTAAGGCCAGCGATGCGCGCTTTCCAATGGGTGCGGCGTTTGCGTCCACGCTGGACTGAATGTTGTCTTTTTGGTAATGGCATTTGAGTTTCCTTTTTGTTATTTTTTACACTTGCATTTTTCTTTATTTAAATTCGCGCCGCACGAGGGGCAAATACCTTTGCAATCTTCTTTACAGAGCACGATCGGCGAAAGACTGACGACTAATTCCTGCCGAATTTCTTCGCCAAGGTCAACAACGTCGTCCGTCGGCTCTATCTCAACATGGATATCAAATTCATCTTTGCGCTGCTTTGTGACCGGCTCTAAACAACGGGCACATAAAAATTCATATTTGCCCGCAACTTCGACCTGAGCGCTCACACTGCTGCGCGTTTTTTCGATCTCGCCGACAACTTTCAGCGGGGTCAGGACTTTGAGGTCTTCAATAGCAAACCCCAATTCATCTGCCGTGACCGTCTCTTTGATCTCAAGTCCTTCCTTGGGAATATCTTTCGTCTTGATCTTCACCGCCGCAAACGCTCCTTGAGCGGCTTCTCGACGAACTTGGGAACAAATTGTGAAATATCAGCGCCAAGCGCGGCAGCTTCCTTGATCAACGTTGATGAAAGGAATGCGTAATTTTCTGACGGCATTAGAAAAACCGTTTCGATATCGTTCGCCAAACGGCGGTTGGTCAAAGCCATTTGGAATTCATATTCAAAATCCGAGATCATGCGCAAGCCGCGGATCAACACATTCACTTTTTTCGTGCGGGCGTATTCGATCACCAACCCGTCAAAACTCTCGACCGTGACCCCCTTCATCCCTCGTGTCGCGTCTTTAAGCATCTTAAGGCGCTCCGGGGTCGTAAAAAGCGGCTTTTTATGGTAATTATGCGCCACCGCCACTATGACCTTATCAAAAATCTTTGCAGCTCGGCCGATCAAATCAATATGGCCGTATGTAACGGGGTCAAAACTTCCCGGATAAATCGCTGTTTTGGGCATAAAAAAATTTCCTAATTACGCATTAGGACTTGTTGGTGAGCTCAATCTCTGGAAAATCGCTAGATAGGACTTGCCATATTGCCGCTCGGTAACCAAGTGAAAATTCTCTTCTAAGTCGGGTAACCGCTCACGTTTAGAGTATTCCACGACGACGAAAGAATTGGGATGTAATATATCATACGACCCTAGCGTTTTCAAGGCTTTTTTCCCCAGATCCAGGCCGTAAGGCGGGTCAAAAAAGACAATATCGAACTTCCGCCCCCTCGTCGCCAAACCCTTGATCGCGGCGAACGCATCTGTATGGATCACATCAACATCGCGTCCGATCTCATAGCCTAAAAGCTCCAGATTTTTACGGATAACTTCCACGCATTTGGGGTCATGTTCGACAAAAGTGACCTTTTTAGCCCCACGCGAAAGCGCCTCAATGCCGACTGCGCCGCTGCCTGCAAAAAGCTCCAGGATCTCCTGCCCTTCCATATCATGGCCGAGCAAGTTAAAGATCGCCTGCTTGGTCACGTTCTGGGTTGGCCGTATAGTTGCCGGCATAAAAATGTTCCGGCCTCTGAATTTTCCGCCTAAGATTCGCATAATTTTTTGAGCCTTTCAGCCCTTGCGCTTCCTTCTCAAAAAATTATTCTCAAATCCTGCAGGAATTTGAGAATAAGTGAAAGGATA
>JADLGJ010000077.1 GCA_020849375.1 Candidatus Omnitrophota bacterium
ACGGGCGCGGGAGACCGCCAACTTCTCGGCAAGTTGGCCCATGTGTTGGCCGCTCAAAGCGCACCACAATCCGTCATAGATCAAACTGTCAACGGGATCGCGGTCGTCAAAAGATGTCTCGACCAATTTCGAAAATAAATGCGGTGTCCGTGTCGCACTTTCCGCTCCGCCGGCGATCACGCAATTTGCAGAACCGAGCGCGATCGCTTGCCCTGCTAAGACGACCGCTTGCAATCCGGCGGCACAAACATTATTGACCGTGTACGCCGGTATTGTTACCGGCAATCCCCCCAAGATCACCGCTTGCCGGGCCGGGTTTTGCCCCGCGCCGGCCTGCACCGTGTTCCCTAAGATCATTTCGTCTACCAAACCCGGTTCAATGCGCGACCGTTCTATCAGCGCCGCAACGGCAACACTACCGAGTTGTCCGGCGGAAAGATCTTTTAAGCTCTTGAACGGGCTCCCGACGGCTGTACGGACAGCGTCGAACAAATAGACTGGCTTTGAATTAAAAGAAATGGCGGGCATGTTAAAAATTCTCGATGATCGCGTCAACATCAACGAACTTCTTGACCATTTGCCGTGCTTCCGCGATCTTATCCTTGTCGGTTTTCTGGATCTTGCAGATCAAGTGGTCGATCTTTCTGGCCACCGTATAGGTATCTTCATCAGAAATAAAGACCGGAATGCGGCTTTTTTGCAAAAGCTCCATGATCTTGGTATTCGGCATCAAGCCGCCGGTCAAAATGATCCCGGCCATATGCTGTTTGCTGCCTTGCGTAACAAGATGGGTACTGACAGCAACGAGAATATTGTCCACGCGGTCACCGGACGTGAGAACGAGCGTTCCCGTCGTCAAATAATTAACCATGTTATAAGGTTCCATGGCCGCAACGATCGTATTCTGGACACGGCGGAATAAATATTCTTTCCCGCAGAGGACCTTGAGCTTTAAAAAATGCATGATCTGTCCGACGGTGGGGTCGCGTAATAAAGGGTCGAACGGGATCGCACCCAAAAGCCGCAGGCCTTTACGTTTCAAACCGGCGGTGACGACTTTTTTGATCTTGTCCATTTTCTCGGGCAAGACCTTATTGAGGATGACCCCGACAACTTCAACCTGGCAGGAATCGAACAACGCTTTATTGAGCATGATCTCGTCAATGCTACGGCCGATCCCGCCTTCGCCGATGATCAACACTTTAGACCCGAGCATTTGCGCGACGTCGGCATTAGAAAGGTCAATGACCGAACCGACACCGGCGTGGCCGGTCCCTTCGATAATGATCGAATCTTTACGCTTGGTCAATGTGTTGAAGGACGACAAAATGCGGTTACGCAGGATCTCATTTTGCGGATTGAAAATATATTGTTCAGTGTACCCAGGGCCGATCGTGACCGGGCTCATATCTTTCAGTTTTTTACGGCAGCGGTAAACCTCGCCCATCAAATAACTGTCTTTATCAACATCGGCCTCGTCAACCGTGACGGTCTGTTGGCCGACGGGCTTTAAGAACGCCGGCTTGAGGCCGCGCTCCTGAAAGATCTTATATAACCCTAAAGAAACCGTCGTTTTTCCGGCATTTTGAGAAATAGAAGAAATGAAAATATTTTTTATCTTTTTCATGACAGGGACATTATATACCGCGTTTTAAGAAATCCTTGAAACTTTATTCCTGAATTGGCTCAGCGACCCCGTCGGTAACCGTGCAGATCTCGGAAGAGACCCGCACTTTACCGTCACTTTGGAAAAAAAGCGCACCGACAAAGGTTTGAAATCCATCATTAACGGTGACCGCAACATGCAAAACATCGACCGGGCCGCTATTCCATCGGTCGAGAACCTCGACCTCAGTGACGCAATAATCGGCATCCGGTGAATCGCTGGGCGCACCGTGGATCTCCTGGATCTTGCTGCCATCGAGAGAAACAAAACGGGAATATGAATCCATGGCATAACGCTGGAGGGCTTGTTTCAAATGACGGAGGATGTCATTTCGTTTCATGGCGGTTATGGCGGAACGTTCTACAACAAATTTTTAAAGAAAGACGGGATCTCGTCGGTAAAATCAACCACATGAACGCCGGCATCCGTCAGGGCCTGCACTTTGGCTTTCGCCGTCGTGTCGCCGCCGGAGATAATAGCGCCCGCGTGCCCCATGCGCTTGCCTTCCGGAGCGGTCTTGCCGGCAATAAAACCGACCATGGGTTTCTTAATGTGCTGTTTGATATATTTTGCTGCCAACTGTTCGTCTTCGCCGCCGATCTCGCCGACCATGACGATCCCCTTAGTATCAGGGTCTTTTTCAAAGAGTTCCAAGACATCAATAAAACGCGTCCCGATGATCGGGTCGCCGCCCAAACCGACGCAGGTGCTTTGTCCGATGCCCGCGCGGGTCAAATTATCAACGACTTCATAAGTTAACGTCCCGCTGCGCGAAACAACGCCGATCGGGCCAGCTTTATGAATGTGTCCCGGCATGATCCCGACCTTGGATTTTCCCGGAGAAATAAGCCCCGGGCAATTCGGGCCGATCAAGCGGATCTTGGTCTTGCGCAATTCACGGCTGACCTCGACCATGTCCGTAACGGGGACGCCTTCGGTAATGCAGATGATCAATTCGATCCCTGCGGCAATGTCTTCAAGCATCGCGTCTTTAGCGAACTTCGCGGGGACATAAATAACGGCGGTGTTGGCGCCGGTTTTGGCTTTAGCTTCGGCCACAGAATTGAAAACCGGGATGCCGGCGACTTCCTGTCCGCCTTTGCCCGGAGTGACACCTCCAACGACATTCGTCCCGTATTCCTTCATTTTCTGCGCGTGGAACGACCCATCGCGGCCGGTGATGCCCTGTACCAAAAGTTTTGTGTTTTCGTTAATTAAAATACTCATATAAAAACCACTTTTCTGGTCGGGTCCTGCCCCTGCGGCACCCTACCGTCCTCGCAAGCTGCGGGCGGCAGGGAACCCGCCTCCGGGTCACCCGACCGATTTCTTAGCTAATCTCACCGCTTCCTCGACGGCGGAACGCATCGTCGGATGGGAAACGATATTAACGGTTTTCAAGATCTCTTTCGCTTCTTTTTCATTGGTCCCGATCAAGCGCACGGCCATGGGCACCTGAATATTCAATTCTTTGCGCGCCTGCAAAATGCCGTTGGCAATATCATCGCAACGGGTGATGCCGCCAAAAATATTGATCAAAATAGACTTCACGTTCTTGTTGCGCAAAATGATCTTCAAAGCATTAAGGACTTTTGCCGGGTTCGAACTGCCGCCGACATCCAGAAAATTTGCCGGTTCTCCGCCGAGCAATTTGATCGTGTCCATCGTCGCCATCGCCAGGCCGGCACCGTTAACGATACAGCCGACATTGCCGTCCATCTTTACAAAACTCAAACTTAAATTTTTCGCTTCGGTTTCATCAGAGTCTTCGTAAGAAATATCGCGCAACACTTCCAGGTCGGGATGACGGAACGCGGCATTATCATCAAAATTAACCTTGGCATCCGCAGCGAACCAGTTGCCCTTGGCATCTTTGACCAACGGGTTAATCTCGGCCAAAGAGCAATCCTGCGTAAAAAAGACCGTGATCAACTTTTGCAAAATATCGGTCGCGGCTTTTTGGTCACTAGCGTCGGGAAAAACAGATCCGATAAATTCCGGCCAACGGGTAGGGTCAATGGTCTTCTGGCCGTTCATATAATATTTCTTAATAGCTTGCGGATTGGTCTTGGCGGTCTCTTCAATTTCAACCCCGCCTTCGGCGCTGGCGATCAAAACAACATCACCTTTGATATTGTCGATCGCGACAGCGGCATAAAATTCTTTTTTGATCTCAATGGCAGGAACAATAAAGATCTTTTCGACGCTATAACCTTTGATCTTCAGCGCTCTGATGCGGACAAAATGTTCTTTGAATTCAATTTCATTCTTCACGACCTTGATCCCGCCCGCTTTACCGCGGCCGCCGACCAAAACCTGCGACTTGAGGACGACCGGATAACCAAGGCGGTTCGCGACCGTAAGCCCTTGGGCGAGTTCCGACACGACCTCACCACCCGGCGTAGGCATCCCGGCATTCTTAAAAAGTTGTATCGCTTGATATTCGTGGATTTTCATGATTTTTGAGCCTTATTCTCCTGCTTCCTTGCTCAAAAATCATCCTTCGATCGTGCAACGAACGAAGGATAAAGTTAAGCAATTCGTAAAAGCATACTCTTGCTAAAAAAGGTTGTCAAAACAAATATTATTGAAGATACTGCGCAAGTTCGCGTAAAGTTTTTAAGCCCGCCCGTCCGTCGGGTTTGAGGCCTTTGGAGCTTTGAAAAGAACGCAGCGCATCCCACGTTTTGTTGCCGGCGCGGCCGTCCACCGGGCCGGGGTCGAATCCGGCCGCTTTCAGGGCCTGCTGTACCGCAGCGATATGCAATTTGCCGTCCTGGATCAAGCCGATCTCTTCGTGGAATTGCAACCGGCCCCACGTCTCATAATCCACGAACCGCGTCGGTTTTAGGCCATTATCTTCCTGAAATTTGCCAAGAGCGATGCGGGTGTTCGTTCCTAGGACACCGTCGGGATTCCCCACGCTATAGCCATAAAGCTTTAAGAATGTCTGGACTTTGCGGATCTGCTCATTGGGCTGCATCGGCACGATGGGCCCGAGGATCTTTTTTTCTTCCGCGCCTTCTTTTTGCAAAAGCCCGTAAATAAAATCACACCCTGTCAACGACCCGAGCAACAACAATAGCGTTATACATTTAGAAAATAGGCTCATTGTTGCTTTTTAAGCAATGGTTCGATCTTAGAAAAAAATGACCAGGAAGAATACAAGCCGATATACTCGACGTCGCCGACTTCCTTACATTTAAAGAGAACCTCATCGAGGTCGCCGATCGTCACTCCAGCCGGATTTGCACCAGCGTCCTCGTTCTCGGTCTTGAACATGATGACCTTAGCTTTATCCCAAAGCCGGGATGATGGGCTGTTGAGTGTCTTATTGATCTTACGGGCATAATTCTTCGTCCACATAAAGACCACCTTGACGATCTGTTCGATCGGGCTAGGGGTCTCGCCATTGATCTCAAGAAAAATAAAATCCGGGTCAAACTCAGATAAGGAGGACAACAGCTTTCGCTCCTCTGGGACCGGCAGGGCAAGAATCTTTTTCCGCTTAAGTTGCTCGCTCATCTGCTGGATCTGCTTAACGCGGGATCCGAAAATAACAGCCTTTAGCGGCTCACTAGGGTGTCTTGAATCGCTGTTCACTTCATTCATAGTCAGTCATTCTATTGGAAACTCAAACCTTAAACAACCTAAAAATATGCCCTTATTCCAACAAAGCCCGGACCTTAGCGATAAAGGACAGCGGGTAATACACCCCGACATATTTCACATCGCCAATCAAGTTACATTGCCGCACGACATCATCTGTATCGGCCATCTCGGCGGTCAATGACGTGGTTGATGAGATCTCAACATCACTTTTGAAAAGGATGACCCTTGAATGTTCCCATAAATATTTACTCGGGCTATTAAGGACTTTATTGATCTCCCGGGCACGGCCGCGCATCCAGGCAAAAACATCCGCCATGATCTGCTCGATCGGCTTGACGGTCGGGGCATTGATCTCGATGAGGATCAGGTCGGGATCCGCTTCATTAAGCTGTGATAATAGCTTTTGCTCCTCCGAGACCAGCCATACCTTCATATTCTTTTTCTCAAGCTGTTGGCTGATCTGCTGGCCGACGCGGCGGTATACGCAGAAAACTAACGCTCTTTGCCGTCCGGCAAAACCGCTATCAGGATTGAGTTTGAGGGTTGACTTTGCCACCATGAAGACCTTTGGCTTAAAACCAGGTTTTATATTTTAAAAGGACTTTATCATCGGGCTTGAGCGGGACGCTCAAGCGTTGCTGATTATGGTACTGATACAGTTCCTTGTCCACTTCGACGGAAAAATGCTTGTTCAGTTTCAGGTCGGCACCGAGCGTATGTTTAAGGTCGGCGGTTTGCGTATCAAGGCCTTTTTGTTCGACCTGATATCCGACGTCGAGGAAATCCGTAACTTCTTTTTTGACCCCGATCCCGGCCGTATCTTTCTCATAAATGATCGAGATGTCTTTAATGCCGAGCTTTTGGGCCAACCGCCCGCCTTCACCATTAAATAGAAAATAGTCCACCATGTCTTTCGCCAGGTCGGGGGTCAATCGCTTCGCGTCCACCGAGGACTGCACCCCTTCCACATTTTTGCCGGTCAAGAACATCAGCATCAGGACTTCCTCCTCGATGGGCGGATTGGAGCTGAATTTCCATTGCGGCGTATCGGGAGTGCCTAATAAAGCCACATCAATATCAATCTTGCCGATCGAGGAGGTTCCCTTGATATCAAAACCCGGCTGGGCAAAACTTCCCGAAAAAGACAATTTACTTTGCTCCAGTTTCAACACGGCGTTCCTGGTATTAACTTTCCCGCGGCTGACCTCCAACATTCCCGACGGAGAATAGCCGTCCACGGCACGCTGGAACACCATCGCCAGGTCACCGGGCGCATCGCTGAGAACGAATTTCGGCATCACCAGTTCATCAATAATAAAAGTCCCTCTGACTTTGGCTTGTTGCGGCGGGCCCTCAAGATAAAGGTCCACATCTTTAAGAATACCTTTGGGATTGCTGTCGAATTTTCGCGGGACGAGCGTCAAGATCTCTTCGATGGAAATATTGCTGGAGTAAATGTTGCAGGAAAGGTCGCCGCCGCGGTAATGGCCCGAGATAACGATCGGGTCACTATACGGCATAAAAATACGGATATTCTCAAAATCGATCTCGGCGTCTTTAGGATTAAGTGATTTAAGCCAGATCGCCACACGCTGAAGCCGGATGACCGTATTCTCGGGAAACCACTGAAGGTTCTTGAGTTCAACCTGGGTAAAAACGAGTTCATCGGACAATTGCCCGGTCACATTCCCAACGGTGATGTCATCGGCGGGAATAAAGTCGGGGATGAATTTATTGGTCATTAACCGCAGGCCCGGTCGGGTCGAGGTCAAAAAGACGGCGATGCTAAAAGCAAGAATGATGAAACTTGCCACAAAAATAAGAATCCTGTGATCTTTTTTTTTATTTTTGCTTTTAAGGGCCATAGGACTATTCTTCGCGCAAAAGCAGGCCTATCTTCTCAATGGCGGTGGCGATCGCCTGATTGATGGGCAACTGTTCCGTTCCCAAGGACGGGTCAATATTCAAAACTTGCATCGCGTATTGCTGCATGGAAGGCGCCTCTAACGTTCCGGCGCTAAGTTTTTGAACGGTTGCATCATACTCAGACGCACAATGGTCTTTCATGGTCTGGCAAGTGACCAGAACAGGCTGCTCATATTTATTTTTCTTAGCTGAATAGCCAAAAAGCCGGCAGATCAAAGGCCGCCAGGGATACACATGGCACCGCCCTTTCCCCGCGACCAGCGGGTCGGATTCATAGAAGATGCACCAACCCTTGCGGTCAGAGTTGATCTTCTCCAAGATGGCCGGTGCCTGGCCATTATTCCAAAGCTCATACGCTAAAGGCAGGACTTCGAGAACGGTCACGAATACGGCCGGGGTTTCGCAGCAGCGCCCACAGCCGTTAACGCACCCCAATGATGTCTTGCTTTTGAAAGTTTTGATCTCGTCGTCGAGCTTATGAAAGAGCTCTTGAACGCTATTGATCTTGTCTAGCTGATGGGGTGGAATAGCCATGATAACCGCATTGAGTCCTTACCATTTTTTGAAAATGAAGAAAACCGCGCCGATGATCATAGCAAAACCGACCAAGGTATTCCACTTGAGTTCTTCCTTAAGATAGACAACAGAAAAAATACTAAAAACGACGAGCGTGATCACTTCCTGTATCGTTTTGAGCTGCGCGGCGGTGAACTGCCCGTGGCCCAAACGGTTTGCCGGCACCTGGAAACAATATTCAAAGAATGCGATCAGCCAACTCACCACGATCACAATGAACAACGGCGAGCTCTTATACTTGAGGTGCCCGTACCACGCAATGGTCATAAAAATATTCGAAATGATCAACAAAATGATCGTGGTCATGGACTTCTCGATTGAATTTACTCTGAAAACGCAAATAAAAAAATCTGTCGCCTGCAAGAAGAAATTGAGGCGACAGATAGGCAAAGAAAATTCGGACAGAGCTGGGGCCCGATGATAGAGAACGCTAGACCGCGAACAACGACCTAACGATCAATGGCATCCGCAGGAGGAAGATCCGCAAGAGGATTTTTTCACTGCTGCTTTTTTAGCTGGTTTTTTTGCTTTCTTCGTCGCCATAAAAACTCCGTAGTATTGAGAATATTTTATTAATTTGAGATCGGCGCCGCATCAACAGGTTCAGCAGCCGGCGCACTTTGCAAATACGTTGCAAGCTTCTTCCATGTTCTGGGCCCGACTTTTCCGTCGGCATTCAAGCCGTTGTTCGTTTGGAATTCACGGATCGCCTTCTTGCTCTTGGGGCCAAGACTGCCGTCAACCGGGCCGCTATAAACACCGGCATTCTTAAGGGCTTGCTGTATATCTTTATTCGTCGGTTTATCCGTTACCGGAACGCTTAATTCCATCGTCGCCGTATCGGTCGGGGCCGACGGAGTAACGGCGGTGGCGTTGACCGGGGCAGCAATGCTGTGCGCTTCGAGCGTCACGGATTGCGGAGCCAAGATCGCATTACCGCTCAAGATCTGTTCCGGCGGAAGCGCAGGATATTCTTCTTTTTTCTGACCACAACCGGACAACACGACCAAGGACAAGGCAACAACGGCAGACGCTTTCAAAGTGTTCATTTGAATCTCAACTTTCTTTCTTAGAAACAGAAAAAGGGCAATGCTTTTTCCGCTCTGGTTGAATAATGTTTATCCTAGAATTTAATTCAGAAAATTTTGTGATTGATAACGGGTTAATTCTATCGAAATTCTATTAAATGTCAAGATAAGGAAAAGGTCTTATTTTCTTATTTTCCGGTGGCGTTATTGCCGGGGGATGTTAGGATAAAAAAGTTATTTAAGCCTTTATTAAGGAGCCCTTGGCCGTGGAAAGTTTATTACATTTTCTGGATTTTTTTATTCATCTCGATAAACATCTCTTGGCTTTCGTGCAAGATTACGGGGCCTGGACCTATCTTTTCCTCTTCCTTATTATCTTTTGCGAAACCGGGCTGGTCGTCACGCCATTTCTTCCCGGGGATTCCCTTCTGTTCGTGGCCGGTGCCCTCGCGGCCACAGGGTCACTCAATATCGGCTTCACGGTCACCTTATTATCCGTTGCGGCCGTCCTCGGGGATACGGTCAATTACTGGATCGGCTCGTTTATGGGCCACAAAATTTCTCAAGAAAAATACCGCCATATTTTTAAACCGGAATATCTGGAGCGCACGCACAACTTCTTTGAAAAACACGGCGCAAAAACGATCATTCTCGCCCGATTCTTCCCGATCATCAGGACCTTCGCGCCCTTTTTAGCCGGCGCCGGGAAAATGAGTTACCGAAAGTTCTTCTTCTATAATGTTGCCGGGGCGCTGATCTGGATCTTCATCCTGACGCTCGCCGGATATTTCTTCGGCAATATCCCTTTCGTCAAAAAGAACTTCACAGCCGTGATCTTCGGCATCATCATTGTGTCGCTGCTTCCCGGGGTCTGGGAATACTACAAACACAAAAGATCCTCATAAAAAACTGTGAGTATTTATTTTTAACGCAGATGACTGGTGAGAGTCTCAATGTCGAGTTTAGCGATCGCTAATTCATTGAGCGAATCCAGGACTTCAACCACATCTTTGAACCGTGACGCCTTATCCGCACGGAGAACAACGCCGACTTGCGGATTCTTCCTTTGGATCACAGCCAACTGTTCCTTCAATTCTTTGCGGGTCACGATCTTATTATTCAAATAAAGGATGCCTTCATTATTAACAGTGACATACACTTTAGTATCATTGCCGCTGTCCATCGGTTGAGCGCTTTTGGCTTCCGGAAGCTTCACCTTGAGAGTGGACTGCGACATGAGCGGTGTCGTGACCATAAAAATGACCAAAAGGACAAGGATCACGTCGGTGAACGGCGTGATATTAATGTCTGCGACGATCCGCTGCTTACGTTTTCTATTCGATTTTGCTAACATTTAAAAGGTCCAGTGTTTGTGAGGCGCAAAGCTCCATGTCGGTGACAAAATTATCAATGGTCCGCAAGAAATAATTGTAAGCAATGACCGCAGGAACCGCGACAGCCAAGCCGGCCGCGGTGCAGATCAACGCCTCCGCAATACCGTTAATGACGACATTGATCCCGCCAAAACCACTCGAAGCGATATCCTGGAACGCACGCATAATCCCCAAAACCGTTCCGAACAAACCAATATAAACCGCGGTACTGCCGATCGTCCCGACGACGCTGGTGAATCTTTCCAGCTTGCCCGCCTCGATCGTGACTTCGCGTTCCATCGCGTTAGAGATCACAAATTCATTATGCCCATGTAAGTTCAACCCGGCCAAGACCACGTTCGCAAAAGATGCTTTCGTGTTCTTACATAGCTCGATCGCTTTCTTGATATTTCCTTTTCCTAGCTCTTGTGCGATCTTGTCCATAAAATCCTGACGGCCGATGCCGGCGCGTGAACGGAAATACAAGATCCTTTCGACGATGATCGCGATCGAAATGATCGAACAGAACATCAAAATATACATCGTTAATCCGCCGGCGCGGAACAGTTGTAATAGTGTCATCATATCCTCGCTTTGTTAAAAAACTAGATCATCTCGGCTAAAACAGCTCCGAACTTAAAGAACACAAATCCCAAAACAATAGTTAACACAATATTCCCGACCGCATAACCGGGCTGGCCTTCTTTTAAAAGGTCAGACGTTTCCAACATCACACTGGAAAGCGTCGTGAACGCTCCGCAAAACCCGGTCATCAAAAGGATGCGGTAATTATGGATGACCAGGAACTTTCTTTCAAAGATCACGTCGAGAAAACCGATCACAAAGCATCCGGTGAGATTAACCGCCAGGGTTCCCCAGGGCAAGGCCGTCCCCCACCGTTGCGCCACGAGCCCGCCCAGAACGAAACGCGAAACCGTTCCGACCGTGCCGCCTAAGACCAGATAGACCCATTTCTCCACACATGATCCTTTTGCTAAATATTAAACGTCATTATAATCAAAGCCATTAAAGACGCAAACGATATATTACCCAATTTCCTCGACAAATGCCGAAAGTTAAAATAAAATCACTTTCGGTCAAATCTATTATCCGCGTACCGCGCAAAGGAAGACATCATGCCAAGAAAGATCATCGGGAAAGAAAAAATACAAAAATTCAGCCGGGCCAACATCCCGTCCAAGGTTCAATCCGTTTCGGTCATGATCGAGATCCCGAAGGGGAGCCGCAATAAATACGAATACGACAGCAAGAAAAAGATCCTCAAATTCGACCGCATGCTTTTCTCGGCGGTGCACTATCCCAGCGATTACGGCTTCATCCCCGAAACGCTCGCGCTCGACGGTGACCCTCTCGACGCGCTCGTCCTTGTCTGGGAACCGACCTTCCCCGGTTGTATGATCGAAGCCAAACCCGTCGGACTCTTTAAAATGTGGGATGAAAAAGGCCCGGACGAAAAGATCCTCTGCGTCCCGGTCCGCGATCCGTTATGGAACCACATCAAAGACCTCAACGACATCCCGCCGCACTTATTAAAGGAAATTGAACACTTTTTCAAGATCTACAAAGATCTTGAGGAAGAAAAGACAGGGATCGAGGGGTGGGATAACTTGCCGTCCGCGATCAAGGCGATCGAAGACGCCCGCAACCGCTTTAAAGAAACTCCGCGCTAAGATCATTCGTACCGCAGGGCTTCGATCGGGTTAAGCTGAGCTGCTTTTTGAGCAGGCCACAACCCGAAAACAATTCCGACGGTAATCGAAAAAGTCGTCGCAAGGATCACGGAAGCCAAGGAAATCTTGACGGTCCAGCCGGCCAATAACGTTAACAAAAGCGACACGCCCGCCCCCAAGAGAACACCCGATATTCCGCCGATACAAGACATGAGAACTGATTCGACCAGGAACTGCAGCAGAATATCGCGGCTGTTCGCCCCCATGGCTTTACGCAAACCGATCTCCTTCGTACGCTCGGTCACAGAAACAAGCATGATATTCATGATCCCGATCCCGCCGACAAGCAAGGCGATCGTGGCAATACAGCCCAAAAGGACGGTCATCGTCTTGGTTGTTTTCTCGATCGCAGCTTTAATATCCGCCATGTTTCGGACCTGAAAAGCCTCGTCGTCAGAGAATTTCTTCTTGATACGGTGCCGCTGCGACAAAAGGTCTTGAATATTTTGGCTGAGCTCGTCGAGGACCTCCGGAGCATCCCCTTCAACATAAATGGATTCGATATAATCTTTTCCCAGGACGCGGTACATCGCCGTGGTCACCGGGACAATGATCGTGTCATCCTGATCACGGAATCCCCCCGCCCCCTTGAGCGGCAAGATCCCAATAACGGTGAAATTGATCTTGTTAACTTTGATCGTTTCTCCGAGTGGACTATTGTCCCCGAACAATTCTTTAAGGACCGTAGCGCCGATCACCGCGACCTTGGCGCGGCCCAACACTTCTTCTTCAGTAAAAAATCTTCCGACCTGCGGTTGCGACGCCCGCATAAAGGCATATTCCACATTGGTCCCTTCAATTTGTGTATTGGTATTCTTGTTCCCGTAAACGACCTGGACGCGGCCATTGATCGAAGCGCTCACCCGATGCACGGACGGCAGTTCACCGACCGCATTGAGATCCGAAAATGTCAAACGAGTACCCGCTCCCGCTTCCAAGGCAACACCTTGAAGGCTGATCTGTCCGGGGCGCACCATCAAAAGGTTTGACCCCAAAGACGCAAGCTGGGTCTTAATAGATTCCTGCGCTCCGCTTCCCAGCGCGAGCATTGCGATCACCGCGGCGACACCGATCAATATCCCCAATATCGACAGAAACGACCGGAGCTTGTTCGCGAACATCGCATAGACAGCCTGATGAAAAGAATCAAAGAACTTTGCGGCGTCATATTTATTCCGAGAAGACCCTAGAACGCCCAAGATCACAGTCGAAGAAAGGCCCTGATCCGTCATATTCTTTTGCGTTTCACGCACACGCCGCTCATCGGAAATGATCTTCCCGTCACGCATGACGATGACACGGCTGGCATGGGCCGCCATCTCCGGTTCATGGGTGACCATCACAATGGTCTTTCCTTTAACATTTAAATCTTTTAAGATCGCAACGATCTCGTCCTTACTTTTACTATCAAGATTCCCCGTCGGTTCATCCGCCATAATAATGAACGGGTCATTGACCAAAGATCGTGCGATCGCCACCCTCTGCTGTTGGCCGCCAGAAAGTTCGTTCGGACGATGGTTAAAACGGTCCGCCAAACCCACTGCCGTCAATTCAGCGCGAACTTTGTCTTCCGAACGGCGCTTGCCAGCATAAACCAACGGCAGTCCGGCATTTTCAAAAGCCGTCCGGCGGGCTAAAAGATGAAATTGCTGAAAAATAAAACCAATGAACCGATTGCGCAGGCTGGCTAATTGATCGTCGTCTAAACCGGTAATATCGCGGCCAGCCAGAAGATACTGGCCTGACTCCGGACGGTCCAACAAGCCCATGATATGCATCAGGGTAGATTTCCCTGAGCCGGAAGCCCCCATGATCGCAACAAATTCACCGGCAGCGATCGTCAAAGAAACGCCATTGACCGCCTTGACGACCTGGTCACCCATACGGTAAGTTTTAACGATGTTGCGCAACTCGATCATGATGAAATTATCTCCGCCGAGCCGGCATAAAAGGATTGGTCCCGCCGTTGGCTTTAGGAAGGGCGTACTTCTTCGACATCAAGATAACTTCGTCGGATTCGGTTAATCCAGAAATGACCTCGACATTTTTCTCGTCACTTAAACCTAACTCCACATTACGTTCTAAAGGTTTTTTTCCACGGCCATTAAGCAAGACCACATCCCCGCTCTTTCTCTTTTGCACCGCGGTTAAGGGCAGCAAAAGAACATCGTCTTTGCTTTCGGTTATAAAATCAATATTGGCGTTCATCCCAGAACGGAAAAACGCCGGGATGTTCTCCGGCAAAAGATCAACATCATAGATCGTGACATTATTCACGGTTTTAGATTCGTAATAGATGTGGTCGACCACGGCCTTGATATTCTGGTCGGGGTAAGCATCCAGGGTGACGGTCACCGTCTGGCCATTCTGGATCTTACCGATATCAGTTTCGTCGACTTGAGCACGCACGATCAAACGATCGGAAAGAACGACCACATCATCGGCCGTCGTAACCGTCTGGCCGGGCTGTATCGTCCCCACGATCACTTCGCCGTCGATCGGCGACATGAGAGGGATCGGTTTATAAACATCCTGCCATTCTTTGAGCACGGCTTCTCCCCGTCCGCGCGCCGCATCCAAAAGCGCAGCGCGATCCGTCGAGCTCATCCACACTAAGGTATCACCGGTCTTAACGGCCTGCCCTTCCTTGACTAAAACCTGTTCAATGCGGCCATTGACCGGAGGCTTGACCTGCAAACGGTTCTTCGGCAACACGGATCCCGTCGCGGAAATGACGATCCGGATATTTCCCCGGTGAGGCGAAATGACCTTGACCGTTCCATCCTTGGCCGAAGCCGTTCTTGATTTGCTCCAACCAAACCATATCGCACCTAAAACCAGCACGACAATCATGATCTGCCAAAATTTAATTTTCATATTCCATCGTCTCCCCTTTAGCTTTGATCCAATTGGCCTCAGCGACCAGCGCCGCAGCCTGCACATCTAAAAATGTTTTGCGCCCGCTCACGAGGTCGTCCTCGATGATCGTCCAATTATCGAAGGTGATCAATCCGACGGAGTACTGCGCCTGCGCGATCTTTGCGCGTTCCTCGATCGCGGCCAGAAAACCGTTTTGGACCTGGACTCTCTCAACAGCATCCGAAAAACTGTTCCAACTCTTTTGCAGATCAACAATGGTCGCATCACGCAAACTGCGTTCTTGCTGTTCAAGCTGACGGTAAATACTGCGTGATTGCGCTAAGCGGCTGGTATTCGCCCCGCCGGCGAACAAAGGCAAAGAAACGCTGACTCCGGCGGATGATTCATCCTCGCCGGGCGGCCATTCATGATCGGATTTTGAAGCCCCGCCATTGAGAACGACCGATGGTAAAAATTCTCCACGGCTGGCTTTCACATCAAAAGCTGCCGCATTTTTTTGCGCAATGATCTTTTGCAACGATGGTGTTTTGTCAGCCAGTGCTTCAAAAGAGGGGCCCTCCTGATTGAGTGCTACCGCGCTGAGGTCACCCTGAACCGCAAAAGGCAGAAATTCTTTACGCCCTAACTCTTTGGTCAATTCCCGTTGAGCCGCTTCTAAACCGCGCTTGGCACTATTGATCTCAAAGGCCGCTTGGGCAACATTCGCTTTCGCCGTCAGCAATGCGCCTTTGTGCTCGGTTCCCGACTCATAGCGCAAGGTGATCAGTTCGAGATTGCCTTTACGTAATTTATAAATTTCTTCTGTGAGGTTGATCAATTCCTGCGCTTTAAGCAAGTTGACAAAAGCTTCACGCAACCTCTGGCGCACGTCCGTTGAGGTGAACTGATAACCGAACTTGGCGGCCTTGATATCTTCTTGGGCCGCGCGGATATTGCTGAAAGTTTTCCCGTCGAAAAGCAGCTGGCTTCCGGAAATTCCGTAAGAAAAAGATTTGCCGGAAACGGAAACGGTCGATTTTGAAGTGGAGGCGCTGAGATCGGCAGAAATGTCGGGCAAGGCATTGGCCGCAGTAATTCTTTTAGCAGCTTCGCTTTGAATAACATCTTCTTTAGCCGAGATCAGGTCGGGATGATTCTGCGAAGCTTCCCGCAAGCAATCCATCCACGTTAGTACACTAGGAGAATCGGCAAACACCGAAAAAGGGAACAAGCAGAGAAGAAGAGAAACCAAGAAGTATCTACGCATAAGAATAAGTCTACCCAAGGCGACGATTGAAGATGTTTTACTTATACACCTCATGCGTAAAAAAGTTACGATTTTATTTCTTAGGCTTTGCAGGTCTTTTAGGGATACTGGAACAACCGCAGCCTTCACCGCAACCGGACTTTTTCTTCCAGAATGTTATGTAAATATAGATCCCCACCGCAACAACGACGATAGCGATCGCGAGAAGTGATTGAATATCGCTGTTCATCTTACTGAAACCCCAATAAAAGCCCACCCTGATAAACCAAAAAAGACACCGCGTAGGCCAAACCGGTCATATAAACAATTTGAAATAGCGGC
>JADLGJ010000078.1 GCA_020849375.1 Candidatus Omnitrophota bacterium
CAAAATCCGTAACCGTAAAGACTATCCCATGACCCTTACCCAAGACAATCTCCGCATAGTTTTTGCCCCCACCGCCACAACTTTCAATTTCTACAACGCCTATTATCTCGCTAAATTATCCAATTTGGTTTATCAGCCGCTCGACAAGATCGAAGGCACTCTAAAGAGTCAATATGGTTTAACACAGTTCAAGTCTTTTGACGTCGGAGAAACGCAAGCCTTTCTCGCGGCGAATAAGGACATTGTCGTTCTGGTTATTCGCGGGACAACTTCGTGGAAGGATTGGCTGACGAATGTGCGGTTTGTACTGACGCCTTCTGCCGTCGGAAAAGTCCACTTAGGATTTCATCAGGCACTGGATCTGGTTTGGGAAGGGATCTATGAGACGCTGTGCACTTGGAAAGATCGTGACCAGACGTTGTGGGTCACGGGTCACAGTCTGGGAGGAGCTTTGGCGACATTGGCTGTCGACCGCTTGACCGAAAAACTCATGGATGTCAGCGGGCTGTATACCTTTGGTCAGCCGCGGGTGGGCGACAGGAAATTTGCTGACAATTTTGACCGTAACATGAAACGCTACAGCTTCCGTTTTGTGGATGATCAGGATATTGTGACCAAGGTCCCGTTCCCGCCGTATAAGCATGTGGGGAATGAATATTTTTTTGATCGCCAAGGGAAGCTACATACTCAAAGGATATGGGGCGCGTGGTTTGCGAGTGCTTCCGAAAGCGTCTATTTGCGCTCGGTCGAGGACGGCTCAAAGTATGCCCTGCAGAATCCGGGCGGCATCCGTGACCATAACGCCGAGTATTATTGCAAGTATCTGCACCAGAATCTCCCGGCCGAGGTTAAGAATTCGTTTGTGGAGTATATTAATGAGGTGTAGTAATATTGTTGCTGTAGTTCACCCCCGAAGTTACCCTATAACTTGTACCCCCTTTTAGTATCAAACCGTTAAATTTTGTAACGGTTTAATTCCCTCGAATTCGGGGGAATTAGACACAGATCCCCGACTGTTGATATAAGTATATTCATAGCAAATGTTTGCGTTCAGAAAGTCATTCTGGATACCTAGTATGTGCATGAATTCTAAATCATAAAACTTGCATATTTGGTAAAATCTTATATACTTGGCGCAGAGAGGAAAAGGACATGAATGCGCTTGCAGAGTTAAGAAAGTATCTTAAACCGGGTCAGGTTTATCGCAGAGTTGATCTAGAACAGTGGTCAAATGCGGTGGACCGGCATTTAAAGCTCCTGGTCGCTGAGGGGACTTTGCAGAAAATGTCGCCAGGACTGTATTATTATCCGGCGAAAGCTTCTTTTGGTGACGTTCCCCCAGAAGATGAAAAGCTGGTCAGGGCTTTCTTAAAAAGTGATGATTTCCTTTTAACCTCACCTAATCTTTATAATTCCCTCGGAGTCGGCACAACCCAGTTATACAACAAACGGGTTGTTTACAACCATAAACGGCACGGTGAGTTTCAACTTGGCGGTAAGGTATTTGATTTTCGCTTAAAGCATAAGTTTCCTAAGAATTTGTCCAAGGAGTTTTTGTTTGTGGACTTATTGAATAACCTCAATGAAATAGCGGAAGACAGAGACGATGTCCTGCAAAGCGTTAAAGAAAAAGTGTTGCAAGGCCCGCAGTTACAAATCAAGCGAGCCATTAACGCCTACGCCGGGGAAAGAACGAAAACAATGTTTAATAAATGGGCAGCGGAGTCTTTAACACATGCCGGATAAATATCTTCATCATCATCTTGAGTTTAAAGAACTCCTGCGGGCGGTCGAGCATCAAAAGAATATCGATCTGACTTTGGTGGAGAAGGATTATTGGATCATGCATGTTTTATATGGTCTGCAGAAAGGCGGGTTTGAATTCGAACTTAAAGGCGGGACCTCGCTTTCGAAAGGTTACCGTATTATTCATCGTTTTTCCGAGGACCTGGATATCCGCATTGCACCGCCGGCGGGCATGGATGTTAAAACTGGCAAGAATCACAATAAGACGGAACATTGTGTCGGGCGCAAGCGATACTATGATTGGCTAGCGACGAAAATTAAAATCGACGGGATAACGAAAGTTCTGCGTGATACAAGCTTTGACAATGAAACATATCTTAGCGGCGGGATCCGGCTATATTATGAATCGCCTGCCCCTGTTGTTGAAGGTATTAAAGAAGGTGTTTTACTTGAGGTTGGCTTTGATGATGTGGCGCCCAACAAGTCGGTTGATATCAGTTCGTGGGCGCTGGATTTTGCTCAGCAAAATGGTCTGAAGGTTAAAGACAATAAGGCCTATCAGGTGCGCTGTTATCATCCGGGTTATACGTTTGTTGAAAAACTGCAAACGATCGCGACCAAATTTCGTCAACACGAAGAAACCGGCAAAATGCCTGCAAATTTTATAAGGCATTATTATGATGTGGCGTGCCTCTTGGGAGATAAAACTGTTCAAGATTTTATCGGGACGCAGGAATATATTGAACACAAAAAGAAAAGATTCCCCGCTCTCGACCAGAAGATGCCTGTTCCCCAACAACAGGCTTTTTTAGTAAAAGATCCGCAAACGAGAGAACGTTTCAAGCAGGAATATCAGAAAACGGCTGCCCTGTATTATCAAGGGCAACCGTCATTTGATGAAATTTTAGGAACGTTGTCAGAAAACTTAAATAAACTGTAAATTTTTTTACACATGTCCCTCACCCAAGATAATCTTCGTAAATTTGGAGGTCGTGACATTTTGTCACGGACTGGATTTTAAGATTCCAATTTGGAATCATAAACAAGTAAAAATACACCTATGAAAATTGTAGCCCTTAGCGATACCCATACCAAACACCGTATGCTAAAAGTTCCCGCCGGTGATGTTCTCCTTTTCGCGGGAGATGGCGAATTCCGTTCGGCTTTAGATCTTATTGAGTTCGATAATTGGCTGGCAACGCTTAAATTCCAAGAGATCGTCGTTATCGCGGGCAATCATGATTTCTTTTGCGAGAAATATCCAGATGAAGTCAGAAAATATCTCAAGAACGCTGTTTATTTAAAAGATGAGGCACATGTTTTGTCAAATGGCAATAAAGTCTGGGGCTCGCCGATGACGAGGACGTTCTTTAATTGGGCATTTATGGCATCGGATGAGAATTTGGCACAATATTATTGGAGCAAAATCCCAAAGGACACCGACATTCTTTTGGTTCACGGGCCAGCGTATAAACATTTAGATACTGCGACGACAAGAGGCGAGAATCTTGGGAGTCAATCGTTAGCCGAGCGGATTACCGAATTAAAAATCCCCTATGTTATTAGCGGGCATATTCACGGCGGTTATGGAATTGAAAAGGCGAAGAAGACAACATACATCAATTGCTCTGTTTTAAATGAAGATTATCAGTTGGTAAATCAGCCGGTTGTTATAGAATTGTAATTATGAAAAACATCTTGGTTGCTATTGTCTTTCTCGTCAGCCTTTCCTCCTCCGGCTGTTCCTTTGGTTCATCCCGCGGGTTTATTGAATGTTGCTGATAAGGGGATGGTCTGGATCCATCCGGGAATGGACTATAGTATCAGTTTTGATATCCCGAAGGATGCGCTCCGTTATGCCCGGGAGATAACGTTTGTCGGGCAGACGGCTGTCGGAAAGAAAAACGGTGAGGTGTGGGTTGTGACGCCTGACCGGGAGTTGACCGTGACGTATGATGTCCGCACGACGGAGTTTTCGGTGAAGGAAAACAAAGATGATCTTTTTGCCCCGCTGAGTTTGTAGTGATAGGATTGCTGTAGTTATTCCCCCTGTAATTCCCTACAAATACCCCAATAGTTTATTAACTTATTTTAATTGAGGCGGATTCTTCAAGATTCCAATTTGGAATCTTAAATAGTTAGTGCCTTGCCAGCCGCAAGCGGCGGTGATATTATCCCATTACCCTATGAGCGACATCCAAGACATCACCGCAAAGATCCGCAAGTTCCGCGACGAACGTGATTGGCAACAATTTCATAATCACAAGGACGTGGCTTTGTCCTTGGTTCTCGAGGCGGCGGAAGTGCTGGAACATTTTCAATGGAAATCTGCCGACGAGGTCAAGGCGCACGCCAAAGCGAATAAGGAAGAGCTGTCCGACGAACTCGCTGATGTGGCGATTTATTTGTTCGAGCTGGCTGACAACTTGGAAGTTGATCTTCCCAAAGCGATCGAAGCAAAGATGAAAAAGAACGCGCTCAAGTACCCGATCGAAAAAGCCAAAGGCAAGCACACGAAGTACAATAAGCTATGACCCTTTCCGACTCCTCCGGACGTGACTTTGGCCCTCAGCCGCTTGTTGAAGTGATGGCGCGCTTAGGCATCACCAATGACGCGCTCGTCGGCGCATCCACCGACCAACTGACCTTCAAAATGGTCACCAAAGGCTGTAAAGGCCGCAAACTCACCCCCAATGCGCAATACAAGATCCCTCCCGAAGGGAGCCTAATCGGTCGCCGCACTGCACGCGCTCCACCCGGAAGAAAAATTAACTCTTAAGGACATATTCAACTATTAAAAAGCAGGAATGGCGTGAGGTTCCGAGCGAGTTTGCGACGAAGTCGCTGTTTGAGCGCGGAACCTTACGGCGGTCCTGCTTATCCAATTTTAGAAAATTTCTTTTCGCCGAACTATTGTCCTGTATAATGTCTGCATCTTTATGAATCCATCCATCGAAAATAATAACAAACACATGCGCGCTATCGTCGCGAACCTTGCCAAGGTCATCCAAGGCAAAGAGGACAAGCTTGAACTTTTTGTCCTCGGGCTTGTTGCCGGCGGGCATATTTTGATCGAAGACATTCCCGGCGTCGGAAAAACCACGCTCGCCCGCACGCTGGCCAAGACCATTGACGGCCAATTCTCGCGCATTCAATTCACTCCCGACCTTTTACCCAGCGATATCACCGGCATCAATGTGTACCAGCCCTCGACGGGCGAATTCATTTTCAAAAAAGGCCCGATCTTTTCGAACATCGTTCTCGCTGACGAAATTAACCGTGCTTCGGCGCGTACGCAGTCCGCTTTGCTTGAAGCGATGAGTGATGAACATGTCACGATTGACGGAAAAACTTTGCCGCTACCCCGGCCATTCGTTGTGCTCGCGACGCAGAACCCCGTTGAGTATCACGGCACCTATCCGCTTCCCGAAGCCCAGCTCGACCGTTTTATGCTTCAGGTTGACCTCGGCTATCCGCCGCTTGAGGTGGAACAGTCGCTTGCGGTCAACCGCACAAGCCAGGATCCGGTTGATACTATCGGGACGATCATTTCTCTGGAAACGCTCAATCAATTGCGTGCCGCTGTTGACCACGTTAAGATCGAGAACTCGGTCAGCCAATATTTATTACAGATCGTGACCGCGACCCGGCGTCATGCGAATATCCGTCTCGGCGTGAGCACGCGCGGAACATTATTGTACGCCCGCATTGCCCGGGCGCATGCGCTTCTTAACGGGCGCGATTATGTGGTCCCTGAAGACGTTAAGCGCCTCGCGATCCCGGTCTTGTCGCATCGCATCCTTCTTAATAACAAGGCACAGTATTCCGGCAGTGCCTCGTCACATATCTTGGAAGAAATCCTCGCGTCCGTTCCTGTCCCACGCTGATGCCTCGTCCCGAATGGTCATTCTTTATGCTGCCCGAGGACCACAAAGAAGTGAAGTGGTCCATGTCTTTTCTGCGCGCCAAGTTCACGTCGTGGGGACAGATCATTTTCGGGCTCATCCTCGTCGGGACAGCGATCTCCTCGGTCGGCACCCAGATCGCGGCTTACTATTTTGTCAGCTTGGTCAGTGCTTTATTTTTCACGTCGTTGTTTTTGTCGTCATTCTTTAAACCGAAACTCAGTGCGGTACGGTCATTACCACCGACACCGACGGCGGGCGGTATTTCGTTCTACCGGGTAACGGTGACGAACACGGGTGACTGGCCATTGCGTAATCTGGAGGTCTTTGACCACCGGCTTCCATACGGTTTGTATTATGTTCTCAACCATCCTGAACAAAGAACCTATATTGATTGGCTTGACCCGGACCAGAAAACGGTTTTTACGATCGCCATGCGTACTCCGCGGCGGGGGTCTTTTATTATTGAACCCTTGATGGCTGGGACCGGTTTTCCGACGGGGTTGATCCGTTCGACCGCACGCGTCACCGGACGCGACCAGTTCATTGTTTTTCCGAAATTATTAAAGGTCAAAGATCTCGCGCTTGATCTGCAACACCGCTTTCAACCCGGCGGAACGACGTCGAGTTCAAAGTTCGGCAGTTCTAACGAATTCTTGAGTACTCGGGAGTACCGAGAAGGGGACCGGCCGCGTGATATTCACTGGAATTCTTCGGCGCGCGCCGGCAAATTGATCGTTAAAGAATATATTGATGAATATTTTGTCCGCGTCGGGATATTCTTAGATACCGAACTGCAGCGTTTTGAGAAACATCTTTGTTTTGAAGCCCGCATCTCTTTGTGCGGCGGCATCGCCGAGGATCTTTATAATAAGAATTATCTCGTGGACCTTTTTTTAAGCGACAGTCATTCGCCGCATGTCGAGATCGGCGGCGGACGTGACCAATTTTCTCATTTGCTGGAAATGTTGTCGGCGGTGGAAGGGGAGCCACAGGTTAATTTTGCCCGTCCGTTGGCGATGATGAAAGAACAGGCCGACGGCATGTCGGGATTGGTCCTACTACTCAAGGATTGGGATGAAGCCCGCGCGGCGTTCGTGAAAACGATCAAAGAATTAAATGTTCCGACGAGAATTTTTATTATCCGCGATAAGCCGTTGACCTTGCCGGTCAGTGACCTGGCCGTCACGGTGTATTCGGCGAAAGAACTCGGTTATAAATTATGATCAAGCCGTATCTCAATATTCTTGTGATGTTGTTGCTGTCGTGGAGCGTTTATGGCTTTTGCCAGCACGACTATCTGCTGCCGGTGATGGGCGGACTTGTGATCCTTGTCACGTTTGCGGCGCGTTTTAAAACACCGGAAAAACAATACGCGCTTTTTGAACAGATCCCGTTGTCGGCGGTGATCATTGTTCCGTTCTTGCTTGGGTTGTTGTGGCGTAATATTGTGCCGATCCCCGCGGAGGCGGTGTCGCCTTATCCTGAGTATGCCGCGGCGCTGCAGTCGGGATCCGTTATCGCCGGCGTCCTGATCTGGCTGCGGCCATTCAGTAAGCTCAATACTTACCGCTTGGTCTTTTGCGCGTGGTTAACGGTTGCGCTTTCGATGAATGTGCCGGTCACTGAAGAGCGGTTGATGGTTTTTACTTTGTTCTCGTTCATTTCGATCGCGGTCGTCATTTTTAACACGATGAAAAAGCCGGCTGACAAAAAATACCGGTTCTTGTATATCCGCGATTATGTCATTTTCTCGACGCTGTTGATCATGCTGACGACCGCTTTGTTCTTGGGGATCTCGACCGCGGCCGTGGCTTTTGAACATGCGTTCATGCGGACGATGAGCGAATACATCATGCCGCGCAACTACACGCATTTTTTGAGGATCAGCTCGCAGTTGAACTTGATCTCGCCGGGTATCAGTGCTTTTGACCGCCGGCCGGTGATGGAGATCAAGCTTCCGCCCAACACGTCATCGTATTTGAAGATGCAGGTCTTCACGGAATATAAGAACGGGACGTGGAATGAACCGAAAGAGATCAAGAAGGTAGAACTACCGCAAACGTTGCCGCCGGGCAATCTCATCGGGAAAACGATGATGTTCACGTCGTTCAAAGACCTTGTTCCCGGCCCGGAAGGGGTGGTCGCGGTCAAAGCCAAAGCGGCCTATTCCCGCAGTAATTATCAGATCCTTTCGTCGGAAAACGCTCAGAACACGCGGATGTTGGAATATGCCCTTACTTCCACGAAAGAGAATGCTGTTCTTTCCGATGAGGAATATCAGCGTTATACCGCGGTGCCTCCTGAGATCGCGGGGCGGCTCAAAGAGATCGCCGATTCGATCGTGAATGCGGACGATGATGTGAAGACCAAGGCCAATAAAATCGCCCAGTATTTTCGTGACAATTTTTCTTATTCGCTCGACGTGACTTTTTCCGCGGATGATAAAGGCCTGCTCAAGATGATCGAAGACAAGCGCCCTGCGTACTGTACTTATTTCGCTTCCGCTTTGGCTTTGCTGTTGCGTACGGAAGGGATCCCGACGAGGGTAGCAGCGGGATTTTATAGTAATGAGGTTATTGACCCGAAAAGTAATACGTATTTGGTCCGGGTCAGCAATGCGCATGCGTGGACGGAGGTGTACGCTCCTCTTGAGGACCCGGCAACCGGACAAACGGTCATGTTGTGGCGGCGGCTCGATGCCACACCGGCTAACTTTGACGCTGTTCTGACAAAAGATTCAAAATATTATTTGGAGAAAATGTTCGAGAACATGTGGCTCGGCGTTTTGCGCATCAGCGCGTATATCGAGAACATGGATAAAGATAAGCTGAAACTCTATGTGATCATCGTCTTATTGGCGTGGATGGCGTTTATCAACCGGCAAAAGATCGCGGCCGGTTTGCGGCAATGGATAAGAGGTCAAAAAAGCGCGAAAAAGGTCCACTATCAAACGCCGGATATGCTCCGGACGATCTATCAACAGTATGAAAGTTATCTAAAGGATGAATATGGGGAGATGCGCGGCCCCGCTGATACCGACGGGGACGTGATCCAGCGGATCAAACAAAAGTCCGCGGAAAATAAAAAGCCCGTGAACCGTATCGAGGAGTTTATCAATGAGTTCCATGCGGTGCGTTTTGGGGCCAGATCCCCGGACAAGCTTCCGGGCTTGCTCAAAGATTGTGAAACGTCGAGTGGATGATAATGGTTGAGATTTTGAAAGTTTTGAGTAAAATTATCAGCGTTAATAAAAATAAACCTTTGTTGATCTAGCTGTAGGAGAAAGTCATGGCCACTCTTTTTGATTCTTTAGAACTTGGGGATTTGTTATTAAAGAACCGGATCATCATGGCGCCGTTGACGCGCATGCGCAGTAA
>JADLGJ010000079.1 GCA_020849375.1 Candidatus Omnitrophota bacterium
CTCCGCGCCGATCTTAAAAACTTTGCTATGCGTGACCCGAGCCGCTTCCACCGAGATCCCGGCAATGAACGCGCCGACGATCGAGGACAGATGCAAAGCTTCCGCGACCATCGCGTAAAAAAAAGCGACCATCATCACGATAATAAACACCAACTCCGGATACTTTTTAGAAATCGGCATTTCATCGACATGGGTGATCAACTTGCAAAGATATTTCTGCCCGGCCCAGATCCCAACAACAAGGAACACCGCCGCAATAACGATCGGTTTGACGACCGACATCACGGTCATGGTTCCGTCCACGACCTGTCCCGACAATGATAAAGCAAGCAAACTCAAAATATCATCAATGACCGCCGCGCCAATGATCGCCCGGGCGGCTTCAGTCTGAAGCTTACCCATTTCCTTAAGGACATTGGCAGTGATCGCGATACTAGTCGCGGTCAAAGCCGTCCCGACAAAAATCGAATTAAAAAAACTGTAACCGAAGAATTGCGCCGTAAAATACCCGCCGATCCATGGGACAATGACCCCGATCAAGGCGATAACGGAATATTTCGCGTTAAAAATATCTTTGAGCTTGAACTCCATCCCGACGACGAATAACAGAATGATCGCGCCCAAATGCGCCACACTATGAACGAAGTCAGTATAGGTGATCAGGCCGAGAAAGCTCGGGCCGATGATCAAACCAGCCAGAATCTCGCCAATAACCGCACTTTGATTAATACGAATGGCTAAGAAATATCCAGCGAGCGCCACAAACAACAGGAGGCTCATTTGAAATTCAATAGATGAGATGAGGTGTTCCCACATAGGATTTTATAATAACAGCAACTATCCGTTCATCAAACGTTCTTTATTATAAATCATGCTTTCGCGGGAGTATTCGGCGATGTCGAGTCTTTGAGTGTCCATGCGGATCGCGTCCTCGGGGCAAACCTCGACGCAAAAACCGCAATAAACGCATTTGCCAAGATCGAGAATGAATTCAGCCGGGAACTTTTCGATATTAGGATCAGGATGTTCGGCCGCAGTGATCTCGATACAGCGCGCGGGGCAAACGGTTTCGCACATCATGCAGGCAACACAGCGCGGCGTGCCGTCCTCACGTTTGGTCAAACGGTGGCGCGTACGGGCGCGCAGCGCTAAAGGACGCTTCTCTTCCGGATATTGATACGTCGCAGCAGCACGGACATCTTTCTTAAGCCCGACCTGGTGCAAAATGTGTAGTCCTAAATTACGGAAGAAATGAGCTGAGGTCAGCCACACTCCGGAGAATAGCGTCGGGATATAGGTGCTTTCCCACCAGGTGAGTTCACGGCGGTTCTTAAGTTTCCAGGAACGCTTCATCTGCGCGACGCGCAAATGCCCGAACGTACTGTTGGGGTCATAATATTTTTCGAGTTCTGCTCTACGCTTCGGGGTTTCCATTCAATTACCTCAAAAGAGTTATAACGATCGCCGTGACCGCGATGTTGACCAGGGACGCAGGAAGCAGGATCTGCCACCCTAAGCGCATCAACTGGTCATAACGAAAACGCGGCAAGGTCCAACGGACCGTCATGAGAAGCCAAATGAAAAAGCTGAGTTTTAAGAAGAACGCGATCATGCCTAAGATCGCGACCCAGATATGAGGCACAGCGACGAATGTCCCCCAGGGAAAATGAAAGCCGTCCGGGGACAAATAAGCCACCTGCCACCCGCCGAGGAACAAGGTCGCCATCAAGGCGGAGACGAGAACCGTTTCGATCAAGTCGGCCATAAAGAACATCCCGAATTTCATCCCGCTGTACTCGACGAAGTAACCGATAATCTCTGATTCGCCTTCCGGAAGGTCGAACGGAGTGCGTTTCGTTTCTGCAGTCGCCGCCGTTAAGAATAAGAGGAACGCGAACGGCTGGACGAAGATGCCCCATTTCGGCAGCCATCCGCCGAACATGTATTCTCCTTGCGCACGGACCAAGGCCTGCAGGTCAAGCGTATTGTAGACCATAATGATGCCCATGATCGCAGCGCCCATGGTGACTTCGTAGGCGATCATCTGCGCAGAACCGCGCATCCCGCCGAGAAATGAATAGTTATTGTTCGAAGAAAATCCGGCGAGAACGACACCATAAACGCCCATGGACATCATCGCGAAGATAAAGAGTAAACCGACGTTGATGTTGGCGAGCTGTAGTTCGATGACGCGGTCACCTAAAATGAGCTGGTTGCCGAACGGGATCGCCGCGAAACCGACCAAAGCGAAAATGACGGACAAATAAGGTGCGAGGTTGAATAAAAACTTATTCGCGCCGGCCGGGATGAATTCTTCTTTCGAAAGCATCTTGAGCACGTCGGCGATGGCGTGAAAAAGACCGAGCGCTTTAAATCCGAAGATCTTCGCACGGTTGGCACCGATGCGATCCTGCATGACCGCGCTTTGCTTGCGCTCGACCCAGGTCAAAAGCCCGGCAATACCAAAGGCGACACCGATGGTCAACGCAGCAAGGATCACTTTAATAATAACGGCAACGATATCCATAAATTATGTCCTGAGGACCAAGCCCTGGTCCGCGATCTTTTCGTAGGTCATTTCGGCGAACGGTGCGACCGCCTCGGTAACCGCTTTAAAAACATCCTGCGACTTGCGGTACGGGAAAGCCGGCCCGATCTTCTCGCTGAGCAATGACAAGATTTCCCAATCACCTTTGGCTTCGCCAAGCGGCATAAACGCCGGAGAGATCCTCTGGACGCGGTTCTGGAAATTGGTAAAGGTCCCGTCCTTCTCGGCATACACCGCCGACGGTAAATTCAAATGGGCATAAGAACAGGTATCGTTAATATTACTGCCCTGATAAACAAACATTTTGGTGCTCTTGCGGATCTGAGCAACGGTTTCTTTACCATAAAGCTTCACAAGATCCTGGCCGAACACATAAAGCACGTCGAGCTCGCCCTTCTTGGCTTTTTCGATGATGGCTTGCGTCGTTCCATCGTTGGGAGCCAAAATAGCAGACGCACCAGCAGTATTCGGATTGCGGTCGGCCTTGAGTAAAAAGTCATCGCTCTTTCCCGGTTGTTCCGGCACGCGGAAGTCAACGTTGCTGACCTTTAAATTGTCTTTGAATAATTTGCGGACAGCAAAAAGGTCTTCGTTCGTCAATTGCGCCGACGCGATAACGCCGATGCGGTTCGGGTCCTTGACGGCCTTGACCGCGTTAACGACGGTATCAATGGCTTGCGGCCAAGAGATCAGGTCGTTCTTCAATTGCGGCGCCACAATGCGGTTCTGGTCAATGAAATGATAGTTGTAGCGGCCGGTATCACACATCCAATACGCATTAACGTTGGGATTGAGCCGCGGTTTCAAACGCATCACGCGGTCTTTCTTCTGTCGATGCGGACGCGACTTGTCCCACTCGACGGTAATATTGCAACCCGTACTACAGCCGGGGCAAACGCTCTTGGTCTTATCGAGGTACCAGACGCGGCATTTGAAACGGAAATCTTTGTCGGTCAAAGCGCCGACGGGACAGATGTCAACGACGTTGCCGGAGTAATTATTGTTGAGTTCTTTGCCCGGATAAAGGTCCAGCTGCGAATGGTCGCCGCGATCAAAAACGCCGAACTCATGGGTCTTGGAAATATTATCGGTGAAACGGACACAGCGGGTGCAAAGGATACAGCGTTCCTGGTCGAGCATAACCGTCGGCCCGAGCGAAATGGCTTTCTTCTCTTTTTTGACTTTAACGTCATTGAGAGCACTGTCGTACTGGCCATGCTCCATATAGTAATCTTGTAATTTACATTCGCCGGCCTGATCACAGACAGGGCAATCGAGCGGATGGTTCACCAACAGGTATCCCAAAACGACCTTGCGGACATCAATGACTTTCGGCGATGTGGTCTTGACGACCATGCCTTCAGCAACAGGTGTATAGCAGGCGATCTGCAGCTTGGGCATCTTTTCGACTTCGACCATGCAAATGCGGCAGTTCCCGGAGACCGGCAGCGCTTCGTGATAACAATAGCGCGGGATCGTGATCCCTAATTTGTCCGCGGCTTGAATGATCGTTGTTCCCGCCGGAACTTCGATCTCTTTTCCATCAATGGTTAGTTTTGGCATATTCACTCTTGATCTTATTTTCAAATTCACTGCGAAATTTAGAGACATAACTGCCGATCGACATCGTGACCGCATCGCCGAACGCGCAGATCGTATTGCCGCCGATATTGTTGATGATGCCGGGAAGGTTCTTAAGGTCGCCCGGACGCCCTTCTCCGTGATAAATCCTTTTGATGTTGCGGTAAACCCAGCCGGACCCTTCGCGGCACGGTGAACATTGTCCGCAGCTTTCGTGCGCGAAAAAACGCGCTGCAACCATCGCCGCCCAGACCATGTCGGTGGTATCGTCCATGACGATGATCCCGCCGGAACCGGCCATCGAGCCGAGCGCTTTAAGAGAATCAAAATCCATTTTCACATCAAGCTGGTCAGGCGTGAGGATCGGCGCGGAAATACCGCCGGGAATGACCGCCTTCAGCGTACGGCCGTTGCGGATGCCGCCGGCGTGCGTATAAATAATTTCACGTAAGGTCGTGCCATTAGGCAACTCATAAACACCGGGCTTGTTGACATGGCCACTGACGCAGAACAAACGGTTGCCGCCCTGATTCATATAACCTAATTTAAAGAACCACTCACTTCCATTAAGAATGATAGGCGCAACACAAGCTAATGTTTCGACATTATTGATGACCGTCGGACAGTTAAACAATCCGTTCACCGCCGGGAACGGCGGTTTTAAACGCGGAAACCCTTTTTTGCCTTCGAGCGATTCGAGAAGCGCGGTTTCTTCACCGCAAATATACGCGCCCGCGCCCTGGTGAATAACAACATCGAGATCAAAAGACGTGCCCATGATCTCTTTACCTAAAAAATTATTTTTGTAAGCCTCATCGATCGCGCTTTGCAGTCTTGTGATCGACTTTAAATATTCACCACGAATATAAACATAAGCCTTGTGGCTGCCGATCGTGTAGCAAGTAATAATGATCCCTTCCAGAAGCGCATGCGGATCCTGCTCAAGAATGTATTTATCCTTAAACGTTCCCGGTTCCCCTTCATCGCCGTTAACAACGAGATATTTTGGTTTTGGATTATCTTTCGGGATAAAACCCCACTTCATACCGGTCGCAAATCCCGCGCCTCCCAAACCGCGCAAATAAGATCTTTTAAGTTCATCAATGATCACGGCCGGCGTCATCGAGGTCAACGCTTTGCGCGCGCCTTCATACCCTTTATCTTTCAGGTAATTTTCGAGGCGGTGTGAATTTTCTTGGCCGAAATGGCGGCTGGTAACTCGCTCCATAGCTTCCTTAATTTTGTTACGGGCCCTGTCGCTGCGGGACTCTACTCGCTACGCCAGCTAAAGCCTGGCTCGCTCGCAGAGAACTCCCCTCCGCGCCACCCGTCCAAAGTTATACGTACTACTTATTCTGGTCGATCAAACGATCGATGTCTTCAATTGTTAAAGGGCCTTTGTACTCTTTATTGAGCTGCATCATCGGCGCGATCTCGCAGGCGCCCAAACATTCGACGACGCTCAAGCTGAATTTCCCGTCAGGCGTTGTCTCGCCGGCCTTGATGTTCAAACGTTTCTTAATGTGGCCAATGATCCTCTCGCCGCCGAGCAAAGCGCAGGATGTTGTCTGGCAGACGGAAAAATGGCATTTGCCTTTGGGTGCCTGATGGAACAAATGATAGAACGAAACGACTTCGTGAACATGGACGACGGGAACGCCGAGAATGTCACCGATCTGCTGTTCCGATTCCGGCGAGATAAAACCTTTTTTGTCCTGCACTAAATGAAGGACAGGCAATAGCGCGGCTTTCTTCTCTTCATAAAGCCCGACGATCTTGTCGATCTCTTGTCTTAAATTCGCGTCCATTAGCGGTCCAGCTCCCCGGCGATCATATTGACGGACCCGAAGGTCGGGATCAAGTCAGCCATGACCGAGCCGACTAAACATTTTGGTAAAGCAGACATGATCGGAAAACACGGCGGGTGCACGCGCACGCGCCACGGATGGTCGCGGCCGTCGCTGACGATGTAGAACCCGAGTTCGCCGTTCGCGCCTTCGACGGGAAAATAAACTTCGCCGACGGGCGGTTTGATGCCGTGTCCGTACATGACTAATTTAAAATGATTCATTAAACCTTCGATATTACCGTAAGTTTCTTCCTTCGCGGGTAACACCACGCTTTTTTGGTCGGCGCTGATGCCGTCATAATATTTTTTCGTCGAACCCTGCAAGGTGGGATCAAGGTCAACCTGGAATTCTTTGAACCCCTGGGTCTCGCCCATTTTCGCGTGGTCAACCATGTCGGAGGCTTTCATCACTTCGCCGGTCAATTCGCCGAGCACAGGGCCGTCGGGGATCTGCTGGAAACATTGTTCGATGATACGCAAACTTTGTTCCATTTCCGCCATGCGCACAAAGTAACGGTCGAGATTGTCGCCTTTTGTGCCGACGGGAACTTCGAAATCTAATTTGTCATAAACTAAATACGGATTCGCTTTGCGGACATCGTAAGCGACACCGGTTGACCTTAAGAACGGCCCTGTGATCCCGTGCGACATCGCGGTTTCTTTCGACATGATGCCGGTATCTTTCATACGGTCAAAGAAAATGCGGTTGCGGGTCAAGAGCTCGTCAGTCTCGATCAAAACTTTGCGGACGTCAGCGATCTTCTTGAAACAATTATCCGTGAAGGTCGGCGTGAGGTCGGCCTTAACACCGCCAATACGGATATACGAAATGGTCAAGCGGGCACCGGTAATTTCCTCAACAAGTTCGTACAAATAATCGCGGGCCTTGATCATGTACAAGAACGCGGACATCGCTCCCATTTCCATCCCCGACGCCGCAATACAGGTCAAATGGTCAGTGACGCGGGAAATTTCGCTCATGATGACGCGGATATACTTGGCGCGTTCCGGGACTTCGATACCGAGCAATTTCTCGACGGTCATCGCGAAGCCGACATTATTGATGAGCGGCGAAACGTAATTCAAACGGTCGGTATACGGGAAGCACTGCGCATACATGACGGTCTCGCACATCTTCTCAAAAGCGCGGTGAAGATAGCCCATTTCGACTTCGACGCCTTTGATCTTTTCGCCGTCCAATTCCATGATCAGGCGGATGACACCGTGCATCGCAGGATGCGACGGGCCGACGTTCAATAGCATGGAGCGGGTTTGTGTAGGCATTAGTTCTGTGGTCCGATCAAAGGTTGGCGTTTATCAAACGGATAATCTTTACGCAAAGCATGGCCGACAAATTCTTCATACATCAAAATGCGCTTGAGGTTCGGGTGGCCCTTGAAACGGATGCCGTACATGTCCCAAACTTCTCTTTCATACCAATCTGCCGACGCCCAGAGCGAGGTGAGCGAATCCACTTCAGGATGTTTTCTCCCATCGGGAGCCTCTCGGTCGTCAACCTGGACCTTGAGCCGTAAACGGTGATTGTGTTTAATGGAATAAAAATGGCAGACGACTTCGAAACGGAATTCTTTTTGGATCCTCCCGCCGGCAAAGAATAAATAATCAACCGCGGTCAGGTCCATAAGGTAATTAAAATCCAGTTCGGGCGTGTCTTTCAGGAATTTGGCGACCGCGAGCAGCGAAGCCGGCCGGATCACCGCTGTTTCATCGCCGCGGAAGGCATGCGTCTCAACAATATCTTTGCCAAATTTCTCTTGGACTTTTTCTAAAGGGGTCATACTTATGATTCAATATTTTTAATGTGTTGGGTGATCGTATATTTTTGTAATTCAGCAGGACGGCCGGTCTTGGCATTGGGATCGTAAAGCGTGCGGCTTTGTTCGCCCTTTTGGATCTTGTCCTGGAGTTTCATCAAACCGTCTAAAACGTTCTCGGGGCGCGGCGGACAGCCGGGAATATAAATATCAACCGGGATAATGGTATCTATCCCTTGCACCGTCGAGTAATTGTCATAAAAACCGCCGGTGCAGGTACAAACGCCGAAAGCCACGACCCACTTCGGTTCACACATTTGGTCATAGACGCTTTTAAGGACCGGCGCCATCTTGTGGTTGATGGTCCCGACGACGAAAAGCACGTCCGACTGGCGCGGCGAAAATCTGGGGAACCCGGCACCGAAACGGTCAACGTCATAATGAGAAGCGGCAGTAGACATATACTCCATGCCGCAACAAGCCGTGACGAACGGATATTGAAAAATAGAAAATTTACGTGCCCAGTTGAGGGCATCAGTTATTTTGGTACTGAAAAAACCTGTCGGAGAATTTAAAGACATCTGTTTACTCCCATTCTAGGGCGCCTTTTTTCCAGACGTACCAGAAACCAAGCACCACAAACCCCATGAAAACGGCCATTTCGACTAAACCAAAGATGCCTAGTTCACGGAATAAAACAGCCCACGGAAAAAGAAAGACCATTTCAACGTCAAAGACGATAAAAAGCATAGCGACGATATAAAAGTGGACCTGCATTTGCCCGCCCGGAAGAGAGAACGGCGTCTTGCCACATTCGAAAGGCTGCGACTTGATGTCGTTGGACATTTTGGGGCTCAGGAACTTCGGGATCACCAAGAGAAGCGCCGAAAGGCCAAAAGCAAAGAGAAAGGCGAATAATATAGCAAGATATTCGATCATAGTTTTCTTTTGGGTTTGATTGTAATGAGATCTCCGGAAAATGGCAGTGGAGAAATCGTAGCAAGACTATAGTCTAGCGAAGAGTCTTTGATCAATCAAGTAATATTTCGAAGCTAAATCCGGGGCTTTCCCTATCCATTTACAATTCTTTTATGATACAATAAACTCCTTAATACGCATCTTAATAAATGTTCCCCCTCAAGTCATTGCCCAATATCTCGTATGATTAAAACAACGTTTGGGGCCATTTTCTGTGTTTTATTTTTTGTTGCCAACGTTAAAGGAGCTCCTTTGGACCAAGAAAACAATCCATTTGATAAAATCATCTCCCTTAAGGTCGGAGAAGCACACACCTATGCAGATTTAGAGATCACCCTGGTATCCGTTGAGCTGTATCCGCATGACCACACCGGCAAAGCGGTGAAAAGCGCGGTTCATTTAGAGATTAGCAAAGCCGGCCAGCGGGAAAGTTTAACTATCGGGGAATACGCCGAGAACAGCCGCATTGCTCATCAGCATCTCTTCTCAGTAAAGTCTACGGATAAAAATTCGGCAAGTATTAGTGTCGATCCTTTTCATATTTTCTTGGACGCCGGCGATATCTCGCCATCCTACAAAAATATCGAATTAATATTTAACCACCCTTTGTCAATTGACGGCTTGAATATTATTCTCAAAGATCTCACCCATGTTAATGCTTACGGCAGTTATTTTACCATGGACTTTGTCGTCGGGGATAGCACAGATTCCCGAGTGTATCGTCAAGGAGGATCGTTTAATTTTAAGAATTATTTCTTCAGTTTAACGGCGCCGGATCTTTCCCAAGCCAAACTGACCATACGGCGATTGCGTTTAGGCGACGAATTTGTTATCCAAAAAGGCAAAAATATCTTCTTGCCGTCTGAGGATCTGCGGATCGAACTTCTTGAGCAAGCGGACAATCAAAAAGACCGTGTTGAATATCTCTTTAAGTTATCAAAAGGCGATAAAACGACCACGACAAAGATCACTCAAATTTACACAATCCCTGAGAACATCAATATCCCGGATGGAAAATTTTTTGCTCCCAGCAAATTATTTGACCGCAAGAACAGCCATCTCGTGATTCCCTTCGAGGGCTTTACGCTCGAAAGCGTTATCCGATTTGACGAAATGAATGAAAATACGACCAATCATTTTAAAGTTCAAAAGAAATAAGCGCGGTGAGTGCTATTTCCGGAATTCGTCCATCAGGATGATGGATTCGGCGATCTCTTTCATAGATTTGCAATTATCCATGCTTTTTTTGTGGATCATGCGGTGCGCGGCTTCTTCGCTGAGATTGTTCATCCGCATCAGAATGCCTTTGGCACGCTCGACGAGCTTGCGGGTCTCGAGGGTTTCGCGTATTTTGGAAGCTTCTTCGACCAATTTGGTGTTTTCGACGGCAACGGCTGCTTGGTTTGAAACCATTTGCAGGACGCTGACTTCCTCGCCTGTAAACTGATGCGCTTCGTTGGTGTAAACATTGATCACTCCAATAGCTTTGTCCTTGACGATCATCGGCACAGCGATCATGGACGATAAATTCTCTTTGACAGCTAGATCACGATAGACATACCGGGGGTCTTGGCGCACGTCGGCAACGATCAACGGCTGCCGGGTCTTGATCACGTCGCCGAGAAGGCTTTTGTTAACCTTAAGGACCGGCTTGCGCTTATATTCTTCGCTTAAACTTTGCGTGGCCTTGATCCTCAGCTCTTCGCCTTTTTCGTCAAGAAGCATGATAGAACAGATCTTAGAATTGAGCATCTCGGCGGTGACGACGACGATAAGGTTTAAGATCTCATCAAGATAGCGTTCTGACGTAATGGAATTACTGACCTTGACCAAACTGTCGAATTGGGTGGCTTTTTGCTTCGTGTCTTCGAACAACCGCGCATGTTCGATAACCCCGCCGACCTGCTTGGCGATGGTGTTCATCAAATTGACGGACCCGACGGAATATTCGTGCGGTTTTTTATGCTGGACGTTAATAACGCCGCTGACCCGGCCTTTGTAAATGATCGGCACGGAAAGAAAAGCTTCGTAACGGTCTTCCGGCAGGACATCAAACCCTTTAAAGCGGGGGTCTTGGTAAGCGTTCTTTTTAATAGCGACGGGCTTATTGTGCTCAGCGACCCAACCCGTGATCCCTTCCCCGACCTTCAAATTGATCTTGCCGAGGACTTTTTTATGCGGGGTCTTGGAAGCCATGAGGACGAGGTTCTTTTTCCCGCCATCAAAGAGATAGACAAAAATAGAATCAGCCTTGGTCATTTCATTGACGATGCCGACGACATTCTCAAGGATACCGGCTAGGCCGAGGTCGGAGCAGGTGATATCAACGATACGGCGGAGGATCTTGAGTTCCTCTTCGCGGGAAATACTGAGCTTATTTTTTGCTTGGGCTGTTTCTGCCATAGGTATCCTTCAAAAGAATGATAACCCGCCGAGATTTCCCTCCCAAGAAATAGTCAGCGTAGAGGAGAAATGTTAACACAGGGCTTTTTTGAACGCAAGAAAGAATTATAGAGGCTGTTTTTTAGAATTCGCGCTTAATTGCTCTTCGGCTAACTGAAAATTCTTTATTCTTTCCTGCACAAAACTCATCGGGTATTCACGGTTATTGACCAAACTGACGACTTTTAGCTTAGAAAAATCGTCTTCCGACAAATGCTTCTCTTTTCGTCCGACCAATTCAATATTTAAACCATCCAATGTGATCTTCGTCGGAATGATATGGAACTGTTTTACAAAATCCTCCAAAGTTTCCTGAGAGTATCCCCATTTATGCCCCCCGAAATGCGAAGTATAAACCTCAGAATTCCACATTGTCTCTCCAAAGACCTGATCAACAAATTTGTCATAACCAAACTTAAAATACCGCCAGAGGAGCTTCTTAAAATTCGGCACACGAAGTGTAATAATGCCATCAACCATCAAAACCTTGGTCCATTGATAAAAAACAATATAGCGCATATATTTATCAAAATGCTCCAAAAGATCTTCTGCCAGAACCTCCCCCGCCGAAAGATCTGCAAAAGGCAGGGGACGAGACATATCGTGGATGAGATCGGGTTTTAATTCCGGAACCGCGTCGACATTGATCCAACCCGGCAATTTCTTAGAACCACACCCTAAATGCAATTTCACACCGGAATTCATCATTATTACCTTTCTATAACCATCGCCATCGCACCGCCGCCGCCGTAACAGATCGCGGCCAGC
>JADLGJ010000080.1 GCA_020849375.1 Candidatus Omnitrophota bacterium
AATGTTTTGACCGCGATCCGCGTTCCTGACAATATTGACGGTGAAAAAGTTTTGAAAATGATGCGCGACACGCACGGTATTTCCGTTGCGCCCGGGCAAGATGCTGTAAAAGGGAAGATCATTCGCATCGCGCACATGGGTGTCATTGATGAATACGATATCTTGACCGGTATCGCGTGCTTGGAAAAAGTCTTGAAACAATTGGGTCATAAATTTGAAATGGGTGCCGGTGTTGCCGCGGCACAAAAAGTCTTTAACCCGTGAAAGGTCCTATCATGAAAATTCTCGTCAGCGATAAACTCGCTAATGAAGGTCTTGATATTCTCAGGGCGGTCAAAGAATTCCAGGTCGATCTGAAAACCGGGATGACCCCGGCAGAATTAAAGGCGATCATCAAGGATTATGATGCTTTGATCGTCCGCAGTGAAACCAAGGTTACCGCTGAGATCCTCGAAGCCGCCGATAAATTAAAAGTCATCGGCCGTGCCGGTGTTGGGCTCGACAATGTCGACCTTCCTGCCGCTACGAAAAAAGGTGTGGTCGCGATGAATACGCCGGCAGGGAACACGACCTCGACGGCAGAACATACGATGAGTTTGATCTTGGCTTTGTCGCGTAACATCGCACAAGCTGCTGCATCGATGAAGGCGGGGAAGTGGGATCGTTCAAAATTCAGCGGTGTTGAGCTTTATGGGAAAACATTAGGAATTATCGGGCTCGGACGTATCGGAGCTACCGTCGCCGGCTTTGCCAAGGCTTTCGGGATGAAGGTTTTTGCTTTTGACCCGTTCTTGTCGAAAGAAGTTGCCGCTAAGATGGGGATCGAGATCGTCGAGTTCGAAAAATTGATCAAGGAAAGCGATTATATCACGGTGCACATCCCTAAGACCGCTGAGACCACGGATATTATTTCCGATAAAGAATTTGCCATGATGAAAAAGAACGTTCGGGTCCTTAATTGTGCTCGCGGCGGGATCATCAATGAAAAAGCTTTGATCAAGGCGTTGGAAGAGAAGCGTATCGCCGGATGTGCTTTAGACGTTTTTGACGTCGAGCCGTTGCCTTCGGATTCGCCGTTCTTGAAATTTGATAATTGTATCATGACGCCGCATTTGGGTGCCTCTACGAGCGAGGCTCAGGTCAATGTCGCGATCGAGATCGCAGAAACCGTTAAGAACGCTTTGTTGGGCCACGGGATCATGAATGCGGCCAACTTCCCGTCGCTCTCCGGGGAAGCGTATAAAGTTTTGGCGCCGTACATTGACCTTGCCGAACGCATTGGAAAATTCGCCGGTCAATTAGTCAATGGCCGTTTGAGCGGTGTGAAGATAACTTACAGCGGCGTTGTCACTGAATATAAAGCTGCCCCCTTAACGCTATCTTTGGTAAAAGGGCTTTTGCTCCCGATCTTGGGCGAAACGGTCAATTCGATCAATGCGATCGATGTGGCCCGTGAACGCGGCATCGAAGTTTCGGAGGTCCAATCCAATCAAAAGGGTGAGTTCGTTAATCTTTTGAACGTTGAGATCACGACGGACAAAGAGACCTTTGCGGTCTGGGGAACGTTGTCGGCCAATCAACAGCCGCGCATCGTTCGTGTTAATAATGTTTACGTTGAAACCAACCCGAACGGGTACATGCTTTTCATTAATAATAATGATAAGCCTGGCATCGTTGGCGGCGTCGGGACCATACTCGCGGAAAATCACATCAATATCGCCAGTATTACTTTAGGCCGTGAGGCCGCAGGTAAACTCGCGATCAGCGTTGTCAATGTTGACAGTGAGGTTTCGGGCGCGGTCATTGAAAAGATCAAGAAGATGCCTAATATTTTATTCGTGAAGTTGATAAAGGTTTAAGGACACCTATGCCTAAAGTAAAAGCAAATAAGAAAAAAGTTCAGAACGTTGTTGTCGTCGGTGCCCAGTGGGGTGACGAGGGTAAAGGGAAGCTGATCGACTTTCTTTCTCAGGACGTTGACATTACCGCGCGTTATCAGGGTGGGAACAATGCCGGGCACACTGTTGTTGTTGGCGAAAAAGAATATGTCTTTCATCTTTTGCCGTCGGCGATTTTGCATAAAGGAAAAGTTTGTGTCATCGGCAACGGTGTTGTTGTAGACCCCAAAGCACTCATCGGTGAGATCGATGACCTCAAGAGCAAGGGGATCGATGTTAAGCCGCAGCAATTAAAAGTTTCGGGATTGTGCCATATCGTGATGCCGTATCACCGCATCCTTGATGGTTTGCGCGAATCGGTGAGAAAGAACAAGATCGGGACAACTGGGCGGGGGATCGGGCCATGTTATTCCGATAAAGTCGCCCGTTGCGGTATCCGCATGATCGACCTTCTAAATCCGGCGGTGCTGAAAGCTAAATTGGAAGATAATCTTACTGAGAAGAATGAAATCTTCAGCAAGGTTTATAAACAGAAAGATTTTGATTTTACGACGGTGTATCAGGAATATTTGGGTTACGGGAAATTGCTCGGCCCGTATGTTTGCGATACAACGTTGTATTTGAATCGCGCCATTGATGACAAAAAGTCCGTGCTTTTTGAAGGCGCGCAAGGGACATTTCTTGACATTGATTTCGGAACGTATCCGTTCGTCACGTCATCGAGTACGATCTCTGGCGGGGTTTGCTCCGGCAGTGGTGTTGCTCCGACCAAGATCGATAAGATCCTGGCCGCGGTCAAGGCCTATACGACGCGTGTCGGGGAGGGGCCATTTCCGACGGAATTCTCTGGGAATCTTGAGCAGGAGATTCGCACGAAAGGTAAAGAATTTGGTGCCACGACGGGCCGTCCTCGTCGCTGCGGTTGGTTCGACAGCGTTTTGGTGAAATATTCTATTATGGTCAACGGTATCTCTGAGTTAGCGATCATGAAGCTCGATGTCCTTGATGAATTAAAAGAGATCAAGATCTGCACCGCTTATGAATATAAAGGAAAGCGGTTCACGGATTTCCCGATGGATTTTGAAGTTTTAAGTAATGCAGAGCCGGTTTATGAGACGATCGCTGGTTGGAGTTCGCCGACCCGCGGGGTCACTGAATTTAAGAAGTTGCCGGTTAATGCCCGCCGTTATATTCAGCGTTTAGAGAAGCTGCTTAATGTTTCGATCCGGTATGTTTCAACGGGGTCAAAGCGAGCTGAAACAATTATCCGTTACTAGACCAATTCGCTTGTATCCTGTTGGTATAGAAGAGATTTTGTGAGATTCGTTCTTGACTTTGAAAATTTGCTATGTTAACTTGAGTCAAACTTTAAAGGAGGATTCAAAATGCTTAAATTAAAGGCTATTTTCCCATCAATTATAATGGTCACTTTGATGACATTTACCCTTACGGGTTGCTCGGTCATTTTCCAGAGCGGCCGTCGTCAGGATATCGAAAAGATCGCTAATCTTCAGGATGAAAATCAACGCCTGGCCAATGAAAAGTCTGAACTCGAAAGAGCTAAGTCTGAATTGGAAAGCCGTTTGCGCGGTGAGATCAATAATGACCAGGTCAAGGTTGAGATGGGTGACCGCGGCCTTGTTATCACATTCCTCGCCGAGGTTTTGTTCGATTCCGGTAAAGCAAAACTTAAAGATGATTCTTTAGAAACACTTGGTAAGGTTTCCGGAGTTTTGAATTCGACCGTTAAAGACCTGAGCGTCGGGATTGAAGGCCACACGGATAATGTGCCGATCACCAAATCGAATTGGAAATCGAACTGGGAACTTTCGACCGCCCGTGCATTGAGCGTTCTTCACTACATGGTTAATGAACAAGCGATCGAGCCGACCCGTCTTTCTGCAACCGGATATGGTGAGTATCGCCCTGTTTCAGATAATGATTCTGCCGAAGGCCGTCAAAAGAATCGCCGCGTCGAGATCGTTATCATTCCGCGCACGGTTAAACAACCTGCGTCAGCCGGGGTTGCTGGAGAGAATTTAAAATAACGATGAATAAGAACATCCTGCTGCCCATTATTGTCGGTGTCGCATTGCTAGGTTGTTTTTTAGCGGTTAACGCTAATTTTGGTGCTCTTAAACAGAATCTTAATTTGGAACGTTACAATCGCCTCGAAGCGGAACGCAAGCTTGACAAGGCGATGAAGGATTCCTACCAGCTCGAACAAAAGTTGAGTGACGCAAAACGCAAGTTGGAAGGTATCCAGAATATTGTTGACGAAGGTCAAAGCGCTGCAAATGAGTTGAAGTCAACGGTTGAGAATACGTCCAAAGAAAATTCTGAATTAAAGCTCGCGATCAAGAAGATGCAGGAAGAATTAGAAAAAGTAGCCGCTGAACGTGCGGCTGCTGAAGCCGCGGCGAAAGCGGTGCCAGCGACACCGCCCCCTCAGGCGGTTCAATAAGATGAAGCTTTAAAGCCGTTCAAGTGTTATTGTGTTGCACACTGAAAGGGGGATTTCTAATCCCCCTTTAACTTTGATAAGGATATGTCAGAAAATCCTCTTCCGGAACATGTCGCGATCATTATGGATGGTAACGGCCGTTGGGCCAAGATCCGTAATTTCCCCCGTTTTAAGGGCCATTGGGAAGGGGTGGACCGTGTTGAGGACGTTGCGCATGCGGCCAACAACATGGGTATCAAATACCTGACGCTTTTTACTTTCTCGACGGAAAATTGGCGCCGGCCTCAGGAAGAAGTTTCCATGCTGATGAAAACGGTTTGCACCGTTCTCGAGACGCGGATCGACAAGCTTCTTAAGGTTAATATCCGGGTCAAATTCGTGGGGCGCCGCCAGGAATTGCCGCAGGAAGTCCTGCAAAGTATTGATAAGGCCGTGGGCATTACTGAAAAGAATACCGGCCTGACCCTCAACTTAGCTTTTAATTATGGCGGGCGGGTCGAGATCTTAGATTGTGTCCGTAAGATCGCCGGTGCGGTTAAGAGCGGCGAGATGGCTCTTGAGGATATCAACGAGGGGTCTTTTTCTAATTTACTTTATACCGCCGGAATGCCTGACCCCGATCTTTTGATACGGACTTCCGGGGAGAAACGCATCAGTAATTTTCTTCTTTGGCAACTCGCCTATTCAGAGCTTTATTTTACGGAGAAGTTCTGGCCGGACTTCGGCGAGAGAGAATTCAAAAAAGCGATCGCAGATTACCAGAAACGCGAACGGCGCTTTGGAAAATCTGTATCGGTGAAAAAGCCAGCTGCATTATGACAAAAAAACGTTTTTTGAGCTCGATGGTGATGATCGCCTTGACCGCGGCGGGGATCGTTTATGAGTGGGCGTTCGTGATCTTGATCCTGGCCCTGACGATCGGCGGGCTTTATGAGTTCTTTCACATGATCAAGCGCAAGGGGATCCCGATCTACAGTTATTTTGGGATCTTCATCGGGATCGCTATTCCGCTGTCTATTTACAGCCGCTTTGAGTTGACCCGAAATTGGGAATTCCTTTTTATCGTTTTAGCGTTCTTGACGGTTTTGCTTTTTCAGTTTGCCCGGAAGGATAATGCCAATGCCATCGTCGGTATCTCAACAACGATGTTCGGTGTTTTCTATGTTTCTTGGCTGCTTTCATTTTTGATCCGTGTCCGTTTTCTGTTGCCTGGTGTGGCCGGGATCAAGTTATTGGCCTTCATTCTTATCGTGACGAAAGCTGGTGATATTGGTGCATTATTAGCTGGAAGTTTATATGGCAAGCATCCGCTTTTACCGCGGGTGAGCCCCAATAAATCGATCGAAGGCTGTGCGGGAAGTTTAACGTTCAGTATTTTAGCGGCGGTTGCCTGTTATTCATTTTTGCCGCAGGGTTTGATGCCGCTTTGGCAGGTTGCCTTGATGGGCGCTTTCTTTGGAGGCATGGGCCAGTTGGGTGATCTTTCTGAATCATTGATCAAGCGGGATTGCAATGTGAAAGATTCCGGGAAATTTCTCCCTGGATTAGGCGGTGTTCTGGATGTCATTGACAGTTTGTTGTTCTCGGTCCCGGTCTTTTATCTTTATATGAGTTCTTGCTTAAAGTTGATGTGATTTTTCAAGCCCATATTTTGAATTCCTTGCTTGAAAAATCATCCTCGAGCCCGGAGGGCTGAGGATCAAATTATGAAGAGAATTGTTATTCTTGGTTCGACAGGTTCGATCGGCATCAACGCGCTAAAGGTCGTCAGCCGTTTTCCCGGTCGTTTTCAAGTCGTCGGTTTGACCGCTTGTGGGAATTGGGAGTTGCTCGCGAGCCAAGTTAAAGCCTTTCAACCGAAGTATGCAGCGATCGACCAGAAATTTATTCCTGACTTGCGGTCTGCCGTCGGGAAACAGAAGACCAAAGTTTTAGATGCGCAGCAAGACCTGCCATTCTTGGCAAGCTTGGCTGAGGTGGATATTGTGATCTTGGCGGTCAGTGGGCGGATCGCATTAGAACCGTTTTTGAGTGCGGCTAAGGCAGGTAAGCAGATCGCGCCAGCAAATAAAGAAGCGTTAGTCATCGCCGGCGACATGATCATGTCCGCGGCACGCTGGTCCGGGGCAAAAGTTATCCCGGTCGACAGTGAACAGAGTGCGATCTTTCAATGCTTGCAGGGCCAGAACAAAGCTGAACTTGAGAAGATCTATTTGACAGCGTCGGGTGGGGCGCTTTACAATATCCCCGGCTCAAGGTTCGATGCCTTGACGGTTAACGATATTTTGAAACATCCCCGCTGGAAAATGGGGAAGAAGATCACGGTTGATTCCGCGACCCTGATGAATAAAGGTTTTGAAGTTATAGAAGCACAGCGTTTGTTCTCTGTCGAGGTTAAGCAGATCGAAGTGGTTGTTCATCCGCAGGCGATCATCCATTCGATGGTATGTTTCTGTGATGGCTCGATCTAGGCTCAGTTGGGCGTGACCGACATGCGCCTTCCGATCCAATACGCGTTAACATACCCTGAACGCTGGGATAGCGGGTTGGAAGACCTTGATTTTGCGAAGTTGGGGCAATTGACCTTTGCCTCTCCTGATCTAAAAAAATTTCCATGTTTGGGCCTGGCGCTCGATGTCGCTAAAGAAGGCGGGACGCTTCCGACGGTGTTAAATGCCGCGGATGAAGAAGCGGTTGAAGCGTTCTTAAAAGGCCGCATCCGGTTTTCGCAAATTTATAAAGTTGTTGATAGGTCAGTCCGTGCGCATAAGAAAATTAACAAGCTGACCTTAAAAACCATTCAGGACACAGATGTTTGGGCGCGGCATCATGCGCAGGCGGTTATTAAAGCGGTTGCGGCAAAAAATTAGCGAGGGATTATGAGTTTATTGATATTCATTGTTGTGCTTGGGATCCTCATCATCGTGCATGAATGGGGTCATTATATCGCCGCCCGTAAACAGGGGATCGAGGTCGAGCAATTCTCCGTTGGGTTTGGCCCGAAACTTTTCTCATGGAAGGCGGATGGTACGGAATTCATGGTCTGTGCGATCCCGTTAGGCGGGTTCGTCAAGT
>JADLGJ010000081.1 GCA_020849375.1 Candidatus Omnitrophota bacterium
AGATCACCAGCACGACCGGCGGACGGCAGCGCGTTGAGATCATCACCGCGCGCGAAGTTAACACAACAGTGTTTACAAAAACATGGATCCTGTTGGCGTCCGTGATCTTAATGTTCGCGACCTGCCTTTTGATCGCTTACCTACATATCTACAAGATGTTCATTAAATTCAGAAGGCCCGACCCTTTTCACGATTCCCGCAAACACCCGCTCAATGCCCCGCACGCTGCGCGCGGATAACTTCCAATTGTTTTTTTGTATCAACGATCTCCGGTGATAAACGCAGCGCATTATTAAAAGCCTTCTCTGCTTTTTCAATATGGCCGGCCGCCAGAAAAACCATTCCCAAATAATAGTGAGTATCCCCTCGGCGCGGATCAAAGCGCAAAGCCTCTTTAAAGGCGGTCTCTGCTTGCGCATAATGCTTTAAATGATATTCCGCGATCCCCAAATTTCCATACGTCCATTCATAACGAAGCCCACCCTCGATCAGCTCGACCAAAACATCTCTGGCGCGGGGATAATCTTTCTTATCTATCAAAGAATACGCCAGCCAAAAACGCGGAAAGAAATTTCTCGGCGAGATCTTCATCCAATACTCACTATAGTGGACCGCATTTCCCCATAGGTCGTTATAGCGCCACGCTGCGGGCACAATGACGACCGCCAAAAAGACCAGGAGCGCGGCTGTTATTTTCACAACCTGCCTAGAAAAGATCTGATAAAGAATGCTCGCAAAAAACAAAAAGAATCCCAACGAAGACATGATCAGCCAGAAGGGTTCAATAATGATCCCAAACCATGGCCGGGAAAAACACGCAAAAAGAACAGGAATAACGCCGGCCCAGAACCATGCCAAACCTAAGGCGGCTAAGGGATTTCGTTTTCTTAGAAAAACTGCGGCAGCTATCGTGCCAATTAAAAAAACGATTAAACCTGTGCCCCAAAGACCGCTTCCGCCGGACGGGACATCCCAGATCAGGACAATATCTTTGAGAAAAACAATTTTCGACACATACCAAAACAAGATCTGTCCAATATCCGAGAAAAAACTCAAAAACGAAACAGACAGAGCAGCGCCTTGACTTACAACAGTTTTCCCAAGGCTCGCGAACTGCAGACGGAATATAAAATAGATACCAAGCAATATTGTCGAGGGGGCGCAGGACCTTATGATACCCCGCAAAGAAAAACGCCCGCTAAAATAAAGCAGGGACGCTAAATAAAGCGGGAAGGCAAAGGCGATCTCGTGGCACAACAAAGCCATCGCCAACCACAGCACGGTCAATATTTTCTCATTCCAGGAATTCTTTTCCGCATCTTCAAACGCATGCCATAACGCCAAACCCAAGGCAAAGAACAAAAATGGATAACTCGTCGCATTCTTATAGTTGACACAAACGCTATTGATCGGATGGATGATGGCCAGGGCCGCCGCCCAAAAAGCGGCCCAACGGTTCGCAAAAACTTTCTCTATCAAAAGAAAGAAAGTAAAGCCGCCGGCCACGAACAATAAAAGATTAACCAAATGATATCCGGCGGGAGCTTTGCCAAACAACGTGAACGTAATGAGATTAAAGAAATGGCTGACCGGGCGGAAATAAACCTGCGACTTTGCGTTAGGGTCCAACTGCAAGAAGTCCGGAGCCCCGATCGAAAGATTTCCGACGAGCATCGGAAAATCATCCATCAAAAAGGCATTATCGAAACTGTTTGAAAAGGTTACAAGCCCCAAAAACAACAAGAGCAGGAGAATAGTGGTGTTTTTTTTAAGAATATTTTTCATGCCCCCTCGGGATGATGGTCCGGCTCAACATGTGTCATCACATCCACGACATGGATGTTTGCCGCCAGGAGGCGATTCTTAACATCGTGGGCGATCGCATGGCCGTCTTTGACCGTGATCATCCCGCTGACGACAATATGAATATCAACAAGAAAATCCAGTCCGCTTTTACGGATACGGCATTTTTCAATATCCACGACGCCGGGCGTATTTTTTGCGGCCGACCGCACCTTCTCTTTTAGGTCCGCCGAGACATCTTCATCCATAATATCGGCGACCGCGGCCTTCCACATTTTTAGGCCATTATAATAAATAATGCCGCTGGCAAATAAAGCCGCCCAATCATCCGCGCTTTCCCAACCCTTTCCTCCGACCAGCGCGATGAATATCCCAACAAACGCGGCCAACGATGTCAACGCATCAGACCGGTGATGCCATGCATCGGATTTGATCGAAAGGCTGCCGATCTCTTCGCCGACCTTAAGGACAACGCGATAAAATATTTCTTTGATGATCACGACAACGATAAGGACAACAAGCGTAAAGCTGGCCGGAGCATGGTGCGGCAAAAAGATCTCTTTGATGCTTTGAATAACAATAGCGGTGGCTACGAAAAGTAAAACGCAGGAGACGATCATGGCGGCTAAAGATTCCGCCTTACCGTGTCCATAAGGATGATTGTCGTCGGGCGGCAAAGACCCGATCTTTAATCCGCCCCAAACGACCGTTGAAGAGAAGATATCAAGCAATGATTCGATACCGTCGGCGATCAAGGCATAGGAGTTGCCCAACAATCCCGCGCTGATCTTAGCCGCGGAAAGGCACAAGTTGACCAGAATGCTCACGATCGCTATGCGCATTCCGCGAATATGTCGTAACGCTTCAATCATAAAAGGCATTATAAAAAATGTTACTCATAACTTGGAAGTTTTCTGACATTTTCCAGAAATCTTTTTCGTGCCGGACTTTCCTTTAGATCCGGATTGTTACCGAGTTCTAAAATGAAATTCAAATAAGCACTTCCGACCTCTGATTCAGGAACGTCTTTTATATCAGGTAATGGATACCCAAGAAGGCTGATCAGCAAAACGATCATCTTCTCCTCCGCAGGAATGAGATACGAATATCTTAAATTGTTAGAATATTTGATAGCGCCATCAATTTGACGATAACAATTTTGTCTTACTGAAAGAAGGTCCTTGGGGTTATAGTCCTCGTTGAGGTACTCCGGACGATCAGGAATCATATCGCACAATGCTTTATCTTGCGTGTTGCTTGCGATCTGATAAATGCAGGTATCACGAAAATGGTCTTGTCCTGCCGATGTATATTTACTAGCTGGGGAGGGAATATCTTCTCGGATCCTCATACACCAACTCACATCATTGCTGACGTGGGCCGCCAGATCGTATAAAAACTCGGTTTGCTCGACGGGAACTGCCGCCCCGGATTCCCCGACGACTTTCTTTATTCTCTCCATGATGTCATCTTTTTTTCCCAGCATCGAATAAGCGCCCGCCAGATCTATTCTTCCTATTTGGGGTGTAACTCCCTCCAAGTACAACGTCTCTGGCTTATAACCCATTTCAGAAAAGAGCGCTATCTTTTGCTGATCTGAAAGAGCATAGGCGACATTGTCCTTCCCTTTTGCGATCCTTTTCTCGCAGCCACGAGGAGAAAGGTCTACCGGCCCCGTCCAAATACTATCATTACGATAAATAGGCGTAACTTTTGCGCATAAATCTTTCCTACCATAATGCGTAGCAACGTCGTAATAACATTCGGCGCGATAGCGCTCATTTTCATTGGTAAGAAATGCTCGCGGAGAGATTTTTTCACACAAATCGGGCTCATTAAACTCATAAGCGACATAGTGATAAAATTGTTCGTGATCATTCGCTGGCCTAGGTTGTGCGGAATAAGAAGGAGGGCAGATAAAAAATAAACCAGCGAGAGACACAGAAATCGAGAAAATTAGTTTATTCACTACGATTCCCCTCTGTTCCCGCTGGCTACAACTCCTGAGGTAAAAAACTGCCCCTCTTGGATTCGAACCAAAATACTGAGATCAAGAATCTCATGTCCTACCATTAGACGACAGGGCAATA
>JADLGJ010000082.1 GCA_020849375.1 Candidatus Omnitrophota bacterium
ACTTTCACGACTTTGCCGTTTTTCCAGATAATCAATGGTTCACCGCGCATTTTTCGGTCTTTAATGACCCCGCGTACAGCTTCTTTAATGGCCTTTTCAGCTTTTTGCGATATGGTTTCGCCTTTTGCTTTTTTAATCATGTTTGGCTCCCAAATTTGTCCATTGCTTATAAAGTGCCCGATCTAATATTTGTAATCCCTTTTCATTATATTTCACGATCAACCGTGGTTCATCCGCCGAATTATCAAAAATGTCCCATGCATCTGCTAAAGGCATATATAAACTAAAAAAATTACCCAAACTTCGTTCCAGCCTTCTTTTAACATCTGCATCAGGCACATGATGCCCGCCTTGCTTGACCCGCTGTTTGATCCTTTCTGTCGCAAGTTTCAAGCTCGGTATCCACAAAAAGAAAATATAAACCGAATAGCCCTTCGCTTTCGCTTCTTTGATCAAATTGACGTAAGTTTTGCCAGCCAGCGTTGTCTCGACCGCAAAATCATCTCTGCGGCCAATAAACTGATCTATCTCTTTGAGTAATAACTTTCCTGCTTTGACACTTGCTGTAGACGGAGAAAATGGCGAAATCCCCATCGCAATAAGATCGGCATTCACAAAATTATTGCACTTTGCATATTTCGGCAAAAATTCTTTAGCGAATGTGGTTTTGCCGGCGCCGTTTGGCCCGGCGATGATGTAGAGATTGGGCATGAAAGGGATTATAGCGCAAAGGCTATGTTACGGCGAAAGAAATTTATGCGTAAAAATAAGTAGCCGACGTCCCTACTTATTTGGTGGCTCGTCCAACCGGGTGATGCCGTTGGCTTCAACGTGTTCGACTTCGCGGTAGGCTCTTAATTTTTTCATGATGGCGTCGAGTTCTGCGGCATCTTTAACCGTAGGGATCACGATCTCATAAGCGCCGATCTCCAAACCGATGATACGCGCGTGCCCGCCGATATCTTCGGCGATCTCTTCGACACGTTCGGACGTGACTCCGTCACGGACAGTGACGATAACGGTATCAGCACTGACCTCATGTCCATCTTTATAAATAATAGTGGCGGAATAGTCGGGGGCCGCTTTGGGAGTGTCTGCCCTCTTACAACAAATGCACGGGCAACGCACACCGGTCACGGTCCCCAAATAACCACTTGGCGGTTCACAGCCCTTTTGTTCAAGGGTGTTGATGATCTCGCCGCCGAGCTCGGCGCATTGGGTCGTGGTGATGGTTTGCGGTTCAGCGAAAGACGGGGTAGCGGAAAAAAGCAGAAGCAGGAGAATAATGATCGGCATAAGCGAATAGTATCACAATTAAAAAGTTACGGCTAAAAGTTTTTAGCCCGCCAGTTTGCGCAGTGCTAGCGCGGCTTTGACCCCTTTTTTCGCCGGATGGCGCAGGGCATGACGGATGAGCCATTTGCGTTGTGGGCTGGCATTCTTGGCCCAGCGCTCACAGATCTCAAACGCCAGTTCAGGATGGTCTTTAGCAATATCTCCGACGTGATTAGCGACACTGCGGCGGACATAGAGGTCTTCGTCGTCCTTAAGAGCTTCGAGGATCGGCAGAACGGGCGTGGGGTCTTTGACAAAAGCCGGGATACGCATCGCCCAAGGCAGGCGTGGCCGCGAACCTTCGGAGCAGAGCCGGCGCACGTGCGGATCAGGGTCTTTGGTCCACATCAGCAGGCGTTTTAAGGTCCGTTCGGGATGCGCGATCAAATACGGCCGCATCGAGAATTCCGCGGTAAAACGCCGGGTCAGTTCATACTGGGCGGTCATTGAGATCTCGAAGGGGTCCTCTCCCCCATTGCCAGTTTTGTCGAGCCCGTAGTTGGCGACAAAACGTACGTGCGGCAAATAAAAGAAAACCCCCAGCCCCACTTCTTTGGTGCGGGTCAACGGCGGGGTCAAGGATTCGAGCAAAACATCAATAGCGTCAGAATATCTTTGCGGCAAAAATTCCCGCAGTGCTTTGGCGACATGGTCCCCTCGCCCGAGGATCATCAGCGGCTTAAGCCCTTTGAGAGCCGCGACACGGAATTCTTTGGCTTTAAATTCTGGATAGACGCAGGCGATATTGTTCGCCAGACAATCAATAGCCGGGGTGCCGAGGAGAACCTTGAGGGTGTTTCCTTTGCTGATCTTCTGCGGTGCGGGTGGAAGCTGAATTGTGCGCATATAGAAATAAGTAGGCGACGTCCCTACTTAATTTACCAGTCGTCGTAGAACTTTTCTTTTTGTTCTTTAGGTTGCTTTGGTTCCCACGAGCGAAAAGGATTGTAACCCGAACGGTCGGTTTCCATCGTGACGTATTTGCTTAAGATGCCGCCCTCTTCCAGGAACCGAGACACCTGCGTGTACATCGAGCCGCTCGTGTCCCACGTCCTGCGCGGCGAGGTGTCTATCTGCGGGCGCAAAAGATAAAGGTTGCTTTTCGCGCGTGTGGCCGCGACGTAGAACAAGCGGCGCTCTTCTTCGATCGCATCATCACTGCTCATAGATTGGTACGACGGCAAATACCCTTCGGCGAGATAAATGAGAAAGACCGTGTGCCACTCAAGGCCTTTGGCGGAATGGATCGTAGATAAGATGAGGTCATTCTCGCCGTGCGTTTTTTGCCCTTTATCCACCAGTGTTTTTTCCGGCGGCTCGAGCGCCATATCGGTCAGAAATTCTTCGAGCGACGCATAACGCTGTGCAATGTTCTCCAGCGACGCGAGGTCGTTAAGCCGTTTTTCATAATCGTCATAATGGTCCATCAACAGCGGGGTGTAAAAATCCAAGACCGACTTCAATATCTTGACCGGCGCCTCCACGGTCCAGTCAATATCCTTGAGGATCTTGAATAATTGCTTGAGCTCCGGCTTCTTCTGGAATATTTTCTCGTCTATCTCGAGCCCTTTGCGCTGGCGCACGATCTCCTCGATGATCTGCATCGCGGTCTTCTCGCCGACGCCTTTGACGAGCATCAGGACCCGTTGCCAGGCGATCTCGCTCAACGGGTTGTAAATGATCTGCAGGCAGGACAAAATGTCCTTGATGTGCGCGGCTTCAATAAATTTTTGCCCGCCGTATTTGACGAACGGTATTCCCGACGAAGCGAGTTCAACTTCAAGGTCGTTCGAGTGCCATCCCGAGCGGAACAGGATCGCGATCTCGCCCAAGTTGACGCCCTCGTTCATCAGGTTCACGATCTTTTTGACGATGTAGCGCGACTGGCTGTTCTCATTATAAACATCAACGTAAACCGGCAGGGTCTCGCCGCCGTTGCGGGTAAAGAGCGCTTTGTCGAACTTCTCTCCCGCCGAGTTGATCACTTCATTGGTCAAGTCGAGGATCGGCTGGGTCGAGCGGTAATTTTCCTCAAGAGTAATGACCTTGGTCCCGGTGAAGATGCGCGGATAATCAATGATGTTCTTGAAGTGGGCGCCACGGAAAGAATAAATACTTTGGCTGTCATCACCGACGACCATCACGTTGTTATGTGTGGATGCCAAAAGCCGGACGATCTCCGCCTGGATCTTGTTGGTGTCCTGGTACTCGTCAACCATGATGTATTGATAATATTGCGAAAGGGTTTCGCGGATCTCTTTGTTGTTCTGTAAAAGTTGCCGCAAATAGACAAGAAGGTCGTCGTAATCCAGCAGTGCCAAGCTGTGCTTGTAGCGAATGTACTCCTGCTTCATGTGCTCAATGACTTGCGACCATTCGGCGAATTGCGGGTATTCTTCACAAACAACATCGTCAACGCTGATGCCTTTGTTCACACTTTTCGAGATAATGCCGAGCAAGGTATTTTTCTTGGGGAAACGCTTGTCGAGCTGTTTGCTCATCTGGGTGCGCACGAGGTTAACGGCATTCTCGGCGTCGTCCTGATCAAGGATGGAAAAGAAACGCGGCAGGTTAACGGCTTCTGCGTAGCGGCGCCGGATCGAATTGGCGAACGAGTGAAAAGTCCCACCCGAAACCTGGCTGCAGCGTGAGTCCAAGAGTTCTTCGGCGCGTTTGAGCATTTCCCGTGAGGCACGGCGGGTAAAGGTCAACAGTAAAATGCGCTCAGGAGCGACCCCTTTTTCGACGAGATGTGCGGTACGAAAAACCAAAACACGGGTCTTCCCACTCCCGGCCCCGGCGATGACAAGGAACGGCCCTTCCGTCGCCAAAACGGCTTCAAGCTGGGCAGGGTTCAGTTCTTTTTTATAATCAATACTGGAAAACATGGGGAAAGCTTACCACAAAACCGGGTTGGGGAATAAATTAAATCAATCCGCTGGAGTACATAATGATGATCAGAATGATACCGCCGCCTGCAACGCCGAGGACAAGGATCAAGATGATCCAGTCCATCGGATCTTCAGGCATCAATTGTTCTTTCATGAATTGTCCAAAGCGCGCCATCGGTCAATTCCTTGCTGCTGTTTAGTCTTCCTGGATCATACGATAAAGATCGATCATCAACTGCTGATGCCCGCTCTCGCCTTGGGCTTGATAGGCATTGATCAAATTATTAAGGACACGGCGGATAATATCTCGGGCGCTGACGGGAGCAGGGCTGACGCCGGGGGGTTCCGTATTCTTGAGTGCGTCCTGTTCTTCGACCACCTTGCCGTTATTAAAACCGTCCACTACAAAAACTTTTCCATTAAGGTCAACCTTGGCCATAAAGTGGCCCGGCGTATTGTAGCCATCTATCACAAAACCGGCCCGCGCCCCGACGAGCATATACAAACAGGACAAGCTGATCGGCAAGCCCTTCTTCTCGTGCAGGACATAGAGCATATTACTGCTTTGCGGGTTGTAATAGTCGGTCTTGGCCCCGTTAAAACCCTTAACTTCGAACAAAAATTTCGCCAACTCCAGGGGGTCATTCGTTTTCGCGTAAGCAAGGTATTCCGCCGCCAACTGGTCGAGCAGCGGGCCGATCTCGCGCGTCTGATATTGCAAACGCAGGCCGCTTTGAAAATCCGCGAGGAACGACAAGGCCACTTCGAGTTTCTCAAGGTCCAAAGTCGCGTTCTGCCACGTTGGCCATTTTTGCACCAGGGCTTCGCGGTCCAGTTCCAACATGATCTTTTCTAAAGGCATGACGCGTGACTGCACCATATCTTGCGGCAATTTTGCCAATTCGGACTTCAACTGCGGGCCAAAGGAGACCAAATGCCGGACGATCTCGGTGCGCACAGCAGCACTTTCATCGTCGAGCAAATTGAGTAAATACGGCAACTGTTTGGGGTCCGGGATCTGCTTATTCTCAACTGACATGTTTCTTCACCTTCTCCACAAGGTCGGGGCCGTTGACCGGCTTGACCAGATAATCTTTAACACCGTTAAATTTAAAGATCGGCTTCACGTCCGCGTGCGCGGTCAAGACGAGGACGGGCGTATCTTTGTGCTCGGTAAATTTCTGGATCTCCAACATGAACGTGTAACCGTTCATGTTCGGCATATTCACATCGAGAATGATCAAGTCGGGATTGACCGTAGGCAAAACCGCTAGGCCTTCGTCCCCGTCAAACGCGGTCTCAACATGAAAACCTTCTTTCACCAAATTCAACTTAACGATCTTCGCATTGATCCGGTCGTCGTCTATCACCAAAATTTTCTTCTTCACAGGTCACCCTTTGCGGTTAAGCTTAACATTTCCAGTAGCATGGTTCAAAAGCGCCATATTCACAACACGCTTAATTAAATGATTGTAATCAATGCCTTCTTTTTCCGCCGCCAGGGCCATCTCGTCTATTTTCGCGATGCACGGGTTGGCGTTGGGTTCGATAAAATAAATTTTGTGGTCGGCGGTCACGCGGATATCAAAGCGCACGTAACTATTAAAATTTAGTGCCCGGTAAGCCCGCTTGCAAGCATCTTCCAGGTCTTCAGCGACCCCTTCCGCCATTTTTCCTGCCGCCACGCTCTTGATGCCCCATTTGTCACGGTACTTATCATCCCACTTCGCCTTATACGTCGCGATACGGGGTTCGTCTTCAGGCATATCACCGAACTTTAATTCTCTCGGCGGCAAAACCTTGAGCTGTTTGTTCCCGATGACCGTCACATAAAGCTCGCGGCCTTCAATATATTCTTCCGCGATCGCGTCCAAATTCATATTGTCGTGAATGAACTTGATCCGCTGGATAAAAGCTTCATCATTGTCCACGACGGACGCCTGCGAAATTCCCCGCGACGCCTCTTCGCACAACGGCTTAATGACCGCAGGCAGCTTGACCGTCTTGGGCCGCCACACTTTTTGTCCGCGGTAAAACGTGTGGAAACGGGCGACACGCAAACGGTGAAAACGCAGGATCTTTTTTGCTAAAGCTTTGTTATTACAAATTAAAAGAGCATCGGCGCTGGACCCGGTATACGGGACACCCAAAAGCTCCAGGAACGCAGCAATGTTCTTTTCCAAATGCGTTTTGTTATTATAAACTTCGACGAGGTTAAAAACCACATCCGGCTTAAAATCTTTGATCTCTTCTAAAAGCGGGCTGATATCGTCAAAGATCCCCAGCCGCCGCACTTCATAGCCATTGGCCAACAGCGCTTCATAAACATCGCGCTCGGTATACATATTATCCTCGTCGGCAAATTCTTCCTTAAAATCATAACCGCGCGGTGTGGCATAAGGGGTGTGAAAGATCTGCAAAACTTTCAATTTGGGTTTCATCGCTTTTTCTTCTCCTCATCACCGCGGTACCAGCCGGTATAAATATAATTCATGACGAGCGTTGAAATATAAGACGACAAATTCGCCAGTGCCAGCGCGTGGTCGCCCGACGTTGACAGTTTCAATTCTTTTGAGCGTTGGGCAACGGCTTTCAATAAATTACTGATGACATATTTGCGCTCGCCGGTCCAACGCACAATATTGGCGACAATATCTTTTTCGTAGCGCTTGATAAAGCTCACGGCCGCGATCTTATTCTCGCCTTCCGGAGCAGCGGTAAAGATCTTTTTCAGATTACCATCGTGAAAATCCGGGAACTGCTCAGCCCAGAATTCGCGCTTCTTCTTATAAAAATTATTGAGCGTCACCTTAATGTTCTTAAAGTTCCAGTGCTTGACCCCTTTTGAAGCGATCGGGTCTTTGCCCGCCACCGACGACATCAGTTCGGAAACATAAAGCAATTTCTTAAGCGCCGGCCAACCCTGGTAGGTCTTCTGCCAATTAGAATCCGGCGTGAGCCACACGGCAAAGGTTTCGACAAAATCTTCATCAGGATGGAACTGCGCGTAAAACCCGTCGAGATGGCGCACATAGTTACGGCTATAGGGGCGGAAACGGAAGGTGTCGCCGTACTCTTTTGACGACGGGCCAAAGATCTGTTGCCAGCGCTTCTTTTTGTGCAATTGGTAAGCGTAACTGATCGCGTGCCCGCATTCGTGGCGCAACAGCTTCATGCACTCTTCTCTCGCTTCGCCTTCGGCTTCGAGCATCATTTTCTTTTCAAGCCGGGTTAAAACGGGATGGGCCAAATAAAAAGGAATGCCGATGACCGGCTCCCCCAGCGGGGTCAACCATTCATCGGCGAGATAACACAGTGGACGGAATTTGAGGCCTTTGTCTTCGAGTTCTTTATAAAGCTGCGTGATACAATCGGCGAGCCACGTCCCTTCGATCGAGAGCGGCAGGTCAGCGATCCGCAACGCGAGAAGTTGTTCTTCGTTCAAAGCGGCGATGTCTATCGGGGCAGGCATTCTATTCTTCGACTTCCCCTTCCAATTTCTTCATGAGCGATTTGACTTCCGCGACCAATCCCGCGGGGGCAAGCTTTAAGGCTTCCATATCTTTTTCGAAAGACCGCATCGCACTCAAAAGCCGTTTAACGGCGGCAACATTACGTTTTTCGCGTTCTTCATCCGGATCAACCTGCTTGCGTTCCTTCATCAGACTGACCAGGTCTTTGCGGACTTCGACGGCTTCCTTGCCTTTTTCGTAAACCGCTTCTTTGAGCTCGGCGTAATCTTTTTTGTTCAAGTCCTTGTTGGCGCGGGCCAAACGTAAAACATTAAGCGCGTCACAGCTGGGCACTTGCGCCGGGTCACGTTCATCAATGAATTCTTTCTTTAAATATTCCGGCTCATTTTGCTCGAGAAAGAAATAGGTCTTCAGCAATTTAGCGGCGGTTTCCTTTTTGATCCCGAGCTCTCTTTGCGTATAGTCTTCGAACTTTTCAAAGCCCCAGGCATGAAAAAGTTTGTCCTTATAGACCGGGTAAAGGTTCTGCCCTAAGTTCACCCAGGACGTCTTAAAATCTTTAGAGAATTGGATCAATTTGTCACGGATCAGATCCGCCGTGAGAGCGCTCTTGA
>JADLGJ010000083.1 GCA_020849375.1 Candidatus Omnitrophota bacterium
CCTATTATTCTAAGACGCTGACAAAAGAGAATAATAATACCGTCCGCGGGATCTTTAAGACCGGGGCTGATGTCAGCACAAAGTTCTTCCGCGTTTATGATGTGAAGACCGACGTTTTGAACCTGGACATCAACCGTTTGCGGCACGTCATCACGCCTTCGGTCGCTTATTTTTATACCCATGACTCGACGCTGGAATCATCGAAGCTCGTGCAATTTGACCCCGTGGATAACTTGGCTCTCCGCCATGGAATGACTTTTGGGCTGGAAAATAAATTACAGACCAAACGGGCGAACAAAAGCGAAGACCTGTTGCGGTTCCTGGTGACGTCGGATTTTTACCTCAAAGAAGACAGCCATAAGGGTGGTTTTAATAATGTCGTGACAAAGACCGACCTGATCCCGAATCAATATGTGACATTTTATGCCGATACTTATTACGACACTTTAGAGGAGCACTTGAGTTCTGCGAATTTTGATGTATATTTTACGGATCCGGGGAACCGTTGGTCATTCGGTTTTGGGAAGCGTTATGACCGCGAAGTCGATGACCAGATCACGTCACAATTGAATTACCGTATTAATCAAAAATGGTACTTTGAGGTTTATGAACGTTGGGATACTGACCGCGGGATCAATAAAGAACAGCAATATTCGATCGTGCGCGATCTGCATGAGTGGGAAGGGAAGATTAGTTTCAATCATAAAGACACGGATGGGGATTCGATCTGGATGATCTTTACTTTAAAAGAATTCCCGGACATGGGGCTTAATTTCGGGACTGGGTTTAATCGCCGCAAGGCAGGGGCACTTTAAAGTTATCAGAAAGGGATGTGTGATATGAATATCGGGATTATCGGGACAGGTTATGTTGGGCTTGTGTCAGGTGTTTGCCTTTCGGCGATCGGCCACACGGTCGTTTGTGTTGACAATGACAAAGAGAAAGTTAAGAAATTGAGAAAAGGGATCGCCACGATCTATGAGCCCGGCTTGCAGGAATTAATGACCAAGCAGATCAAAAGGAAGAAGCTTTTCTTTAGTGATTCGATCAAAGAAGCGACCAAGCGTTCTCAGGTTATTTTCATTGCCGTTGGAACCCCGTCAAAGAAGAACGGGGATGCGGATTTGACCTATGTCGAGAATGTGGCCCGCCAGATCGCAGAGAGCATGGATTCTTATAAATTGATCGTCGAGAAATCGACCGTTCCGGCAGAAACCGGCAAACGCATTGAACACACGATCAAGTTGAATTTACCGAAGCAATTCAAAGCCCGTAACCGCAGCGTTCCGTTCGATGTTGCATCAAACCCGGAATTTTTGCGTGAAGGTTCGGCGATCGCGGATTTTATGAATCCGGACCGTGTTGTTATCGGTGTCGAATCCAAAAAAGCGGAAGAATTGCTCAAGGAAATTTATAAACCGCTGAAGACGAAGATCATTGTCACCAATATCACCTCAGCGGAAATCATTAAACATGCATCTAATTCGTTCTTGGCGACCAAGATCTCTTTTGCTAACGCACTTTCGCAAATTTGCAATCTCGTCGGGGCCGACGTCCTGAAGGTTACCGAGGGCATGGGTTATGATAAACGTATCGGGGCGAGTTTTCTCAATGCGGGGATCGGTTTCGGCGGCAGCTGCTTCCCGAAGGACGTTGACGCGTTCATCCGTTTGAGCGAAAAGAGCGGATATGATTTTCATCTTCTTCGTGCGGTCCGGCAGACCAATGAAGAGCAGAAAGCGGCTTTTGTCCGTTTGATCGAAGATAAACTGTGGATCGTGAAAGGCAAAACGATCGGCGTGCTCGGTTTAGCTTTCAAGCCGAATACGGACGATATGCGCAATGCTCCGTCGGTGGATATCATCAACCGTTTGCAGGCCGAAGGCGCCAAGATCAGGGCGCATGACCCGCAGGCGATGGAACATTCTAAAAAGATCTTTAAAGGCGTCACATTCTGCAATGATGCTTATGGCGTTGCTAAGGGCTCGGATTGCGTTGTCGTGTTGACCGAGTGGGAAGAATTCCGTCAGATCGATTTTCAACGTCTGCGCAAAGCGATGCGCCAGCCGATGATCTTTGACGGCCGCAATCTTTACAAAAATGATAATTTGGTCGAATTGGGTTTTGAATATTATGGGATCGGCCGCGGCGAGAAGAGTTAATGTCCAAAGCATTGAAAAATAAGATCCAGAACAAAAAAGCCAAGATCGCCGTGCTAGGCCTCGGCTATGTCGGGCTTCCGTTAGCGGTGAGTTTCGCTAAAACCGGTTTTCAGGTCTTTGGCCTGGATATGGACACCGACCGCGTTGAGCGTGTCCAAACGAAGAAAACATACATTGCCGACGTAAGTTTGAAGGACTTGCGGCAGGTCGTTGACAGCGGCCGTTTGGAAGCGTCCACGGATTTTTCTTTGCTCAAGTCGGCAGATGTCATCATCATTTGCGTTCCGACGCCATTGCGCCGTAAATATACGCCGGATGTTTCGTTCATTGTCAACGCCGTGAAGATCATTGATAAATACATCAAGAAAGACACGCTCGTGATCTTGGAAAGTACGACTTACCCCGGGACAACTCGCGAGTTGATCTTGCCGGTCCTTGAAAAGTCGGGCATGAAGGTCGGCAAGGGATTGTATTTGTCCTTTTCTCCTGAACGTATTGATCCGGGCAATAAGAAATTTCCGGTTACGCAAATCCCCAAGATCGTCGGCGGAATTGATGCGGAGAGCGGAAACCTTACTAAAGCGC
>JADLGJ010000084.1 GCA_020849375.1 Candidatus Omnitrophota bacterium
CATTTGATCAAAGCGTAATGTGTAATGGAGGCTGCATGAGAAGAATTATTCAACAATGTTTTGTGGTTCTGCTTTTTGTCGGCATGGTTAGCCCGGGCTTCGCGCAAGGAAAGATCAAGGAGCTCTTTGTGACCGGGATCCGTACCGAAGATAAGCAGTTCCTTCTCGACCCTCAGCCGGAAACAAGTGAATATTTGATCACGCGTAAAGGCGGATTTTCTATTTCCGAATACGGCGCCCGGTATTTATGCGGCTGGGATATTATTAAGGACCGCCCTAAGACGATCTTTGTCCGGATGGAATTACAAAATCCCCTGGATGCCAATAATCCAGTGGTCCAGGAAGGGGAGATCGACGCGAAGGGCCAGACTTTAAATATCGCATTCGGCCCGATCAAGGGCCTTAAAATGCACGAATTGTATACGGTCAAAGTATTTTTGTATGAAGATCAGGAGAAGACCGTTGAGATCGACCATTTGACGCAGAATATCAAATCCTATGTTGACACCCGAAAGGATAAGGTCGCCGTCGACAAGAACCTTGTTGTGGGTACCGGTGAGAAGATTAGTAAAGTGATCAAAACATTGAACGCCAAAGAAGTGAAGCGGCCCTCTTTGCCGATCCGCGGAGCTGTTAAGTTTGCCGGCGAAGTTAAAGGCGGGGAGACATTTGAAAAAGAATTAAGCGATGGCCTTGTCTTTCGGCTGATGCCCATTGAACTGGGCTGGACGATCTTTATCGGCACAAAAGAAGCTCTCGAAAATAATTTTGCCGTGGTGGTCACGCCGCCCTACCGCGGTATTAATGCCCTTTATATTCATGGATGGAATTTCCGTAACTCCGATAATTCTGGCCCCAATGAACACGGGCCTAAGATGATCGATGCCCCTGCCGCTGAGCGGGAGTTCCAATTTGTCCTTAATGAAGCGGATTTCAAAACAGCGATGGACTCCCTGCAAAAAATGCTCTGGCCGCATGCTTATACGCAACAGCAGGTGGATCAGGCGGCCACTGTACACGAGAAATTGAAAAAAGGCCGTGGCCTCGTAGTGGTCAAAGATCTACAATTGAATAATCTTGAAGCCGGGAAACAGGCCGGCATTGATGCTATGAAATTTGAGGTTGAACTTGGGAGAAATGAAAACCGGCATTTATGACCATTACAAAGGCAAGCGCTACCAGGTCGTCGGGCAGGCGCTTCATAGTGAAACTGTTGAGCCGATGGTGATCTATAAGGCGCTTTATCAGGGCGATTTCCCTGAAGGCACGCTGTGGGTCCGCCCGATGGCGATGTTCAAAGAGAATGTTGTGATCAACGGGAAAAGTGTCCCGCGTTTCCGTTTCATTTCAGAGAAAGGTGAATGATATGAAAAAGATCTTGTGGCTTATTCTTTTTGTTTTTATAGCCTATCCGGCGTATTCCAAGGGGTCCAAACTGTCCGCGGAGCAGGTCGAACGCGTGAAAGTATTCAAGGTGCAGATCGCCGCCAATCCTAACTCTCAGGTCTCGGTGGAATAACGATGAAAGACCGTATTGCCCAGATCGTCACGACATTTTTTGGATTAGGATATTTTCCCTTTGCCGCCGGAAGTATTGCAAGCGCGGTGGGGGGAGTTGCCGCGTATTGTCTAAAGGGTGAACCGCTTGTCTATATCGCTATCTTTCTTGTCGTCACTGCGGCCGGTTTTGCTTTTAGTTCAAGGATGGAGAAGGTTGCTGGAGAGAAAGATCCGTCCTGCATCGTCATTGATGAAGTTTCCGGCGCGATGATCGCGTTCTTTATGCTGCCGATGAGCTGGCCGGTGTTCTGGACCACTTTCTTTGTCTTTCGTGCTTTTGATATGTGCAAGATCTACCCTGCGGATGTCTATGAACAAAAGCCCGGCGCGGTCGGTGTCATGTCCGATGATATTATCGCCGGCATCTACACGAATATCATCATGCATGCTTCGATCTATTGCGTAGTTTCTCTATATCACAGTTGTTAAAAGGTTTCGTACGAGTTTGATTTTGACTTTCATCAATTTTCTTATTTGAGAAGTCAAAATCACTGTTTGAGTACGGAACCTTTTAACAACTGTGATATCAAATGATTTTTAAAAGAAGTTTTAATGCGGCTTGTGTCGCTGATGTCTTGATCTTAAGGCGGGAGCCTTTGAAGTGAAACTCTTTGCAGATAATTTCTCTCGCGCTTGCGGCCGCAATATAGGTCAACCCCACCGGCTTGTCTTTGGTTCCCCCTGATGGGCCTGCTATCCCGGTAATACTGATCCCAAGATCCGTTCCTAAAAGTTTGCGGACCCCTTGTGCCATTTTCTTGGCAACGGGAGCACTGACGGCGCCATGACTTTTGATCAGATGAGGGGAGACGTTTAAAAGTTTTATTTTTGCAGAATTCGCGTAAACAATGACCCCGCCGTAGAAATAATTGGAACTTCCCGCAATATTTGTCAGCCGGTGCCCTAGAAGTCCGCCGGAACATGACTCCGCCACACTGAGCGTTTTTTTCGCTCGCGATAGGGTTGAGGTGATTTCTTTTTCGATATTCATTAAAAGGTCGGCAAGGCGTTGAGAAGATTGCTGATCAAAAGCATGCCGCAAAGGCCGAGCATGACGCCCCAGGCCGTTAAGGTGACCCCGCCGTCTTTGATCGATTCCGGGATCAATTCATCTAAGACGAGATACAGCATCGCACCGCCGGCAAAGCCCAGGCCGATCGGGAGGAGGGGCGCGAAAATAAATGTTAACAATGCCGCTGGGACGGCCATGATGGGCTGCGGAATACTTGTGAGGATGGACATGAGCGCGCATTTCGGGGTTGACATCCCGTCCGCTTTGAGGGGAAGCGAAACTGCGATCCCTTCCGGGATATTGTGGACTGCGATAGCCATGGCCATGATCAGGCCGAATTGCATATTTCCCGTCGCAAAGCCGACGCCGATCGCGATCCCTTCCGGGATCGAGTGGACGAACATTGCGATAAAAAGGAGGATCCCCCGGCGGGATAATCCATGGGCCAACGGGTGGCTTTCAACAGGATGTTTTTCAAGGATCTTCTTTGTCAGCCAGTAAAAACCGGCACCCATAAGCAAGCCGACGATCACGATGTAGTTGGCAAAAGGAAATCGGTCTTTAAGGTTAATAGCTTCTTGGACGAGCGAAAAGACTGACGCCGAGATCATCATCCCCGCGGCAAGCGATGACGCAAAAGCGCGGACGACGCGGGAGTTATTCTTAACAAAATGGACGGAGATCGCCCCCAGGCCGGTGGCCAACGCGCTAATGATCCCTGTGGATGCGGTCAAAAAGATAAGAGAACTTTGGTCTAATGGTGCCATTTGAAGGTTATACTAACATAAGCAAACCGGATGACAAATATTTTTGTGGGCTTTCGGCTCATAAATTACCGAATGACTTTTGTGAATTTTTGCAGTAAACTAAAAAATATTCCGTAAGGCCAAAATTAAGGAGCCGTAGTGCCTTCTCTCAAAGAACAGCCTCTTTCCGATCCCGCTGAAAATAACGATTCTTTGCATAGTACCATCAAAGAGCTCGCCGATGTTAAATATGCCCTTGATGTTTCTTCGATCGTCGCTATCACCAACCGCAGTGGGAATATTTCTTATGTAAATGATAAGTTTTGCGAGATCTCGAAGTATACCCGCGCAGAGTTGATCGGGCAGAGCCATCGTATCGTTAATTCAAAGTTCCACCCGAAAGAATTCTTTCGCGACCTATGGAATACGATCCTCAAGGGCCAAGTTTGGCAAGGGGAGATCCGTAACCGCGCGAAAGACGGTCAATATTATTGGGTGCATTCGACGATCGTCCCTTTTCTTGACCAAAATGGTAAGCCGTACCAGTTTGTTGTTATTCATAATGAGATCACCAAGCGTAAAGAAATGGAAGAAGCTTTAAGTTCTTTGCCTCAGCGGATCCTCGCCGCACAGGAGAGTGAGAGAGAGCGCATTGCGCTTGACATCCATGATGATCTAGGGCAATCTTTGGCGACCCTAAAAATGTTATTTCAGACGAATTTTAGCGAAAACCAAGACCATTCGCAAAAATCTTCCAGGGAAACGCTCGAGTACCTGGACTCCATTATTAATAAAACGCGGCACATGGCCGCGGCTTTAAGGCCGTCAACGCTGGATGTCCTGGGCCTGCAATCGTCGTTGAAGACATTATTTGCGGATTTTCGAAAGAATAAGAATCTTAAGCTCCGGGTTAAAATGAACGCATTATCAGGCATCGTTCTTAAAGGCGATGTTATCAATTTTTACCGGGTCATCCAGGAAGCGTTGACCAATATCATTAAGCATGCTAATGCCCGTCATGTCGGGATCTATTTTTCCCGTCAGGGTGACCAGTTGGTCATGAAGATCAAAGACGATGGTGATGGGTTTTCTTATGAGGATCATCGGCGTGACAGCGCTGATGACCCTGGACTAGGGCTTTCAACGATACAGGAGCGTGCGTCTTTGTTGGGAGGGCAATTCCAGCTTCAGTCTGCTCCCGGGAAAGGGACGGTGATCACGCTTGCGGCCCCTGTGTCTTATCGCGGTACGGGCCGTAGGAATTTATCGAGCCCCGGTGATCAAGATGTCAGCAGGGTCTCATTGGAAATCCTCACTCAGCGCGAGCAGGATATTTTGCGGTTGATCGCAGCCGGTTTGGCTAATAAAAATATTGCTAGCCGTTTGAAGATCAGTATACGCACGGTCGAAGTTCATCGATCGCACTTGACCGCGAAGCTCGGGATCAAGACGACGGCCGGTTTGGTCAAGTATGCTTTGTCGCACAAGATCACTTAGCCAGATCATAAGTCTTTACTTTGTAAAGAGATAGGGTTTTTGTGACAAAAGATTCCGGCAAACTAAGTAGATTCTCGCATTCCTTTTCCTGCAATTGAACCTATAATATTTATAAGGGGGGGGGATTAATGTCTTACGGCGGAACGAAGATCCTTATCGTGGAAGACCACGATGATTTTCGCCGGGCGGTTCGCAAGCATATCGAGAAACACGGCTTGAGTATGGATGTCTATGAGGCAGATTCCGGTGAGATCGGCGTAGGTATGGCGGTCCGCAGTAATCCGGATATTGTTCTGATGGATATCAGTTTGCCGGGGATCGATGGGCTTGAAGCCGCCAGACAGATCAAAGCGCGCCTTCCCAAGAGCAAGATCATCTTTTTGACAATGTTCGAGGCTGAATCTTTCCGTGAAACGTTCCAGTCCGACGTTGCAAGCGATTATATCGGTAAAAGCGATCTTTATGAAAAGCTGGTTCCCGCAATTAAACGGATACTTGATATCAAATAGGATCGTGCCTAAGCATGCGGTTAAAATACGCTGAAGATTTTTATATCCGTTCTTTGCTCAATAAGGTCAAGATCGAAGAGATCATGACGAGCCCGGCGATCTCGGTGAATTGCGAAGCCCATTTTCGTGATGTGGTTAAGATCTTTCAGGAGAGGCGGGTCCGGCACATCCCGATCGTCAACAAGGAGAATGAAGTTGTCGGGATCATGTCTCAACGCGATCTTTATAAGCTTCAACCGCCCCATAAGAATGAAGACGGTGTTTGGGTTTATGACATGGATGTGATGGATGGTTTTGTTTTGAGCAATGTGATGACCGCCAACCCGTTCACTTTATTTGCGAAAAGCACGCTGGCCGCAGCGATCGGCCCGATGGTACGCAATAAATATGGGTGTATCCCGATCGTTGACGATAAAAAGAGTTTGTGCGGGATCATCACGCAATATGACATACTGAAGATCGCTTTTGATATATTGCAGGAAGGCCAACCGAACGTTTGAAAGGAAGGTGCTTATGTCGAGCTATATCGCTAAAGACAAAGAGATTAACCTTCTGTTCGCCGAATCGGAAAAAATGTACCGCAACTTGGTCGAGTCCGTCCGCAACGGGATCTACATGGCTGACGCCAACGACATCCTCTTCTTCGTGAACCAAAGCTTCGTCGAGATCCTCGGTTATCAGAATAAAGAACAGGTTTTGGGGCACAATATCGCACAGAGTTTTTACCGCCATCCCGAGGTCCGGGAAGAACTTTTCCGTCAGATCGAAAAATCAGGTTTTATCCGTGATCAGGAGGTCGAAATGGTCCGCGCGGACGGGACGGTGATTACCGTTCTTGCGACGACTAATTTTATCCGTAATGACCGCGGCATCGTCATTGGTATCGAGGGAGTCGTGCATGACGTCACTGAGAAAAAGGTTTTGGAAGCGAAGCTGCAGAACGAAAAAGTTAAGCTAGAAGAGATCCTCGGGTTTGATGAGCGGGTCACGTCTATCCGTAACCTTGACCGCCTTGTCGATTTCGTCGTCGAAAAAGCTTCAGCGATCCTGCAGGCGGATAAATGTTCGCTCATGCTTTTTGACGAGACGGTAGGTGAACTGTGTATTAAAAGTGCCAAGGGTTTGGAAACCGATGTGATTACGCAGACCCGTATCAAATTAGGCGATTCGATCGCCGGGCGTGTTGCGAAGGAAGGCGAGGGGATGCTCGTCAAGAATATCGAATACGATAAACGTTTTGAGAGGGCCAATTCTCCGTCGTACCGGACCCGTTCGTTCATGTCCGTTCCGATCAAGTTCAATGACCGATTGATCGGGGTCGTAAATATTTCCGAGAAGAATACCGGGCATGAACCGTTCAATGAAACTGACCTTAAGGTCCTGAGCGCGATCGTCCGCCAGGCCGCGGCCGCCATTGAGAACGCCAAGCTTTACCGTGAGTTGGAATACCTTTCGGTCACGGACCCATTGACCAATCTTTGGAATTACCGCTGTTTCATTAATAGCGTCGATGAAGAGATCCAGCGCTGCAAACGTTTCGCGAATACTTTTTCGCTTTTGATGATAGACGCGGACAACTTTAAATCGTACAATGACTCCTACGGCCATCTTGAAGGCGACCTCTTGTTGAAAGAAATAGGGAGGATCTTTACCGGCCAGTTGCGGGCCATTGACAAAGTGTGCCGCTATGGGGGCGATGAATTTGTCGTGCTTTTACCGAATACGAATATCGGCCAGGCCAAGGTCGCGGCAGAGAAATTACGTGTTGCCGTCGAGAAATGTGCTTTTAAGCAGAAAATGACGGTGAGTGCCGGGGTCGCGGAATACCGTGCGAACTTAAGCCGTTTTGAATTGATCATGCGCGCTGACCGCTGTTTGTACCAGGCAAAGACCCAGGGCCGCAACCGAGTTTTCTTGCATAACTAGAAGATTTATTAACGAAGTCAGGCGTTTGTGAAACAATATTTTTCGAAATATAAGTATACTAAGCGAAAAGCGCTACGAGTCGATGCTGATACTGCGATCAAAAAGATCCAAAAAGGCAAAAGGATCCTGATCGGCTCTGGTTGTGCCGTCCCGCAACACCTGGTTTCGGCGCTTATCCGCAACGCTAATCATTTTAAAGATAACGAGATCGCGCATATCCTTACCGTTGGGCCAGCTCTTTATACGGACCCGCAGTATGCTGATAATTTCCGTCACAGCGCTTTTTTTATCGGGGAAAATACCCGTGAGGCTGTCAACCGGGGGGATGCGGATTATATCCCGATCTTCCTTTCGGAAGTTCCACTGCTTTTTAAAACCGGACAACTCCCGCTGCATGCTGCGATCATTCAAGTTTCTTCGCCGAATAAACAGAATATGGTTTCGTTGGGCGTGAGCGTTGATGTTCTTCCCGCGGCGATCTCCAAAGCCGATATTGTCATTGCTCAGGTCAATAAGCGGATGCCATTTACTTTGGGTGAATCCGTCCTGCCGCTTTCGGCATTTGATTATCTTGTCGAGGCCGAAGAACCCTTGCGTGAATTCCCTCAGGGTAAGCTCGATGCTATCTCTATGAAGATCGGAACGCACCTAGCGCGATATATCAATGACGGGGATACGCTGCAATTAGGGATCGGTAGTATCCCCGACGCCGTTTTACAGAACA
>JADLGJ010000085.1 GCA_020849375.1 Candidatus Omnitrophota bacterium
CAACTTTAAAATGGCCTTTGTCAGGGCAATATTCGTACATTCTTCACCGGCGCCAACGTTATAAACTTCGCCGTTCACCCCTTTGTTGACTAAAAGGTCAATTGCCGAACAATGGTCATCAACAAAAAGCCAGTCGCGCATCTGCTTGCCTTCGCCATAAACAGGAACAGGCAACCCATCGAAAAGATTTGTGACAAAAAGCGGAATGACTTTTTCCGGATAAGCGGACGGCCCATAATTATTGGCGGCACGCGTGACAACGACCGGTAAATTATACGTCTTAAAAAAACTATACGCGATCTTTTCCCCGCCGAGCTTGGACGCTGAATACGGATTGCGCGGCAAAGTCTGGGAATCTTCGCGGAAGCTCCCTTTTAAGATCTGTCCATAAACCTCATCGGTAGAAATTTGAATGAACTTTTTAAGTTCCTTTCGCGCATGCGCGCGTCTGGCTTCTTCCAATAATGTGTAAACGCCAAAAATGTCAGTACGCAAAAACGATTGCGGATCATCAATAGAGCGGTCCACAGCCACTTCGGCAGCAAAATTCACGACGACATGGGCACCTTTCATCGCACGGGCTACGGCTTTAGGATCGCAGATATCACCTTTGATAAATTCAAAATCTTTACGCTCCATGACACTCTTTAAATTTTTGATATTGGCCGAGTAGCCCATATTGTCCAGCACACAGACCTGGATATTCTGATGTTTCCTATAAAGGTAATGGACAAAGTTACTGCCGATAAAGCCGGCCCCGCCGGTCACCAGGTATTTGATCGTCTTAGCCATTGGAAATTTTTCCCTTTTCTAAAGCATGATAATAAGCAAGTGTCATTCCAAAGAACGTCCAGAACGGGATCGCGTTATAGGGCAGTTCCAGAAAGACCAAAAAATTGCTGATGCCGATCCAGTACATTAAAGACGCCACGAGCAGCCCTCCCCAGACCGACCGGTATTTCAAAAAGCCACGGATCAAATACGTAAGGACACCGATGATCGCTCCCACAAAAAGAAGACCGACGATCCCGCCTCGGTAGATCATATGAAGAAAAGAATTGTGCGGAGTGATCCAACCATCCCGGCGCCATTCAACGGTCGCCCACCCGAGGATCTCGATAGACGGTGATCGCTGCGGCTGGCCAAGATCAACACCCCACCACGCTGATTTCATTTTCAACTCATTTAACATGTCGCGCCAAATAAAAAGACGAAAAAAAATATTATTGTACGCCACTTCCAGCGAACGATCCGCTTGTTGCTCAAGGACATTGGTCACGATCGCATCTTTTTTCTGCTCGACCGTTTCCTTTAACTTGGCAATGGTGGATTGCGAAGCATCATCAACACTCTTTTTAAGCTGTTCCAGCGAACGCTCGGTGTCATGATGTAACGCCAATGATAAATTCTGCAAGGCTTCCTCGAGGTCCTTTTCAACGAGCCCGCCGGAATCATCGAGGAATTCCTGGATATCGCTGTCCAGATCAGACTTCGCCTGTTCGATCACGGCGGCATTCTGCCGTTCAAGGATATCCCTCGTTTTTTGATAGATCGCATTGGCCCGCTGATGAATGGCAGCCTGCCGGACATCCATCGCCTTGATCATAAAGTTTTTCGCTGAATCATCAATGGCATTGATCTCGGCCTGGTTCAGTTGTTTTTCCGGTGACGCTATGCTTTGCCCGGCCGCACGCGCATAATGGAAGATATTTTGTGCCAGTTGATTATCTTTATTTTGATAATAGATCTGCGGCTTGAGATCATCCGGCACATAATATTTCTTCCGGCGCTGAATATCATTATCAAGTTCCAAGTATTGCTCATGCAAATGTGTTAAAGAGACCATCGAGCGTAAGGCATTATGGTCCCCAAAGCTGAGCAGCCCGGACATGATCACGACGACAACGATAATGACCGCCCATGATTTTGTACGCCAATGCAATTTGACCAATCCAAAAACAAGATAACCGATCAGGAACGCCGTCATGAAGGCGATCCCGATCATGTGGGAACGGCTGCCGATAAAAAAGAATTTTGAATAAATTGCCTGGGCCACGAGCACGGTGATGCCAAACCATTTCATCCAAGACGGGCGTAAAAAAAGGCAAAAGCCCAATGAAAGCAGCCAATATGCCGGTACAAAATAATCACTGACAGGCGAGAAACACAAGTTCAAGATCAAGAATGCCGGGATCACCGAACGCCAACGGCTGTTAAACAGGCCCCGTTCCAATAAAACATATCCCACAAGAGCGAACAACGGATAATAAAAAAGCGCGGCATTACGAAAAGCCAAAGGGCCGGCAAAAACATAGCCCAAGGACGCTTTTGTGAAGATCCACAAAACATAAAAAATGATGGCAAATAAAAAGATCCTGTCTAAAAATGACGGATTCTTGAAGTAATAGACCACGACGAGCAGCAGTGTCACCAGGAGCAGGAACTCACCGACAAAGATCGGGAAATTAAGAAAACCGAATTTGACCTCCCATTCCGCAAAATCAGAACCGAAGATCGTATAGGCATAACAAAAGAACCCCATCAATCTGAACAGGGCCCTTTTAATGAAAGTTTCGGTGATGTTGAAAATATTGCTCTGCATGGCCTTAATGGACCAATTCCTGATAGCGGTTGTTCCGTTCGGTCTTCCACCCTGCTAAATAACGGTAAAAACGGGGAACCTGCTGAATAACCGGCCGGCCGAGCCACGACGCAACCCACAGCAATGAAAAAATATTAGCCCACCCTTGCGAACGCCGGTAATCCCGGGCCAAAGCGCGCACCTGGTCTAAATTTCCTTTTTCGATCTCACCGAACGTACGCTTAGCATAGAAAACCTTGACCTGGTTCGCACGAAAAGCGTGCATCGCCGCCGCCGAAACCGCGAATTCAGGATTGATCCGTTCATACGCATTCGCGAGCAAAGCCATTCCGGCACGGAATTCTTCCGAATTCAGAACTTCGGTTGCATAATTCATTTTCCATAACAAAAAGACCTGCTCACGGGCAACACAAAATCCTACGAGAGCCTTAAAATTCCTGCCCATGACCTCGGTGATCTCACTGACATCGGCCCGGCCGCGCTCGTTGACACTGATA
>JADLGJ010000086.1 GCA_020849375.1 Candidatus Omnitrophota bacterium
TAAAAATAAATTGACGGTCCTGCAAAAGAACGTTTTGCAGGCGCTTTATGTGTTCGTGCAAGCAAATTCAGTGTTTGATCTTGCTGGTCAAGTTTTTGATGACGCGAGTGTCGGGAATTTTCGGAATTTTGTCGTCACGAATCCGCAGTATCAGGGCCGACGGACTATTATTTGCCAGACGATCACAGAATTGAACTTGGCGTTTTTGGTTTATGAACTTGGGTTTGCAGTTGATGCCGTCACTGCTGTTGAGGTTCCGGTTAACTTTCAAGGGACGGACATGAATAAAACCGGCGGGCACAGTGCGAACTTGATCACGTTTGCCAATGGTGAGAAAACACTTTTCGACATTGTCCAAGGTTCGGACCGTAATTTCGGGATCGGTATCGCTCATCGAACGATCGTCGTCAAAGGTGCCAACGGAGGCGAACAGATAGAACTTTACCAAAGAAATATGAGTCAAGTATTGCAGGGGGCCCGCGGGAGTACGGTCCAGGAATTTGAGACTTATCAGTCTTTTGAAAATGATTTTCGCGGGCAGTACAAAGCCTTGATGACACAGCAGGGCACGATGGCTGATTTTATCATCGACAATAAGTTTTCTGAAGCATTGGAGGTCGCCCGCCAGATGAAAACGCAAATAGATCGCTTGAAGGCCAGCCCCGAGTTGAGGGAGTATATTTTGCAAACTTTGAAAAAGAGCATTGATGATCTAGACGAAATCATTAGCAGCAATATCCTTCGGTTGGAATCAAAAATCAATGCTCCGGCTCCCTCGGCGCAACCTGCCAGCGCGAGTGCACCTGTTGAGCAAAACGTCGGTGGTATCGACCTTAACCCGGTTAATCTTAATTTACAGGTCAAACGCGACGGGAACGGGGTTCCTTTGCCGCTGATCAATCAGTCGGTTCGCGAAATGAACATCGAAGGATTTTATCCTGTGATCATCAATATTACACCTGTCAATAATTTGCCCATGCTATTGGGCTCAAATAAATGACCCTAGACAAAAAACAATTCAGTCGTGAGCTTCGGAAAACTTTATCAGTTTCTGTTCTCGCGGCTTTTCTGTTGAATACTGTTGTGCCAGTTTATGCCCAAAACGCTTTTGTCCTTCCTGTGCCGGGAGAAATGGTCCATCTCAGCGCAGCATTCACTCCACCGCTCCTCAAAGCGGTCAAGGTCAACCCCGACAATCCTTTTGCTTTTAATTTTATTGTTGATACCGGCAGTTCGAAAATGGAGAACAGCGAACTGCAAAAGGAATCCAATAAATTGATCCGTTATTTTCTGGCGTCGCTCACCACGCCCGAAGATGACCTATGGGTCAATCTTTCGCCGTATGAAAAGAACCGTGTTGTCCCGAATTCTTTTGGTGTGACCGAAATGGGGCGAGATCTTTTGGCGCAGGATTATTTGCTCAAACAAGTCACTTCGACCTTGATGTATCCGGAAGAGGAATTAGGCAAGAAATTCTGGGATACCGTTTATCAAAAAGCGTATGAGAAGTTCGGCACGACCAATATCATGGCCAGTACCTTTAATAAGGTATGGATCGTGCCTGAGAAAGCTGTCGTTTATGAGAACGGCATGACCGCTTTTGTGAGCGAGACGAAATTAAAAGTTATGCTGGAAGAAGATTACAAGGCCATGGAGAAGAGCATGGCCAATCCTGCCGCGCCGGTCGTTCCCGACGTCAACAATATCGGTTCTCAAGTCGTGCGTGACATCATCATCCCTGAACTTGAGAAAGAAGTGAACAGCGGAAAGAATTTTGCGTCATTACGCCAGGTTTACAATTCGCTTATTTTGGCCAATTGGTATAAGAAGCGGCTTAAAGACAGTATTTTGACAAAAGTTTATGTTGATAAGAATAAAGTGGCCGGTGTTGATATCGAAGATAAGGCTGAAGCCCAGAAAATTTATGAGCAGTACATCGCCGCATTTAAGAAAGGCGTTTACAACTATATCAAAGAAGATGTTGACCCTGTTTCGAAAGAACCGACTCCGCGTAAGTATTTCTCCGGCGGGATGAATTTGAAATTAAACATCAGCAGCGCGGTCCAGACACGCCGGGGTATGCCTCCGGAAGCGACCCGCGCGTCTTCCTCTTTGATCGAGATTGACGCGAAGTTTGACCTTTCGAATAAAGGGCAACAGACCCGCGCTTTTGAAGGCGGCGAAGTGCGCTCCGTTTCTAACAGTTCTGCTTTAGCCAAGAATGAATATGACCCGGTTATTTTAGAGGATATTAAAAATCGTTATGATCTTGTTGCTTGGGACGACACTCTCTTGGATTGGCAAATGTTTTCCACAAAAAAGAATGCCGTCGGCAAACATCTGTTGAATTCATTGATGAATAGGCCGGAACGCAACATGACGGGAAGATATCGTGAGCTGTTGCAGGAGATCAACGGGATCAGGTCGGTTGTTGTCAATGGCGGTTTCCTGACCGATGACCAGGTCAGTTACCTTCGTGCGGCGGAAATCCATTTTCGTTTAGTCGACCAACTTTTTACTGAAAATGAAAGAAAGAGCAATAATTTCCCCACCAGCGATTTTAGTGAGGTTCTTAAGGTCCTGCAGGTCACGGGGCTCAAGGAGTTGTTGGATCTTTTGGAGTTTGTGACACTCGATGCTTTGGTCGAGCGGTTAGCGGACAATATTCCCGAGGGCTGGAGAAAACTCGAGGTTTTAAAAGTTCTTTACGGCGGGGAAACGATCAATATGGAGCTTGCGCGGTATAAAGCCCGTCTCGATATATTATTAAGAGAACGAAAAAATGGGCCTGTCGGCGGCGCAATATCCAGTTCCGCGGTTTTGGAAGATTCCGCTATCTCTAAACTCGATCTATCTGAGCTCGACGGTGAAATAAAACTTGTCGCCCAAAGAACATCTGAGCAATTAAGAGATGAAAACCAGTTAAAGCAGCAGGTTCTTGCGCTCGGCCATAAATTGAAAATGATGGCGCACGGGGTCAGTGATTCTGACTGGTTAGATCCCTACCGTGTTTTTATGAATATTGTTTTGGAAAGACGGTTGCCGGACGTCTCCCGATATTTCAATATTACCGCATTTAGTGATCGTTTTGTCTTGGGAGGACGGGGGGACTACTTTGTTGTTTTAAATCCTGATAAGTATAAAACCACCGGGACAACGATCGAATCACCGCAAAACGACTCGGACTTTTTACTTTTTCTTTTCCCAAATGACGAAGCCCGCGGCCTTGCCTTACAGATCTTATTGAAAGCCGAGGAGCAGGGGATCATTACTCAGCAACAACAGCAGGACATTCGTTTTAAACTGGTGACTTACAAAGAGTTTATCAACCGCTACACGGCTGTTGTGGAGGAACAGGAAGCGCGGAGAGCTGCCGATCAATTGGCGGCGGCCAAAGTTAAAGCCGCTCTTCTTGACATTGGCGTTCCGGGTTTTTCAGCGGCCATGATCAATGATCCCGTGTTTGGCCTGTCTGTCCAAGAAAAAGATTTTGCGTTGAAAGCTTCCGGTGAGATCGCGGTTTCATTGGGGAAATCCAATTTTAATGCGTTCGGCGATAAAAATGTCCTTATCGCTCTCAGGTCGTTCTTTGCCCGTTTTAGTTCGACTGCCAGTGAGGATCAAGTCGGGGAGATATTAAATAACGTTGTAAAAAAGATGTCCGCTGGTTTGCAGAAGGAAGGGGCCGCGCAAAAGTACCAAGCGCAGATCGCACGTGTTTTTGCCGCCTACTACTACAAAAATTATCATTTGCCCGTTACAGAAAATATTGAGATCGAACCCGATGCTGATCTGCAAGCTGAATTCAGTGCTGGCAGACCGAGTTTATTTAATGTGGCCACGATCGCAATTTTGGGAGCTGGGCTCAAGGGGTTTGTGGCCATAACGCAATATCCTGACAAAAATGTTTTACTGGCTGACCAGAATTCGTTTATGGTCACGGCTTTTAAAGAATATCAAGCGCTAACCGGAAAACAAAATTTGCAGATACTAGAAGGTGAAATGATCCAGCCGGAGTTTGGTTATAAAGTCACGGAACGATATGACAAGATCCTTGTTCCAGAGCTTTTTAATTCTGACCTGTCGCAAGAAGAGCGCAGGGTTATTTTACAAAATGCTGCTGCCATCCTTTATCCCGGGAACTCATTGCAGATCTATGAGACATTTAATGCTGATAATCCCAAAATGGCGGAGCAAGCAAAAGATGAAGTTGAGGAAATTTTAAGATCCTCCGGACTTGTGATCAGGATGGCTAATCTTATACGTGTTCCCGGGGATTCATTGTTTATGCAGGTCAGTGCTGTCCACGCGAGTTCAGCGGTGGCTGCGGACGCGTTTTCAAAAGCCGCCAGTAGCAGTTTGGTCCCTGCGGCTATTAAAGAAGAAATGGCAGTCCGTGATCAAACCATTAAAGCCATTATTGAAGGAGCCGGGTTAGATTTCAATCGATATGCCGGAGGAGCGCAGGGGCTTTATCAATACTCAAAGATCTTAGCTCATCGAATGGATATTCCGGAACAAGGCTTGGGAGACCAAGTCTTCTTGCCAAGATTTATTGACGATGTTTTTGCGCGGGCCAAAGAGATCGGCGGAGCAACGACGGCTAAGATCGTATTTTTGGAAGCCGGGGCGAAGCCTTTGTATGACGCGGCAAACCTGATGGCACGCGTTTCTAACGCTTATCCTGTCGATAGCCTCAAGGATGTTTGGGCGACGATGGGTAACTATAAGGAAATGCAGGCGGATCCGGAACAAGCTGTATTATTTATCAAATATCTTGTTGATCAAGGGGTTATATCCGGACAGTCCGGCCAGCCACAGAGGTTACTCTTTGTTGATACCGATACGGGTTTTAGCGATTTGGGAACAGCGCTTATTTTTACTAAAACATTATTAGATCCCGCTGTCATTAAAAAAGCGAACGAGAAATTCGGATTGAGCATTCAACCTTTTAACGAGTCTTCTGACGGGAACACACTTGAGATTATGTATATGTTCTCGGATTATAATGTGAGCCCGCAAAAGTGGGACCTCCATATCAGCAAAGATAAGATCCCGCCGGCGATCGAACAGAAACTACAGATCAAAGGTTACAATTTCAAAAACGGTACGCCGCTAAAGAACTACATTTCCTGGACATGGAATCAACTGGATCTGTTTGTTAAAACAACAAGCATTTATGA
>JADLGJ010000087.1 GCA_020849375.1 Candidatus Omnitrophota bacterium
AAGTGGCGGACCATGCTGTAAAGGACTTCAGCATCGACCGGCCCGAGAAAACAATTATTCAAATAATATTCCCCACCCCCAGGGTTTTTATCCTTTGGGAATTGGTTGTATTCTGATGCGAATTTTTCGGAGAACATGCGCATCATTTCAACCTGTTTTGTGCGGTTCATGTCGATCCCGACTAATTGGGATTTTCTGTCCCAGGTTGATTCGTTGAGATCTGCCAAATGCGGGATAGGGCTATAACAAAAATCGGGCGTAATATGCACGCCTTTCTTTTCCCACATCTCGAAATATTTTGGATCAGCCAAAGGACGTAATGGCAGGCAGGATACCGCTTTACTATAAAAGTTCTTTACCGATTCTTTGAGGTTCATTCGGCACCTGTTTTATTTGTAAATATTCTGGGTGGGATCGTGATCACGGAAGCTCCAGGGGGGACATCTTTCATCACGACCGCGCCGGGGCCGATCATCGCGCCGTCACCGATCGTGACAGGGCCGAGAACATGACAGCCGAGCCCGAATTGAACATTGTCCCCGATCAGCGGCAACCCCGGGCCAGCCCCGATATCCCGTGGGTCATTGGGATTACTCCCGATACATGTGCGGCCAAAGATCGTGACATTTTTACCCAAGACGCAATCAAAGCCGGTCGCGACCGTATGAATGATGAGCAAGCCGTCCCCTGCCCTGGTCTGTGGCAGTAATTCCGCCCCGGTCACCATTAAATTAAATAAAAAGATAAGGCGGGCGATCATTCTCCAGCGTTTGACGTAAAAATAATGCGCCCAACGGTAATAAAAGACGGCCATGAAACTGTTCGTCAAGAAAACATTGACCACATTCTTAAAACTGTGATGTAAGTGATAATGCTTGAGCAAACGGTCATAGTCGCTGTGGATCAGTCGGCAGGTTTCTTTTAACGTCATTTAAGATCCCCTTTTAATTTGATCAGTGTCAGAGAGTGCTTTGGAATATCAATATCCGGCGAGTTGGATGCCGGAATGGATTGTGCCTTGATATTGACCTGTTCCTGGCCGCTCTCATTGTTCGCTAAAATCGAGTCGGCAGCGATCCTTTCGACCTCGATGTCAGATGTTGATTCAAAATTGTTCACGTTTATCCTGAGCCGGACCGGTTGCTTAACATTATTGTTTATGACATAGATAAGGACTTGCCCATGGCTTTTTACCGCCATGACCTTGAGGTCTTTTGACGGTGTGCTCTCAACAGGGATCATGGTCTTTCCCTGCGCCTGAGCATACAATTTATAAACATAAAAATTGGGGCGTTTGGTCTTCCCGGCGTAGAAGACGCCAAAGTACCAGTTGTCGAGGATGGACCAATACTGGGCCGCGCCGATGACGGGAGTGTTCAAGAATTCTTGCAGGGTATTTGCGACATACAAGGAACCGCCGAGAGACGCGACGTAAGCGTCGAACTTTGTGTTGATCCCGAAAAAGGAATTGAATTCCGTCACGGCAAATTTGATCGGCCGGTTGCCGATCATTTGTTTGAGCCATACAAAATCAGCGCGTATTTTTTCGATCGAAGAAAAGGTCTGTTTAAAAACGTCCTCGGTCGAAGACAGCGGGTTCCAAATAAAGCTTGGATAGTACGAGTTATGGATGGACCCGTAATTGATCAGGTCCCCGGCTTCTTTCAGCACGGCTTCGTTCCAGCCGATACCGTTTTTATCGCGGTATTGTTTTTCAAGGTCCTGTCCGACGAATAGCGCTCCCAACGGGGCTTGCGGGTCGGCTTTGCGGATCGCGGTCGCGTATTCTTTGTATTGCTTGGCATATTCTTGTGATGTGAGCCGGCCGAATTTATTTTCGAGGTAGGGTTCATTCCCAACTTCCCAAAATAAAACTTTCGGATAATTATTTGCACGGATGGCTTCGTTGACATACTTGACCCACTCGACAGCTTCCTGTGGTGTCCCCGAGACGGTGTTAAGTGTAATGACCGGGCGGGCATTCAGTTTTTTACAAAGCTTGAGGAATTCGTCCGTCCCGAACGTTGACGGGATCTTTTCGGCCCGGTAATAATCCTGCCCCATCGGGCGTGAAGACATCGAGCCCACACCAAGTTTCCAGTGATAGGTATCGGCGTGAACACCACCGGGAAACCTCATGGATGTCGGTTTTGTTTCTAAAACAACTTGTAAGCGCTCACGGCTAAAGTCATTTGTTTTAGAGTCCCAAATGCTGTCCCCCCCGTCCACCCACTCAATATTATTCCCGAAGATGAGGTCATTGACCGGCTGGCCGCTCAAAGCAGCGTTTAAAGTTATTTCAAGCCCGGCAGAGGGACTCGTGGCCGTTTCATTCTGCGGCTGAAGGATATTTTTAAGGATCGTAGCTGATGTTTCTTGCACATAGTCACAGCTTGTTAAGCAAACTGCGGTAAGAATGAATACTGAAAATGCGATGATCTTGTTTCTACTCATGGTGTTCCCTTCAATTTTCCCAGCGTTAATTACTTTAATAATTCAAGCACAGCTTTTTTTATGTCGTCTTCCGTGATCGCCTTCATGCATTCCGATACGGTCGTACTGCCGTTACGGTGGCAGGTCCGTAACAGGCATGGGCTGCATTCAAAATTCTTTGTGATCACCGCGGTTTTTTCGCGTAACGGCTTAAACCTTTCGGTTTCCGTTGGGCCGAACAAGACGACCATGGGGTTGGGCAGGTCGGTTGCCATGTGTGACAATGGGCCGTCATGGGTGATGATCAGTTGGCTGCGCTTTAATAAAACGAAAGACTCCAGTAAATTCGTTTTTTCGATCAAATTCAGGACGCGCTTTTCATTGCTGAATTCTTGGTCTAACCGGTCAGAAATTTGCGATTCTCCTTTGCCGCCGACGAAAATGATGACCGCATCCGGATTTTGACCCAAAAGCCAGGTTGTCAAAGTGCAAAATTTCTCAACGGGCCACAGTTTTAGGGCTTTGCGGGCCCCTGGCGCGATAACGATGATCTTGCGGCCTGTGAACCCGTTGTCAGACAACAGCTTGTCCATTTTATTCTCTTCAAGTGGCGAAATATCGATTTTGCTGGACGTCCCGGTATTATCGATCCCTAGCGCGGATAAAAGAAGCCGGCCTTTTTTCAATTCATGCAAGTGGGGGTCAAAGGGCATCGGTGTGGACAATAGGTATGCCCCCCCTGACCGCTCAAAACTTAATATATGTTTTGCATCCGCCAAATACCCAAAATAAAAAATATGCCGGAAATCCGACCTGGGGTCGATCACAAGGTCATATTGAACGGCTTTTAATTTCTTGACCAATTCCCAGATCGCCCGGAACTTGCTGATAGCGCTATTTCGGACGCTCCCTTGGTCACTGCGGACCTCCTGGAACCACGGGGCATCAAAGACCATGATATTAGTGAGGTCCTTATTATATTTCAAAACGCCTTGCGACCAGCTTCCTATCACCGTATCAATTTGCGCCTGCGGGTACTTAGTTCTCAGGGCGCGGTAGATCGGTGTCGTGATGACAACATCGCCGATATGATCCATGCGGATCACGAGGATCTTCTTAAAGTCTTTTTGTTTCAGGTCCTCTTTAAACGGTGTTCTTTTACCGCAAAGCTTGGATGCAAGGTAAAAAATATAAATAAAACCATCAATGATCGCTGCGGCGATCCGTTTTTTAGGGTCATCGATCTTGTTCATGTGGTTTTTACTCCTTGAAAGATCTGCCAGGCGACTTTTGTTAACTTAGCGCATTTATTCTGTCTATCGGCATACTTTATCCGTGAGAAAACAGATAAGGCCTTATAGATCATCCAACGGGACCCGAACCCGACAAAAGTGATCAGATCAAAGATCTTTCCCTGCCCTGGGCCGTGTATTTCCTTAAAGAAAGTGCTGGCGTTCGCGAGCGATTGATGGTCAACCTTGCTCGGGGCCGTTGATAAACTTTTGCCGTAAAGGTGGAAAATGTTCACCGTCGGGTCATAAAGGACCTTGCGCCCGATCTGTTTTGCGCGGTAACAAAATTCCATATCTTCCCCATACATAAAAAAATCTTCCCGTAACAGGCCGATCTCCGCCGTGAGGCTGCGCTTGAACATCAAAAAAGCGCCGCAAATCCAGTCAACATCCATCGGCTCTTTATCTTTTTGGCTGACATAGATCCCTTTTGTCAGAGGACCGCTTTTGAAAAGATCAGCAATAAAGGAATAATGCCGCAACGCTCTTCCGATCGTCGGGAAGAAACCGCCTGCCCAGCGTTGAACGGACCCGTCTTCGTTTAACAGCCCCGGCCCGGTGATATCTGCTTGCCCTGAGCTTAATAAATTGGCCATATGGCCTAAGACATGGTTCGTGAGGATCGTGTCGGGATTTAACAAAAGAACAATAGGCGAGCTCCCCGCCTTGACCGCTAAATTATTCGCCTTGGCAAACCCCAGGTTTTCGTTCGGTTCAAGAATATGGACATTGCCCCATGTCGCGGTGATAGCCTTGACCTTTGTGACCGTATCGTCCTGGGATTTGTTATCAACAATATAAAGTTCATAAGCTACTTCTGGAGCATGCTCCGATAATGACTTTAAGCAGTTGCCGATATAGGACGCACTATTGAACGTGACAATAATGATATCTATTTTGTTCATTATGCTTTTTCTTCGTGAAGCTGTGACTGATGTCCCGTTTCTTCGGGTGCACGGATTCGTTTGACTTTCGCCGGAATGCCGAACATAAAAGCGTAAGGCGGGACATCCTTTGTCACGAGTGACATCGCGCCGATAAAAGCATGGTCACCGACATGGACACACGCTAAAACCTTTGAGTCAAAACCGAAGGTGACATTATCTCCGATTACAGGCCCGCCTAGCCAGCCCACATCCGAGCGTTGATCCCCGCTGCCTCCTAAAACAACCCGTCCATAAAAAAGAGCGTTCTTGCCCACCTTCGCGTGGATACCAGTGCCGATCACATGGACAATATGTGCACCCGGGCCGATCGACGACGGAGGCGTAATTTCACAAGCGAAAATGATCATATTCAGCACATAGAGGATCTTTGACAGGAAATGGAACTTCTTGCAATAAAAATAATGCGAGAACCGGTAGAGCACGAGGACCATCATATTGTGGGAAAGATAACTCCAGAAATGGCTCATCGGCGTGATCTTTTTATTCATGAATTTTAAGCGCGTCACGCTGTCTTCATGGAGATCACTAAAAACTTTCTTGAGTGACATGTCCGGGGGAATAGCAAAATAATTTGTTTTGATCATTTCTTTAGCCTTTCAGTGATCCTTATCATCCGCGCATTTCTTTCTCGCTTTGCCGATATCCCTTTAGGAAAAGGTATTTATAGAGTTTGTTGTAAAGAAATACACTTTTTCTTTCATCCAACTTTTCGCAGGTTTTGGCTGCTGCGATGATCAGCGGAGCCGTTAGGTCATTCACGCAGATCCGGCGCAGAAGCTCTTTTAAGTTTTTTAAGCTCAGCAGTTTTTTCCGGTCGAGAAGGCTGTTGTAGCGGTCATTGAGAAGATCTTTTTCTTGTTCATTGCAGATTGTGATCCAACGGTAAAAAGATTTGCCGTAATTTACGGTTTTTTTGAGGTACTGGTCGGGGCTGCGGAAATGATAGTGATACGAAAATGCCGACGGCAAGAATTGGATCTTTAAGCCGCGGCGGGCTAAGCGGTAGCCTAACTCGGTATCTTCGAAACCGGCCCCTTGAAAAGTTTGGACATTGAAACGGTCACTGCCCAGAAAATTTGCTTTGAGCGAAAAGTTCGCAGTCTGGAATCCTGTCCAGTTATAGAGCTCGGTTTTAAGATATGGCGTGCTGTCCCAGTTTTCAACAGCGTTCCCAAGCATCATCAAGGGGGTGATCGTCATGTCGAGGGGGTTTTTTAAGTCGCCAAGTGCTGCGGCGTACGGCTGCGGGTTTGTTTGGTGGAACTTTAGGTGTTCTTCGATAAAGTGAGTGTCTGGGATCGCATCCCCGTCAGAAAAAATGATGACCTTCCCTGTTGCCCGGTTGATCCCAGAGTTGCGGCTGTAAGCAGGGCCGCCGTTCTTGGGGTTACGGATAAAGATCACGGTCCCGTTTGCGATAAAGTCAGCTATTTCCTTTTCCGGATGGTCGGTCGAGCAATCGTCAATAACAATGATCTCAAAGTGGTCTTTTGAAACTGATTGTTTTAGAAATCCCTCGATAACCCGGCGGATGATATAAGCATTATTATATATAGGGCTTATGATCGATGCTTCGATGTTGTGTGCCATTTATGCTTTTTTCTTCGTTAAGAATTTTGAGAAAGACAAGAGTTCCTGCCCATTTAAATACTTGAAGTTAAACAAATACAACATAAAACACCCAAAAGCAAATAAAAATGCGATGAAAGGGTTGAGCCCCTTAAGGTTATATCCCACAAGGGTTATCAGGATCCCGGAGATAAAGATCAAATAATTACATTTGATGACCTTCATGTCAGGATAAAGCGCGGTTTTGATATAGAAATATTGGATGATCACGATGAAGGTTTCCGTTAAAACAGTAGAGATCGCGGCCCCGTAAAAGGAATAGCGCGGGATCAGGATCATGTTAAGAATGATGTTGACGGCCGCGCCCATGGCCGTAAAAAGAACCAGGCTTTTTTCTTTCTTGAACGCGAGGGAGATGCAATTCCAGGTGTGATTAATGAAGACCGGGATCAAGGATAATGACAGGACCATCAGAATATCGCCGGCCTGTTTAAATTCTTTCCCAAAAACGATGGAAATGATCTCTTTGCCCAGAAGGACGGAGAACATCGCCCCGCAAACTGCTAGAATAAGGATGAAGCGGACACTGCGCTGTGTCAGTTCATTAAACCCTTCCCTGTCGTCCGTGATCCTTTGGCTCATGGCGGGTAAAAGCGCATTGCTGATCCCCGTCGGAACGATGATAAAAAAGACGAGGATCTTGGTCGCGACGCTGTATAAACCGGTGGCATGGTCGCCGGAATAGACATTCAGCATGATGACCCCGATGGACACATAAATGACAATGAACAGGACGGAAACCGCAAAAGGCCAGCCTTTTTTCAAATAGGTGAAAATGTCGGCTGGTTTAAAGACATTCTGGATCTGCGGTTTGAGTAGCGTGATGATCAAATAGACGCTGATAAGAAAAATAGTTGCCGCGATGATCAGTCGTATGATGAACAGGTAGAAAAGATTATTCGTCATGAGAACGCAGATAATGCTGGCCACCATGACCAAGAGTGCCATTGTCAGACGCATCACCGCCTCTAACGAAGCTTGCTGGTAAGCTCTGAAGAATGCAGATGTAAAGTAGATATTGCTCAAGAAAAAGATACCGCAGTACCCTAAGTAAAGCAGCATTTTTTTTGCGGGGTCATATTGCGGCATCGTTTGCAGCCAACCGGCCATCAGCACCAAGGAAAAGACAAAGAGGATGATCTTTGTGGCCGATATTCCGACGAGATATTTCCCCGTATTTTCTTTATGCGCGGAAATGTCTCGGGAAACCAATTGGTCAAACCCGAAATGCGGAAGCAACGTAAATAAAGTCCCGACCGTGTAAACAAAATTCATCAAACCGTATTTTTCAGCGCCGAGAACGCGTGCCAGGACGATAAAACCTAAAAACTCAATGGCTTTACTGATGATCTCAACGACAGTAAGAATAACGGCATTCTTTGCAACAGTTTTACTCATAGAGGGCCTTTTTGATGCTGTAGCGCGATGCCAGGACCAGTGAGCAAACGACAAAGAAAAGCAAGTAAAAGATCTGGACCATGAGGGTGAAGTCCACCAAGCCCTGGATCAGAGAGCCGATGATCCCGCAGACGGCGCCGATGCAAAAATTGCGCGCGATCGGATCGCTGGAGGTCCGGTAGGTCTTGACCCCGGCGAACACGACCATAAAAACAAATATCAAGAATATCGCCAGAGAGATCAGTCCGCTTTCGGATGCGATCAAAACGAAAATATTGTGGGCCGGAAAACGGGCGCGGGTGACAACGTTGTGAGTATCATAAAACTCGAGCTGGGTTGAGAAATTATTTAACCCGACGCCGAGGTAGGGATGTTTTTCGATCATTTTGAATCCGGCTTCATTGAGCAGGAACCGGTATGACAAGTTCGATGAGGGGCTTCCTAAAAACCGGCCAGTGAGTTTTTCCCAGAAACATGCCAGGAGCGCGATGAACAGCCCTGTATACATGTAAATGACAACGACGTTGTGCTTTTTAAAGATATCCTTCCATTTTGCAGCGAAGAGCAGGATCATCCCGATGACGAAACTGGAGATCGCGGCACGGGAAAAAGTCAGGAGGAGCCCCAGTGTGCCTACGATCGAGACGAAGAACGAAAAATACTTAAATTTTTTGCTGATCTCGGAAAAAGTCAAACTATAAACGATCGGTAATAAGAGGCAAAGGTACATCCCGAAAATATTTGAATGCTGCATCAAGCCGCTGACCCGCCGGATGACCTCAGAACTTCCGACGATACTTTGATTGTAAAAGTTATCCGCTTCCCCGAATAGCGATAACCCTAAATTAAGGCCCGTCACGTATTGGGCGACCCCGACCGATGATGAAGCAACGATCCCTAGAAAGAGCATGATCAGGACCTTTTTTAACAAGCTTGACGAGCGGATATTAATGCTTAAATAAATGATCGCAAAGATGGCCTGAAGGCGTTTTTTGAATTCATAAAAACTTAAAATCGAATGCTGGGCGTTAACTGCGGAAAGTAAAAATATGGCGAGAAGGATAAAATAGACGGCAAAGAACAATAAAAGCCTGCGGTCAAATGTTTGGGGTTCCTTAAGGCTGCGGCGGATCCAGAGCGCATAAAGGCAGATCAACAAAATATCAGAGAGGCCAAAACTAAAGCCGGCACTGGTGGTGTTCAAATGCAGAAAGTGCTGTGACACAAAGAAATTCTTGTCAAGATTGACACATAAAAACCCTGCGAATAGCAGCAGGACGATCTGTTCTTTGTCCGGCCACGGAGCGATGAGAAAAAAAGCCAAGAGGGCTAAAAGTCCGGCCAACATCCATTTCATCCCCATACTTTCAAGGACTATTAGGACGGTCGGAATAAGTAAGCCGAAAAAGACAGCTAATGTGATATCGCGCCGAGTGAACATTAAATATTTACGCTTCTGATATCAGACATTGCGGTAAATAGGCCCGGGGATCGGATGGCTGCGATCATTAAATATCGCCCCCAACACGTTTCTTTCTTCATCGCTAAGTAATTTGAAGATGCTTTGCGCGACTTCCCGCTTGACCTTGTCTTCCCGTAAGGAAATAACGATCCCATCAGTTTGGCGTCCGACGATGAACGGGTCTTGGCATTGGGTATAGCTTGGGCCGTTAATGACCACGAGTTGATATTCTTGCTTGAGTTTTGACATTAAGTTGCTGAACTCGATCCCTGTCAAGTAGAGCAATGGGTTGCCGTCACTGGGGCCGGCCGCTAAAACATCCAATTTTTGATACTTTGCAAACTGAAGTTCTTTAAGGGAGATCTCCCCTGCTAAAGTTTTAGTTAAGTTTTCCGGTTTGGCGACGCTCAAAGCATTTGCAAGGACCGGATTGCGGAAATTGGCATCAAGTAAAACCGTTTTTAGGTTATAAGAATTGGCAAATAGATACGCTAAATTAAAGGCATTCATACTCGAGTTGACCGGGTCATCAATATCCGCGAAAAGCAGTCCGGTCAATTTCTTATCTTTGACCGCCATGTACAGATGGTCGGCAATACGCATGTAGGACGATTGATAAAGGCCTTTCTGCGTGATCTTATCGGTCAAGTTGTCAAGGCGTTGCCCTGAGCTGCCGCGTCGAGGAATAGACCCGATAACGGGCAATTTTGCGACCTCTTCAAGTTCCCAGGGGTTCTTTAAGGTATTATCAATTGCGATCGAAACGAACGAAAGGCTCAACCCGCCTAATAATCCCGCGATCGCGGTCAAAATATAAATTAATTTTTGTTTGGGCGTTTTGGGTTGGTACGGCAATTTTGCTGATTCAACGACCTTGACCGTTGCTAAACCTAAAGCATTAAAGCCCTGAATAGGGGCATCAACCCCCATGCTTTTTAAATTGAGAGTCGCTTCCTGAAGTTGCAGAATTTTGGGATGCAGCATTCCATAACGTGTCTGCAAATTCAGGATTTGTTCTTGCAGATTAAAAATGATGTATTCCTTTGCGATCTGGTTCGCGATCCGGCTGGCGTATTGCGGGTTGTAGTCGGTAACCGTTAGGAAAAAGACATCACTGTCTTCGACTTGGTCCACCTCGATGTTTGAACGCAATTGATCAACGGCTTCGTCGAATTTTGCGATCTCTACTGGTTTTGATTGTGTCCCTAAAATAGCCATTTTGATCGAAGTGTAAATGCCCTTTAAGGTCTTGATCGTGGCATCTATCGCCGGTTGAACGATCTTTTTGAGGCGCGGATAAAATTCGACTTTATCTTCCCGGAGGTCTAATTGTAAGCTTCTGACAACTTCATCGAGGATGATGCTCCCGCGGATCACTTCCCCCTGCGTGACATTGGGTTGGGCCCGGCGGATCGCGTCAAGTTCCGTGTTGTACGGAGCAACATTCTTTCGTGCGGAACTGATCAAGATCTTCGTTGACGCTTCATAAACGGGCACGGCCATGTTGATGTACACAAAAGCCCCGATCAGCGAGAGTAGAAAAACGGTAAAGATCAACCACTTCTTTTTAAAGATCACCCGCAAGATCTCGCGCATGTTGATGATGTTCTGATTATATTCGGCAGGCATAGTGCTCTCCTTTATCTATCAAGTTTATTTTTCAACGACAACAACAATGTCTTCATTGTGGATAAAAATATCTTGGGTCCCTGCGGGATTATTAATGACTTGTTCTAAATTGACCGTCATATTCTCGTATCCGGGTTTGTTGGCGTTAGGGCGCAGAACTTTTACGACTTTTTTGTTCGCAAAGGCACTGTAGCCGCCGGCCATTGAAATGGCTTTAAGTAAAGTCATGTTCTTATTGAGGCGAAAAACGCCGGGATTGCGAACTTCACCGTAGACATAGAATTTTTGACTACTGGGTTCCTGAAGGCGGACAATGATCTCCGGGAACTGGATATAATTCGGTGATAGTTCCTTTTTTAATTGGGTACCTATCTCATTTAAGGTCAACCCCTCGGCTTTGAAAACGTCAAGATAGGGAAAGGTGATCATCCCGTCGGGCCCAACGACTTCGGTTGTCGTCAGGTCATCATGGCCCAGGACAGAGATGTAAAGCACGTCGCCGGCACCGACACGGTAGACCTCCTCAGGGTTGCTCGCGAATGACAATCGTGCGCTGAACAACATCAGCAGGACGAGGAAAAGCCAGTACCGGTAATTTCGCATCACTTTATTCTCCTTTTTAGAATTTACTCGAAAGTTTGAGCATAACGACATTCTTTAAATATTCCCTTGCGGGGTCATCCGATGTCACATGTGAGTATGTATAATTTAAGTCGAGAGTGATATCCTTTTTGATCTCATACGTCGTTGTTAAACTTGCCCCGAGGAAATGTTCGGTTGTATTTGCTGCCAGCCGTTGGCCGCTCCCGTAAAAATTAGAAAGAACGACCGAAAGTTGCTTGGAAAGGATATGCGCGAGGTTCATCTCGGCTTCCCATTCATCGAAGAGGTCGCTATCGTTGAGATTCGATGTGTGGCGCTTAATGATGGAGACATGCGCCTTGGTCAAGGTATTGAGCTGGTCCGTTAATTTGATAAGAGCGTGCGGTTCGATCCGGTTTTGTGCCGCACTGTCTTTGATAAAATCCGCACCGGTGTTCAGTTCCAATGTCACTTGGGGGTTTAGCTCATGCACAAATCCTACCGACGTATGGTTTACCGCGACTGAAGACCCTGGTGTAAAATCCCGGCGGGAATATTCATAACCGGCATTGAGCTTTGTGTTCTCCTTGTATTGGTATGAAAATTGGGTGCCGCCGAGGTTTTGCAGAGAATCAATGACGTTCTTTGAAGAACTGTCGTAGAGGTCGTTGGCATAATGAACTTCCCACGCCATCATTTCATTGAGCTGTTTGGTGAATGCCAGTTTTGACCGGTTCCAATAATAGCTGTACCTGCCGATCACCGTTGCAAAAGCGTCCGAAAAACTGCGCGGTTCTTCAGCATGGATCAGCCGGTCCGTAAAATCTAAGCCCAGGCTTTGCGATAACTGGGAATGGTATGTGACATCAACATCTTGAGAAAGGTTGTTGAAGGAATTGTTGTCAGCGAAAAGATGCTCAGTAACTGTTGCGCTAATGTTCCAATTAAAATTTTGGCCCGAATACGAAGAATTGATGCCGGCGCTGAACTCTGAGATCCAATCTGAAACCTCATTACTTTTGACAAAAGTGATATTGTCATCAAATTTTTGTGCGAGGGCGCCGATCAGGTTCACTTTTACACCCTTGAAATCAGCGCCGAGCGAAACCCTGCAAGAAAATAGGCCGAGGAAAAGGATGAAAAACAACAGGTGTTTGATTCGGGCGGTCATTTATTGGCGAGTGTGTTGTAAAAAAACAATTGAAGTTCCTTCAATGTGCCTTAAACCTTTAAATTCGGGCCTTGTAGAGTAAAGCTCGTTGAGGGCCGTCGTCAAGCCGGGCCAAAAACGGTTGTCGTAATCGTGCCAAAGGATCAGCCCCTGATCTTTAACGATCTTTAAGGCCGTTAAAGAATCCTTGATCACATAGTCGTAAGAATGAGAACCATCAATAAAAAGAAAATCAATGGCATTGTTGTAGGGGGTCCAATCAAAGGTGGCGGAATCACCGTAAAGCTGTGTGATCTTGCTGTTTTCTGCGGACAAGGACCGTTGTCCGATCTGGTCTTTATTGACGAACTTTTTATCGCCGTCTTCGACCTTTAATCCTGTTGCTGTCAGGTCCTTTCTCGGCAGGTCCAGAGTAAAGACCTTTGCATCGGATGCGCAATTATTGGCGATGTTTAGCGTGGTCCTCCCGTCGAATGTTCCGATTTCAAAGACTTTTTTCGGGCTGTTCTTGCTAACCAGAAAAGAGATGATCGCCAGCTCGTTGATCGCAACATTGCCATCCCATTCCCCTAACTCACAAAGAGTTACGGATGTGGAGCCTTTTAAAAGGTCCCAGTTGCCGATCTTGGGGATACGCGCCTTTGGTTTCCCAAGCCCAAAGTGTTCACAAATCTGTGACAAAAGAACCCGGTGCCGGGCTGACCAAAATCCGACTGTGAAAAGGTAAAGCGATGAAAAGGCGGCAAAAAGGTATTTTTTTAGGAACCGTGGTAAAGAAGCCATAAAAAGATGTGCGAGTTAAAGGTTATATAAATAGTATTAAACTTAATATACGTTGAATTATTAGTTAGTCAAATAAAATGGCAGAAATTGAGTGCTAAGGCTAGAGCGTTCAATATTTTACGTTCGAGGGCTCCCTTCCGCAACCAATTGTTCCTTCTGTTTACGGCTAAGTTTTTTAACTTCGCGTTCAGCGGTTAGGGCGTTTTTGTAGTATTTATATTCTTTTTTAAAGACCAATGTGACGGGTAATTTGCCGCGCAGGTATTTGGCGCCATGGCCAGAGTTGTGCAGTTTGATGCGTTTGTCAATATCCTTCGTATATCCGGTATAATACGTCCCTGTCGCGCATTCTACAATATAGACAAAATATTGACTGTGACGTTTCAGGGTCGTGGAACGTTTTGGCTTCGGGGAAACGGTCTTCGACGCTCGGGGCCCGCGTTTTTTAGGCATTACGCTTGTCTTTTTAGAATTTGCGTTCAGCGCATTCTTTGAGTTTCAAATTCCTGCCGTTGGTAGAGCGTTTTTTTGCGTCAAAAAGCTTGTTGACCTGTTTTTGCCAGAGTTTTAAGTCATCACAAGTCACGCAAAGGTCTTTGTTCATATCATAAGACAAGATGTTGATGTTGTGGTTCGCAGCCATGCAGCTATTTAACAGTGCGGCAAAACTTTCAACGTTCTCTTTATCGCATGCGATCTCATCTTTTTTATTTTGCGGTGGTTCGGTCCAGCTCCCGAAACCTTTTGTGCATCCGAAACCAACGATTGTAATTTCTGGGCCCGTGGTGTTGGTGCTGAAGGTTTCACCCGGTTTTAAGGGGGATTTGTCATCCGGCGTGACTTTGCTTTGAGGTTTTCTTGCGGCATCGCGTTCTTCTTTGGCTTTTTGTAATTTCTCTGCCTTTTCTTTCGCCGCGGCTTCTTTGTCGTCCTTTATTTTTTGAAGTTTTTCCGCTTTTTCTTTAGCGGCTGCTTCTTTGGCGTCCTTTGCTTTTTGGATCTTTTCAGCTTTTTCTTTTTCAACTGCATCTTTAGCTGCTTTTAATTTATCAGCTTTTTCCTTGGCTTTCGCTTCCCGCTCTTCTTTTGCTTTTTGTAATTTATCAGCTTTTTCCTGAGCTTTGGTTTTTATTGGCGGGGCCTCAACGATCTTTTCGTCAACCATGGGTTCCGGAGCTGCGGCAGTGGTTTCTTCAACAACCGACGATGGAGCTTCCTCCGTCGGCATTTCAACGGCGGCTGGTTCCGGTTCCGTAGCCTCCGTGGTCGTTACTTCAACGGTTGGTTCCGAAGGCTCTTCTGAAGGCATATCATTGGTTGATTGCTCGACAACATCTGCAACTTTTTCTTCAACAACAGGTGCTGGAATTTCTTCAACTTTTTTCTGGGCTTTTGCTTCCCTTGCTTCTTTCGCCTTTTGTAATTTCTCCGCCTTCATTTGAGCTCTAGCGTCTTTTTCCGCTTGAAGTTTTGCGGCCTTTTCTTGAGCCTTTGCTTCACGGGCATCTTTGGCAGACTGAAGTTTTGCAGCTGCAGCTTGAGCTTTCGCTTCTTTTTCGTCTTTAGCTTTTTGTATTTTTTCAGCTTTTAATTGAGCTTGAGTGTCTTTTTTTTGTTGGAGCTGATCTTTCTGTTCTTGAATTTTAGCTTCGCGTGCGTCTTTAGCTTCCTGTCGTTTAGCAGCTGCTGCCTGTTCTTTGGCTTCACGGGCATCTTTGGCAGCCTGTAATTTTTCTGCTTTCTCTTGAGCCTTTGCTTCTTTTGCGGCAGCGGCTTGATTTATTTTTTCAGTTTTGTTTTCGGCAACTACGACTGTCTTCGCAACCTTGGCAGCTTTCGCTTGAGTTTTAGCAGTGCGGGCATCCTTCACGGCTTGCACTTTCATGGCTTTTTCGAGTGCTTTCGTTTGCTTCGCTTCTTTTATTTCCTGGAGCTTAGCCGCCTGCGCTTGCTTTTTGTTTTCTTTGGAGTTGATCTGGGCGATCTGTGCTGAACTGAGTTGTGCTGCGGCTGCTGTTGCTTTCTTGGGCAATTTGACTACCGGCCCTTGGCCAAAAGACCCGAGGCAGGCCGCCTGTGCTTTTTTATCGGTTTTGTTGAGCAGGCAATCATCTGCGCTTTGCGGCGGGTGATTTGAAATACAAGCGTCCCGTCGGGACTTATTCGTAAATTTAACACAAACACCGTAATTAAGGACAGATGAGCTCAAGCTTTCAAAGCAGTCGTCGCGCCATTCGGGATAACCGATCCGTTCGCAATTAGCGATTTGCTTGCTTTGCAGTGTTTCCTCTGCCGCGGGCAGAACCGATGCAAATGCAAAAAGAAATGCCGAGAATAAAATGGTCTTTTTCATACGCCTCCTTATTTTGCTTCTTAATAAAACTATAATTTTTTCTTTTTGAGAGAATCTTTTTTCAGCCGCGGCCAATGTTCTTCCGCCAGAATATACCCGACACAGCGGTTGGTCCGGCAATAACAATGGTGCTCATCGTAACCATCGTAATCATAACTGTAATTGTAAGTAATTTCCTCGCCTTTTTTAATATTTTTGATCGCGATGATCCAGATCTTGCCGCGGATGATCTCGGTCTCGGCGTTAGGATCGCAAGAGTGATTGATGTGCCGTGCGGTGTTGTACGGGACATAGCCGTCAATATCATGGCGTTTGTTCAAGACAAAAAGATAAACCGCGCCATGGACCTGATTCTCTTTGTGCTTGTTCAGGAGTTTTTCTGCACGGCGCTCTGCTTCAGCTTTGGTGATCCTCTCTCCGACGTATTCAATGATCCGCGCGCCTTTGGGAATATCTTTTTTTGCAAAAACGCCGCGGCCGTGAATTTTAGAGTTCCGGACAATGATGTAGGGGCTTGAGGAGTTCTTGTGTTCCATACTACTTGAGTGAAGCCAGGTCGATAACAAAACGGTATTTGACGTCGCTCTTTAAGATACGGTCATAAGCGTCGTTGATCTTTTGGATCGGGATCTTTTCAATATCACATACAATATTGTGTTTACCGCAGAAATCCAGCATTTCTTGTGTTTCTTTGATCCCTCCGATCAGTGAGCCGGCGAGATGGCGGCGCTGCATGATCAAATTAAAACTGACCAAAGATAGCGGCTTCTCCGGGGCCCCGACGAGCGTCATTGTCCCCGAACGTTTAAGTAAAGGCAAATAAGCATTGATGTCATGCTGTGCGGAAACAGTGTCTAAAATAAAATCAAATGTCCCGGTGTGTTTGGCCATATCCTTTTCATTTTTAGAAATGACGACTTCATGTGCACCAAGCTTTTTGGCATCGGCTTTCTTGTTCGGCGATGTTGTGAACATAACGACATGTGCGCCGAACGCATTGGCAAATTTAACGCCCATATGCCCGAGCCCGCCTAAACCGACGATCCCGACTTTTTGACCCTTCCCGACCTTCCATCGGCGGAGTGGTGAATAGGTCGTGATGCCTGCGCAAAGAAGCGGAGCAGCAGCGGCAAGATCTAAATTTTTTGGTATTTTGAGAACAAAATCTTCCGTGACTACGATGCTTTGCGAATATCCGCCGAAGGTCATTCCGCCGATATGTTTTTCCGGGCTATTGTAGGAAAAAATGGGGCTTTTTTCACAATGCTGTTCGAGGTTTTCTTTACAGCTCGAACATGTGCCGCAGGAATCAACAAGGCATCCGACTCCGGCGATGTCTCCGACTTTAAAATTCTTCACTTTCTTGCCGACCTTGCTCACCTTCCCGATCATTTCGTGGCCGGGGACGCAAGGATAGGTCGTGTTGTGCCATTCATTGCGGGCTTGATGAATGTCGGAGTGGCAGACGCCGCAATAAAGCAGGTCGATCTGGACGTCGGTATCAAGAGGGTCGCGGCGCTTGGCTTGGAACGGTGCCAGGGCTTGGGATGCGCTTTGTGCAGCATATGACTTTGTTGTGTAAGGCATGAGAACTCCTAAAGGATGTATAAGTCGATGTGGCAGATTTATTTTTGTCTATTAAAGAAATCCCACATGACATCATTTGCGGAAATTGCTGTTGACGGTGCTACGGGGCTCTTTCCTTGTCTTGGTTTGGTCCCGCCCGGCCATGAATGCCCCCCGGTTTCGGTCACGCAAAGTTCGACTTCGACGTTGTTTTTGCATTGCGAATAAAGGTCGCAATAGGCGCCGGAGTTTTCGAGAATACGTTTTGGCGTCGGGTTACAGCCATCGCGTTTAACCCAGCGGGAGATCGTTTCGGGGACAGAAACAAAATCCGCGACTTTCGATTCATCTGGGAATGCCCCTTTGCCGGCACCGCCGTTAAAAAGAACATGGTCATCATCTTTGGCATGGATGTGCATGACCGAGACAGGGTTTGGGGGATTACAACTTGATGTTCCGTCCGTCCCTGCAACGGCAGCAATGGCTTTGAACGTATCGGACAGTTCACAAGCCAAGCGATGCGATAGCATGCCGCCATTAGACATTCCTGTGGCAAAGATCCTGGTGCGGTCAATATTCAACTGGTTGGTAAGGTTGCTAACGATCTGTTTAACAAATCCGACATCATCAATATTTTTGTCACGGGCATCACCACAACAATTGCCGGCGTTCCAGGTTGCGAGTTTGCCTGATTGAAAGTTGCTATATCCATTTGGAAAAACAACAATATTGCCTTCCTTATCGGATGTGGAAATTTCGTGGTAGTATTTTTCAGTGGACTGAACTCCCATGTCACCGCCACCGCCGTGAAAAGCAAAAAGTAGCGGTACCGCTTCTTTAGGATCATAGGAAGGCGGCACATGCACTTTATACATACGCGTTAATCCGTCGAATTCAATAGAAAAAGTATAGTCCCCGGGTTTGGTGATCTTTGAAGTGACATCCGTACTGGATTCGGGAGCGGGCTGGTCTTCTAATTTCTTAAGGATGCGGTCTTTAAGCTTTTCCTTAATCCGTCCTTTCAGAAACCCTTCACCGTAGGCGGTGTTGGAATATGATGCCGTGATAAAAATTGCCAGGATCGCGATCACTGAGTAGGAAAATACTTGGCGGGGCCTTTGCATGACGACCTCTTATTTTTTGGCGTAGACCTTTTGCCAATATTTCTTGAGAAATGCCAACTTGTGCTTTAACCAAGACGGGTGCTCAGTATACCAAACAATTGTTTCTTTAAGGCCTATTGAAAAATCTATTTTTGCTTTCCAGCCGAGCTTGTGAAGTTTGGCGCAATCCACCGAGTAGCGGAAATCATGTCCGGGGCGGTCTTTGACGAACTCGATCAGAGTGTGCGGCTTTTTCAATTGGTCGAGGATCATTTTTACTGTCTTGATGTTTTCTTGTTCGTAGTAGCTCCCGATATTATAAATGTCGCCGGCCTTTCCTTTTCTTAAGATCGCATCCACCGCACTCGCGCAATCGCTGACATGGAGCCATTCGCGGACTTGTTCCCCTTTGCCGTAAACCGGGACTTTGATATTGTTCCCGGCTTTGACCACAATGACCGGGATCAGTTTTTCCGGGTATTGCCAGGGGCCGTAATTGTTGGCCGGGCGGATAATGATCGCCGGGAATTGGAACGTGTGGATCGCGGCTTTGATCAGGAGTTCCCCGGCCGCTTTTGTCGACGAGTAAGGGTTCTTTGCCCCGAGTGGGTCGTTTTCTTTAAAATATCCAGTACGGCTTTCACCGTAAATTTCATCGGTTGAGATGTGGATGAATTTCTTGACCTTAAATTCCCGTGCCAGGTCAATGAGGTTTTGTGTCCCTTCGACGTTGGTCTTGATAAAGGGCTGGGCGTTCTGGATGCTACGGTCAACGTGCGTCTCCGCCGCGAAATGAATGACCGTTTCGGGTAATTCTTTTTTAAAGATCGCATGTATTTTCTTGCGTTCGCAAATATCTGTTTTGTAGAACGTGATATTCCCCCACACGCTCTTTAGGCGTGCGGTGTCACCCGCATAGGTCAACTTATCCACGACAATGATCGAATAACCTTTTTTTACGCCTTGACGGACGAACTCACTGCCAATGAAACCGGCACCGCCGGTGACTAATATTTTACGTATTCGTTTACGCATTCTTTAATGATCTCCTTTATCGAGCGGACTTTAAATCCGGTTTTTTCAAGTTTGTTGGTGGACATGATGAGGCTGGTCCGGGTGAGTTTAAGCTCTTTGAGCCTGATCACGTCAAAGTGAAAATCCGGGCGCAGTTTGCAATAAGCGTTGAGTAGGTCAGGATAAACCAAGGGTTCTTTTACGACGGTGTTATAGATCCCGCGGGCGTCGATCTTGAGCAAATGTTTCAGGGCTTCAATGAAATCCGGGACGTAGGTGACCGAATTCGGCGCGTCAATGACCCGTTGATATTTAATAAGTTTGGTCAAAAGATTTTTGGGATGCGGTTTGCTGTCGAGCGGCACGCGGATACGGGTGATGAGAATGTTGGTGTCTTTGAGCTCTGCTAATTGCATTAAGACGTTCTCGGTATAGATCTTGGTCCGGCTGTAAAAAAGGTCAAAATAATCCGCGACGCGCTCCTCGCGGATCGCATTATTCTTCTTATAATCGTAGTGAAAGATACAGCCACTGCTGATGTGGACCAACTTGATCTTGTGGCGGAAAGCCGCTTCAGCTAAAAGGATCGGAACAAATGTGTTGGCGGAAAGTGTTTTGTCCGGTACAAGTTCGCAATCGTCTACGTTACGCTTCCCGGTGTGCCCGATACAATTGATCAGGACGTCCGGGTGGTGCTTCTTAATGATGTTCTCCACATCTTGATAAGTTGTGATACGCGCCGAAAGAAGCTTAGCGCCGAGGGCCGACTCTAGTTTTCTTCCGATAAAACCGCCGCCTAAAATGATCGTTTTTTTATTCATGATTTGCAACCTTCCTTAAATAGACGCCGTAACTGGTCGGGATTTCGTCGGCGAGCCGCAACAGTTGTTCGCGGCCGATCCAACCCTTATTAAAAGCAATTTCCTCGATGCAGCTGATCTTAAGCCCTTGCCGGTCTTCGATCGTTTTGATGAAGATGGACGCATCAGCGAGTGAACCGTAGGTCCCGGTATCAAGCCACGCATAACCGCGGTTAAGTACTTTAACGTTAAGTTTCTTATTTTTGAGATAAATCCTATTAATATCCGTTATTTCAAATTCTCCGCGTTTCGACGGCTTGAGGTTCTTGGTATAGGATACAACATTGTTGTCATAAAAATAAAGGCCGGTCACCGCATAGTTTGATTTCGGAACGGCCGGTTTTTCTTCGATCGAGGTCGCATGAAAGCTTTTGTTGAACGCGACCACTCCGTAACGTTCCGGATCGGAAACGTTATAAGCAAAGACCGTAGCCCCATTTCGGATCCGTGTGGCTTCGTTCAGGAGGACCGTTAAGCGGTCACCATAAAAGATATTGTCGCCAAGGATGAGGCACACAGGGTCTTTGCCGATAAATTTCTCGCCAACGAGAAAAGCTTGCGCGATCCCTTTGGGCTCTTTTTGTTCTTCGTAACTAATCCGTAATCCCAGATGTTTGCCATCCTGGAACAGTTTGCGGAAATTGGGTAGGTCATGGGGCGTCGAAATGATCAGAATATCTCGGATCCCTGCGAGCATGAGCACCGACAAGGGGTAATAGATCATTGGTTTATCGTAGATCGGGAGAAGTTGTTTACAGATACTCTTTGTGATCGGATAAAGGCGGGTGGCTTTACCGCCTGCAAGAATAATGCCTTTCATGACGTCCCCTTTTTTATTGGTGCCCGTATTTTTTGTAATCAATGCCGATCTCTTCCATGTCGTTTTTCATAGGGCCGTGGAACCCGAATGGCGTTTCTGAGAAAAAAGCATCAACAATGTCCTTTTCATTGATCTCGGTATGGTTCAAGGAACGCGCGAGGCTTTCCGCTTTCTTAGAAACTTTATCTTGCGCGATCGGCCGCATAAAAATTGGGATCTTCGCAAGTAAGGCCTGGAATTTCGTTTCCGCTTCTTTTTCCCAGAGAATGGACATGGAATGGCCGCTTTAAAGTTTTTTAAAATACCCGACGAGCAAAAGCCCAACGACCGAAACGAATGCCATGCCCGTGACCAGCCAAAATGATAACAGCGATCCGTGTTGCGGCAAAGGAAGTTCAACGTTCATTGAGAATAAACTGACGATAAAGGTCGGCGTCATGATACAGATAGAAACGACCGTCAGTCGCTTAAGGCGGATATTAAGGTTATTGTTGATGATCGAAGCCCAGGCGTCGGTCATTCCTGATAAAACTTCCAGGTAAGAAACGGCCTGCTGGTAACACTGGCTGCTTTCAATAATAAGATCGTCAAGAAATTCATTCACGTCCTGGTCGAAAGCCAGTTTTCCGGAATTCATTTTCAGGCGTTCGATGACCTTGCTGTTCGAATTGATCGCGTCGACGTAATAAACGAGGCTTTTGCTCAGTTTGAACATGTGCATGAGGTCTTTGTTAGAAACGGCCTGGTTGATCTCCTGTTCGATCTCCTCTGAGATCTTGCGGATGACCTTTAAGTGTTCTTCAAAATGAACGACACAACTGAAAATGATGCGGATGAAAATATCCCGGATAGAATGCATTTTAGAAAAAATGCGGCTTTCCCAGATAAGGTCCTCATCATTGAAAATAAGGATCAGTTTATCGGGAAAAAGGAAAAGCCCGATAGAGGAAATTCTAAAAATAAAATTATCTTTTGAACTGTATTTTTTCGGCTTTTTAATAATGGTCGCCAAATGGTTGGCTTCAAACTCCACGCGGCCCACCTCTTCCGGGTCAAGCGAAGAATTGAGCGTGTGTTCGTCGATTCCCAACTCGGTCGTTAAGTATGTTTTTTCCTGCTCGTCGGGGTTGATGTATACATAGAGTTGCGAACACTCTTGTGTACACGCGGTGAGTTTGCCATCATTCAGCTGAAAAGTCTTTAACATGCAAGAGTCCCTGTATTATCCAATAAAGAATAAAGAAATAGTGACCCCGAGCAAAACAGTGGAATAAACATTGCAATGATAATACAAAAATACGCAATCGTCATATTAATTTAGCGGTGGTGGAATGAGGGGGTTAGTATTCGTAGAGTACGGCACCGGTTGAAACGGTATAGCTGTGTGTCCCTGTGCTGGTGCTGATCGGGACCGCGCTGACAAAATAGGAGTATGGGGCTAAAACGTCAGGGCTGTAACTGTATCCGTTATATGCTGTATTAAAGTAATTATTGTTCAGGTATGGTGGTGTGGCTCCGACGAGGGATGTTGGGTCCGGCGGATACTCATTGTTCAGGGCATAGTAGTTCTCGAGAGAACTTGCGATCGTTCGTAATGTGGCTTGGGCAGATGCCTCATTAGCTTGGATCTTCGCTTTGATCAGGTTCGGCATCGCGATCGCGGTTAATAATAAAATGATCACGAGCACGATCATGATCTCAACGAGGGTAAACCCTTTTTTATTGTTCATTATTATTTTCCTAGCAAATGATTGACTGTTAAATTCTGCTTTTCGAGTTTCATTCTTTCGATCTTGGGGCCGCTCTTTGTTTTGTCGTTCGTTGTTAGTGTTTCTGGAATGATTAAATTTGTCTGTGCATTGGACGATGTTGCAGGAGTTGCTGCCTCCGGCGGATTTAAAGCTTTTTTGATCCCGGCGACATCAACGCCAGGGATAAGGGTGTTTTTAACGCGGGTGATCGGTAATTCGGCGTTATTATTCAGCGATTTATAGAATTCCATTCCTTGTGATGTATGGTTGACATCAAAATTTAAATAAGGGATCTTGTGTACCTGTAAAAGCGTTAATAGTTTTACGCATTCACTGCAGGATCCCTTGGTGAAAACTTCCACGCTGGTGCCAGCGATCATTGGTTTCTCCGTCCTGGCTTTCTTGGCGATCTTTTCGAGACTTATGATCTGGGCATCGACTTGCGGGAGGTATTCCGGCCTGACGCTCGATAAGGTATCCGGCGTGACAAAAACTTTTTGTCCTTGACGGTCAATATAGCCAACAACACCGGAGTTGATATTAACGGATGGTGGGAAAAAGCCTATTATTTGAAGTTCATTTAATGTTTCGGTCAAGCGTGAGAGACGAGTTTCATTTGTGATCTGCGCGGATGGTGTTGTGTCAATGCTCACTGATTCCTGTTGCTTTATAAATCGTTGCGGTTTCCCGTCGCTGAGGAGAGGGATAGGATCTGTTTTTTGCGGTTCGGCTTGTTTTAGCTGTTCTTCAACTTGCCCTCGGTATCGCTCGGGAACTTTGGCATAATCAGTATTAACATAATGGACGGTGCCGTTTTCATCGCGGTAATGAACAGTTGCGGCGTCGCTTTGCTGTCCGGTAAGCAAGCTGGAAATGAGCACTGCTAAAAGTGAAAAAGTGACTTTCATATCTACTTAATGTATAGCACATTAGGTTAAAAAAAACTAAAAAAATCAATTTTTTTAAATCGACAAAAATAAAAGTGCCCAGCCGGCTAAAAAGCAAAGGCCGCCTAGTGGTGTGATCGCGCCGAAGGCCTTGGCCCCGGTCATTGCGAGGAGATAAAGGCTTCCCGAGAATAAAGTGATTCCAATGGTTAGCAAGAGGCCGGACCAGAAGATCTTGGGGTTTTGGGATTGCGTACTGGCCCAAGACACGGCAAAAAGCCCCAAAGCATGGATCATATGGTAAAGAACACCGGTCTTAAAAATATCGATCGCGTAAGGGCTTAGTTTATCTTTGAGGGCATGCGCCCCGAAAGCACCTAAGGCCACACCGAGAAATAAAAGTAAGCTTGCGACTTTAGCCCAGATCATGCCCCCGCCTTTCGCTGGTATTTTCTAAGATCCAATCAATGCCCTTTTTGATCCCGGCGCAGGTTACTGCGATGCGGCGGTCGAACTCAATGTTTTCGGTACCCCCTTTTTTCAGGAAGTCGTTCACGAGCTTGGCGTTGATATTCAGCGACGGACTTTCGAGTTTTTCTTCCGTCGGAAGTTCGGCTTGTAGGAATTGTGCGGCATCAAAAACGATTTCTTTGTGCAGGTAGTCCCCGTCCGATTGGCGCGCGCAACAGAGGAGTTTAGCCGGACGCGTGAGCGGAAAAGCGATGGTCCCTTCCACCCCGTTGCGTACGACGATGGATCCGGGAAACCCCGCCCCTTCGGCGATAGCGGCCATTTTGTCCCCGTAAACACCGTGAAATGCTGAGGTGATAATGATGTCGGCCTTGGCCGGATCGAGGAATTTTTCCAGTGTAGCTAGAAAGGGGCGTTTGATGATCTCATGCCGTAGGTCAACCCAGCGGTCCAGGGCCGGTGATAGATCTTTTTGGTCAATATAAAATCCCCCTTCGGGGGCAGGCCGCCGGCCTGTAAGTTCAGTATTGTTTTTTAAGAAAGTCAGCCCCATTTTATTGACGAGGTCATAAAGATTATTCACGAGTTTGGGTCCGCTGTTGCGTCCGACCAAGGTCAGCACGCGCATATTTTGTTTTTGCAACGCATCCGCTAAGCACGGTGTGATCATGTAGTTATGGTCAACGCCGTCAAATGGTTCCGCCAATTGAACGACCGGGGTTCCCGCTGGAACTGCATCGCGGAAATCAGGATGGATATGTTCATTAAGATTTCTTAAAAGGCTTAAGTATTCTTCGGTCGTTTCGTAACGGACGCGTAAAGCGATCGCCGCTAACCCCCGTGCCCCATCGCCTTTCCCGGAGGATGTGGACAAAAGGAATTTCCCGAGAGTATCAGCTTGGGTTTGGTTCAATTCTTTTTGCTCCAGCAATTGCGTACAAAGGCCTTTGAGCGGGCTCGATACATCCTGGCAAAGGGCTTCGGCCAGTTGCGCGGCATTGCTCAAAGTGCCCGGAGTGAAATGTTCTGAGAGGACCTGCTCGTCTTCCGTTACCCCCTTAATAAAAAGTGCGGCAAAAAAAGCAGCACGGCTTGCGGGAGTGAATTCCCCTTTTTGCAACTCAGCAAGGATCTCGAGCGACAGTTCTCGGGTCAGCGAGCGGCTTCCTTTTTTGCCGATCCCGACGGCTTTAATACCGCGCCGTAAGGCGGATTCCACAGGTGTTGTTGCTGTTAAATTCATCATAAGAGCTTCTTTATACTATATCTACGCGCTATTTGCAAACTCTCTAAAATACGTTATAATTGTCGCCAATTAAGAGGGTTATGAAATGCCGCACGGTATGGTGTTGATTTTAGTTTGCCTGGCCCTTTGCTCATGGTTCCTGGTCGTTGATCGGCAAAACTTTATGGAGAAGATATTTATAATTATTGTCGTCATTGTTATCTATGCGACTTACCGGGTTTTGACCGGTGCCTCGACAGATAAAATTTTTACCCCGATCATTATCTTTTTTAATACTTAGAATTATGAAAATTGGCTCCATCCAACTTGACCACCCTCTTTGTCTTGCACCTATGGAAGACGTGACGGATATTTCTTTTCGCCGTATTTCCCGTGAGTTGGGCGCGGACATGGTCTATACGGAATTTACGAGCAGTGAAGCGCTGATCCGGGATATTCCTAAAGCTTTACGCAAGATCAAGATTTGTGAGGAAGAGCGCCCTGTCGGCATACAGATCTACGGCGGCGTTGAAGCGGCCATGGAAGGCGCGGCCAAGGTCGCGGAAAGCTTTAATCCCGACTTTATTGATGTTAATTGCGGCTGCTGGGTCAAAAATCATGTTCAACGCTGTGAATGTGCGGGTTTGCTTCGCGATATCAAGCAATTTGAGCGTATTGTTTCTGCTACGGTCCGTTCTACAAAACTTCCGGTTACCGTTAAGACTCGTTTAGGCTGGGATCAGAATACGATTGTGATCCTTGACGTAGCTCGTATGCTCGAAGCCGTCGGAGTACAAGCATTGACTATTCACTGCCGGACCCGCGAACAGGGTTACAAAGGTTTGGCTGATTGGCGGTGGTTGGAGCAGATCCGCAAAGCAACTAAGCTTCCGCTGATAGGTAACGGTGATGTCACGACCCCGTATGATGTCCGCGCGATGTTCGAGACCGGCTGTGACGGTGTTATGATCGGACGTGGTATTATTTCTAATCCTTTTTTATTTCGTGAAGCCAAGCATTATTTAGCGACGGGCGAAGTGATGCAGCCGGCGAGCATAGAAGAACGTGTGGCTTTATGCCTTCGTCATTTGTCGTTGAGTATCCAATATAAAGGTTTGAACCGCGGTGTGGTCGAATTCCGTAAATATTACGTTGGGTATTTCCATGGTTTGCCAAATATTGCAAAATTACGCGCTGATCTGATGCAAATGATGGAACCGGAAGTTATTAGCAATAGACTTTATCAGTATTTAGAAGAATATTCGGCAGTGACTGTTTAAGTGGAGTTGGTATATCCTCCTTGCTCAAACAGTTGATTTTTGTTTTCTTAAAACAATTTGTAAAATAAAGTATTGGAAAAACAAAAATCAAACTCGCCGGAGGATATACCAACTCCACTTGATTGGATTTCTATGAAAAAGTTTGATGTGATTGTGATCGGTTCGGGCGGTGGAAGCAAGATCGCTTCCCCAGCCGCAAAATTGGGTCATAAAGTCGCGGTCATTGAAAAAGGCCCGTTGGGCGGGACCTGCCTTAATCGCGGCTGTATCCCTTCCAAAATGCTCATCCACCCTGCTGAAATCGCGATGACGGTGCGGGAAGCCAAAAAGTTCGATATTCATAATGACCCGAAGTTTTCCGTTGATTTTGCCAAATTAGTGCAGCGGATTTCCCAAACTGTTGACAGCGATTCCGCCAGTATCGGTGCCGGCTACCGCCGGAATCCGAATATTACCTATTACGCATCTGAAGGAAAATTTGTCAGCAATAAGGTCATTGAGGTCGCCGGCGAGCAGATCACCGCGGAGAAGATTTTTATCACTGTCGGCGCCCGTCCCCAGATCCCAAGCCTTCCTGGATTAGCGGGAACACCGTTTATGACATCAACTGGGGCTTTGCGGAATACCACTTTGCCAAAAAAGCTGATCGTTTTGGGAGGGGGTTATATCGCGACTGAATTGGGTTTTGCTTACGCCGCGTTTGGGACCGAAGTCCATTTTATTGTTCGCAGTACGCTCTTGCGTCATGAGGACGATCAGATAGCTGTAGAATTTCAAAGAGAATTTTCTAAATTCCATCATGTTCATATTCATGCGGTAACGAACCGTGTCGCTTATCAAAATGGAACGTTCACGGTTTTTTATAGACAGGACGGCGCAGAGAAACAGATCAGCGCAGAAAGTTTATTAGTGGCAACCGGTATTATTCCGAATACGGATACGTTAAATTTAGCGAGTACGGATATTCAATTGGACAAAAACGGTTTTGTGAAAGTTGATGATCATTTATGTACAAATGTCGAGGGAGTTTATGCTTTCGGCGATTGCATTGGCCGCTATCTTTACCGGCATAGTGCGAATTTTGAAGGGGAATATCTTTTTGAAAATGTGTTCGTAAATCCTTCTGATGCTCCGATTAAATATCCGCCCGTTCCCCACGCTGTTTTTTCTTATCCGCAGATCGCCGGGGTTGGGTTGACTGAAGAAGATGCCAAAGCGGCCGGTATTGATTATGCCGTCGGCGTAAATAATTATATCAATAGCGGCATGGGCATGGCTTTATTGTCGGACAGCGGTTTTGTGAAGATCTTAATCGAACGGGACACGCGCAAGATCATCGGGGCCCATATTATCGGGCCGGAAGCGTCGGATATGATTCACATGCTGATCGCTTTTATGAGCAAGCAAGGCACACTTGATGATTTATTGGGTATGATCTATATTCACCCTGCTTTACCGGAAATCGTCCGTAATGCAGCGCGTAAGGCAAAAATGGCTTTAGATACGTGATCTGTAAAGGATTAAGATGCGCAACTCCGACATTGCGGTTTCGATTAAAAATCTCACCAAATTCTACGGTGACCTTAAAGCGCTCGACAATGTTAATTTTGAGGTCAAGCGCGGCGACTTCTTTGCTTTTTTGGGGCCTAACGGCGCCGGAAAAACCACGACCATCAATATTTTGACCGGGCTGTCCAATTATAACGCCGGTGAGGTCCGCGTCTTCGGTTACAACACGACGATCGAATATCAGCAAACCCGCCGCCTCTTGGGCCTTTGCGCGCAGGAATTTAATTTTGACCCCTTCCTCACCATTCACCAGCTTTTAGTTTATCAGGCGGGATATTTTGGCATCACTCCCGGGAGCGCGTCTAAACGTGCTGATGAACTTTTGGCGCGGTTTCAATTGACCGAAAAACGTAATTGCAAGCACCGCGCTTTGTCCGGCGGGATGAAAAAACGCCTGCTTCTCTGCCGCGCCTTGATCCATGACCCGGAAGTTTTGATCCTGGATGAACCGACTGCGGGTTGTGACCTTGAGTTGAAATATTTGATATGGGATTATTTGGCCCAGTTGAACAATGAAGGCAAGACGATCTTCTTGACGACACATAATATGGAAGAAGCGGAAAAACTTTGTAAGACCATCGGGATCATTAACCAGGGCCGTATCGTCCGCATCGGCGAAAAACGGGCTGTCTTGCAGGATAAGTCGTTAGAAGATGTTTTTTTGGAAGTCACGGGGGGCGAATAAATGCTGATCACCAATCCGGTCGGGGTTCTCTCATTATCGAAACGCGAAATTTTGCGGTTCATTTCACTCGCGAACCAAACTGTTTTCCCGCCGATCGTCAGCTCGACGTTATTTATGTATATCTTCGGTGTGGCTTTGGGAAGCCGCATTGATTTCGGCTTGAGCGGCATAACGTATTTGGGCTTCATTGTCCCAGGATTAATGACCATGCATTTGATTTCCAGTTCTTACGAGAATACGAGTTCCTCCCTTTTTATCGCTCGTTGGCACAATCATATTCAGGAAGTTCTTCTCTCTCCTCTTTCCTATTTTGAAATGGTGTTGGGCCTTTTGGCCGGCGGGGTCGCTCGTGGCGTTGTTGTCCTTCTCGGCGTCTATGTAAGTTCCCTCATCTTTACGCCGATCCCGATCGCGCATCCCTTCATTTTGACGTATTTTATTTTAATGATCGCGATGATCTTTTCTTGTGCGGGGATGTTGGGCGCTTTGTGGGCGGAAGATTTCGGTATGCTTAGCGTATGGAATGTTTATTTGATCATTCCGCTTGTCCTTTTGGGCGGGGTTTTTCATCCGATTGACATGCTTCCTGAGCCGGTGCAGGTCCTTTCGCAGTTCAACCCGATGTTTTATTTGGTCCAAGGCATCCGTTTTAGTGTGACCGGCATGATCCAGACATCGCTCGTGAGTTGTATCCTCGTCGCGTTGATCATGGCGTTGTTCTCTTTTTACATGGCCGTTTATCTTTTTAAGATCGGGTATAAATTGAGGGTGTAAAAAAGTAGGGACGTCTGCTATTTTTCTTCCGGGCTTAACGCGGTGATCGCTAACGCATGCACCTGCCCTCTTAATTGCGCGTCCAAGATCTTATAGATCATCCGATGCCGTTTAATCCGGCTTTTCCCACTGAATTTCGCTGAAACGATCTTAAGGTCAAAATGAGTTCCCCCCGCCTTTGCCGCTTCATTATGCCCCGCATGACTGGCGCTTTGATCGGTCAAATTGATATGCGCCGGCTGCAGATGTTCGCTGAGTAATTTCAAAATGGTTTCTTTCATTCCCGCATTGTACAGACAACTTTTACGCTCGACAATTGAAATGATTTATTGCATAATGACTGCCAATGAACACCGATACCGCGAAAAATAATATCTATATTAATCCGCTGATCCTCAGTCGTATCAAAGCCAAGCAGACCGCGATCCATACGTGGTTAAACAGCCTTGAAGGCAGCAATGAGCTTCCGCTCTATTCGTCGGTGGATGTCCGTGACGCCGGGTTTAAGATCTCGGTCGTGGACACGAATATTTTTCCAGCCGGCTTTAATAATCTTTGTGAACATGGGCTCGAAGACGTGGTCGGTTTGATGAAAGCCGCCATTCTTAAACGCGTTCCCAAGTGCCAGGATATCCTCATCATCGCCGAGGAACATACCCGCAATACATGGTATTTGGAGAACATCCGTATTTTAGAGGAGATCATTACCAAGGCTGGATTTAATGCGAAGATCGCCACCTTTCTTTCGATGCAGCCGGATTTCTGTGAGAACGCCAACTACGCTGAGTTGGAAACCGCGACTGGCAAACCGGTACGTATATTTTGTTTGAAAAAACTTCTAAAGAAATTTGAAGACGGTTTACAAAATTACGACCTCATCATTTTGAACAATGACTTAAGCACCGGGATCCCGGAGATCTTAAAGAACGCCAAGATCCCCATCTACCCTTCTATTCAGGCAGGATGGCATTCACGTCAAAAGTCGCATCATTTCAAACTGACACAAGAGTTGATGGAAGAATTTGCGCGCATCATCGATCTCGACCCATGGCTTTTTAGCGCGTATCACGAGATCGTTGATAATGTCGATGTTAATGAAGAAGCTGATCGCAAAAGAATGTTCGGCGCCGCAACGGTCCTTTTTGACCGTATTGCGCATAAATATCAAAGAGAAAATATCAATGAGAAGCCCTATATCGTTGTAAAGTCCGATAACGGAACTTACGGCATGGGCGTCATGGCGGTTGAAAATCCGCAAGAGATCTTAGATCTTAATCGTAAGGAAAAAAATAAATTACACGTTGGGAAGGGTTCGCAGGTCATTGACCGCTACCTCTTGCAGGAAGGTGTTCCGACGATCCACAATATTGATAATCTTGTTAGTGAGATCTGCCTTTATCAGATCGATAATCACATGGTCGGCGGGTTTTATCGCTCTCATGCTCAAAAAAGCGGCCGCGAAAATCTTAATTCGCAGGGCGCGGAATTCAAGCGCATGTGCCCTCATTTAAAGAAATACGGTTGGGGCGACTGTTGTGCCCATGATGATATCAATGCCTTTGACGTTTACCGTATCCTCGCGCGTATCGCCGGGATCGCAGCACATCGTGAAATTGTTCAACTTGAGGCTAACGCGAAATGAAATTTGTCTTTCTGATGGATCCCTTGGAAACCGTGATCTTTGAAAAAGACACGACCTTTGCTTTGATGCTCGGCGCAAAAGCGGCCGGCCACGACGTTTATTTCTTGCCGGCGAACGGTATCACACTTAAGAACGGTAAAATTATTTTTCATTCGACTAAGGTCGTTCCGCAAAGGATTAAAAGTAAACCTTTCGTTATTAAACAAAAAATTGATCTTCCTGCGGAAACGGTTGATGCCGTTTTTGTCCGTACCGACCCTCCTTTCGATGATGAGTATTTGATGCACACCTGGCTTTTGGACCGCCTTCCTTCTAAAGTTGTGGTCTTTAATAGCGCCCGCGGCATCCGCACGGTTAATGAAAAAGTTTGGGCAACACAGTTCAAGAGTCTTCTGCCGCCGACGATCGTGAGCCGTGATCGTGCCGAGCTATTAAAATTTATCAGTAAAGAAAAAGATGTTGTTGCCAAGCCGACCAATGGCCATGGCGGACGCGCGGTTTTTCGGGTTAAATTCGGTGATACCAATACAAATGTTATTTTGGAAACACTAAGCGGAAGATTTGGCGTCGAGATTATTTTGCAGAAATATATCCCTGCGGCGAAAAAGGGCGATAAGCGTATTCTGCTTCTAAACGGCGAACCGATTGGCGCGGTTTTGCGTGTCCATGCGAAGGATGATCACCGCAATAATTTCTTTTCCGGAGGGAAAGCACAACCCGCGAAGATCACCGCCCGCGATCAGGAAGTGATCGGCGTTTTGCGGCCGCATTTGCGGGAGCTTGGATTGTATTTTGTCGGGATTGACATGTTGGGCGACTATTTAACCGAAGTTAATGTCACCTCTCCGACCTGCTTGCAGGAAATGAACCATTTTTCAGGGCAGCATTTAGAAAACCAGGTGATCGCTTTTGTCGAAACGCTCGTGCGCGACAGGCAATCCCGTTAATTGAAAGGTATTTATGACCGATCTCACGCTTTATTACATGCCCACCTGCCCTTTTTGTCAAAAGGTCATCACGTTTATGAAAAAGAATGATATTGAAATACCGATGAAAGACATTAACGAAGGGGAAAACCGCCAGGGATTACTCATGCTCGGTGGTAAAACGCAGGTTCCCTGCCTGGTCATCGATGGGAAAGCCATGTATGAATCGGACGATATTATTACGTGGTTTAAGGACAATGCTAAAAAACTAAAGCAGGCGTTTTAAATGACCGTCGCAGAAGTCCAGCAACAGATCGCATCACTTGTTCCGCAGTCAACGGTCTACGTTTTGGATCCGATGAATGACGGTCAGCATTTGCAGGCGATCGTAATCAGTCCGGTTTTTGAAGGGATGCCGCTTATCAAGCAACATCAAATGATCATGAAGCCGCTTAAGGAAACATTGCAGCACCAGGTTCATGCTTTAGGGTTAAAAACATTCACACCGGCGAAGTGGGAAGCCGTAAAAAACGATTATCAGTTATAACGGAGGTTATCATGGACGCACAATTACAGAAAAAGATCGAAGATCTCTTAAAAGGTAACAAGATCATCCTTTTTATGAAAGGCACTCCTGAGATGCCGCAATGCGGATTTTCGGCGAAGACCGCCACGATCCTCAAAGGTTACGGCATTCCATTTAACACTTTTAATATTTTTGATGATGAAGATATTCGCCAAGGGCTGAAAGAATATTCCGATTGGCCCACCTATCCGCAATTGTACGTCAACGGCGAACTCGTTGGCGGTTGTGACATCGTCACCGAATTGCACGAAAACGGCGAATTAGGGGCAATGCTAAAGTAAAATTTATTTCTCGGCGAGTTTACGGATGGTGGGATAAGGATAAATTCCCGAGGTGTGGTTGTCATTCCAGTTGATGCCGATCGCGTAATTGCCTAATGGCATGCATGCGGTTGGCATGATATTTTCTGCAACATGGTCTTCTTTTAGAATTAATTCCCCTGTCATTTCATTGACACATAAAGCACAGCGGCAGCTTAAGCGCAAGTCACGATTCTTTACTTTGACTTCTTCTCCATCTGGCCATTTGAAGAAAGTATAAGTGGCATCAAATTTGATCTCGGGGATTTGTTTTTGCAAGATACTGCTTTTGCCCAATGCTCGCATAGTATTGTCCACCGCGGTCATGATAAATTCATTGGCGAACGTGTCCTCGATCTTGGCGGTGAATTGCGGCAAGAGCGGGATCTCAGCAAGAATATCCAAACCGAATTTGTCTTTTAAAGACTGCTCCTCGCTGCCGCCAAAAATGTAATGTTTTTTGTCGCAATTATTGCAGAGAAAATATGACATGTTTTCAATGATCCCGAGGATCGGCACATTGACTTTTTCGAACATGAGGATCCCGCGTGCCACGTCCACGAGTGAAAGTGTTTGTCGGGTCGTCACGATGACCGCGCCGCTCAGGGCCACGGTTTGAGTGATCGTCAATTGAATGTCGCCTGTTCCGGGCGGCATGTCGATAAAAAGATAGTCCAGCTCTCCCCACGCAGTCCCGTGCAGGATCTGGTTCACGTATTGCGTGACCATCGGCCCGCGCATGACCGCCGGTGATTCTCCGAGGAGAAAACCGAACGACATCATTTTTAAATTTTGGAATTCGACGGGGATAAAATGACGGTTTTTATTGGCAAAGATTTCGACATTGTGCATGTCGAACAAGGCCGGAACGGACGGCCCATGAATATCGGTGTCAACGAGCCCGACCTTAAACCCGCGGCGTGCCAGTTCCAGCGCCAGATGTGCGGCCATGGTGGACTTTCCCACTCCGCCTTTGCAGGATGAAACGGCAATGATGGATTTGACGTCCTTGAGAGTGGATGCCGCTCCTTGCGCGCCAGCGGCCGTTTTTCGGGCCAGCGTCGTCATTTTGATCGAAACATTTTTAACGCCACTGAGACCTTTGACGAGTGTTTCCGCTTGTTTTTGAAACTCATCTTTGACCGGGCAGGCCGGCGTGGTGAGCGCGATATCAAAAGAAACATCCCCACCATTGATCTTGAGATTTTGCACAAATCCCAAGCTTACAATATCGCGGTTAAAATCGGGATCAATGATTTTCGATAAAGCTCCAAGGATTTCTTTGTCATTAGGCATGCGCAGAATATAAAGGATTTTTTTCGTTAAAACAAGTAAAATATCGGCATCTCCCGAGGGTGATGTATTCCATCCCCCCTACCCGGAGTCAATAAAATCTACTTGCATTTTGGGGCCTCTTTATGTATTATTAAAACTCGTTGTTTTTGTTAAATGCAGCATTACCAAAGCTTACAAACCCTATGACTAAGAATAAAAAACCGATCGCACCCAAGAAATCATTGACCGGCGCCGAAGCTCTTATTAAATGCCTGGAATCATATGGCGTGGAGTATGTCTTTGGCCTTTCCGGCGGGGCCGCCATCCCTATTTTTGACGCGCTCGTCGGTTCGAAAATTAAACTTATTTTGACTCGCCATGAACAAGGTGCGACCCACATGGCTGACGGTTATGCCCGTGCCACCGGTAAACCAGGCGTGGTGCTTGTGACCAGCGGCCCCGGTGCGACCAACACCGTGACCGGGATCTTGACCGCCATGATGGATTCGGTGCCGATGATCGTTTTGACCGGACAGACCATCCGTTCGATGTTGGGGAAAGATGCTTTCCAGGAAGCTGATATCTCCGGCATTACAATGCCGATCGTCAAGCACAGCTATTTGGTGAAAGAAACCAACGATATTCCCCGTGTTATTAAAGAAGCTTTTCATATCACAAATACCGGCCGTCCCGGGCCTGTCTTGATCGATCTTCCGAAAGATGTGACTTCTGGGCCATTTACCGGCGAGTCTTTGGACCCGGCGATGGATATTCCCGGCTATCATGTGCCTCCGAAACCAAGTGCCACGGAGATCAAGAAATTTGCTAAACTTTTTAAAGGGGCCAAGAAACCTTTACTCTTGATCGGTCATGGGGCGGTTATTTCCCGCGCCAGCAAAGCGATCATTGCCCTGGCAGAAAAACTGAACGCGCCCGTCACCAATACCCTTTTAGGTAAAGGTTCGTTTCCTGAAACGCATAAGTTATCGCTCGGGATGCTCGGGATGCACGGGACCGCTTATGCGAATAAAGCCCTCGTCAATTGCGACCTTATCTGTTCGATCGGGTCCCGCTGGGATGACCGTATCAATGGGAATAATGACGAATTTTGTATCGGCGCTAAAAAACTTCACATTGACATTGATCCTGCGGAAATCGGTAAGATCGTGAAACCGGACGCCAGCCTCATTGGTGATGCCCGTCAGATCGTGGAAGAACTTGTGAAGTTGGTCGAGCCGCTAGAAACGACCGAATGGCAAAAAGAATTAAATTATTACAAAAAAGAATTCCCGCTCAAATATAAGACCGATAAAGGGCTTACCGCTCAACAGGTTTTAGATGAACTTTATAAGGTGACCAAAGGCGATGCCATTGTGACCACCGACGTGGGCCAGCATCAAATGTGGGCCGCGCAATTCTATTTGACAAATGATGGCGACAAATGGCTTTCTTCCGGCGGTGCTGGAACGATGGGCTATGGCTTCCCGTCCGCGATCGGTGCACAATTCGGGAAACCCAATGAGCTGGTCGTTGCGATCGTGGGCGACGGCGGCTTCCAAATGACCTTGTGTGAATTATCTACGATCTTTGTGCATAAGCTCCCGGTTAAGATCCTGGTCATTGATAATAAATATCTGGGTATGGTGCGCCAATGGCAGGAACTCTTTTTCGACAACCGTTATTCCGGGGTTGACCTTGAGGGTAATCCCGATTTTGTGAAGTTAGCGGAAGCTTACGGCATTAAGGGCTTCCATGTTGATAAAGTCGAGAATGTGACTAAAGTTTTAAGCGAAGCCATGGCGTATAAAGGCCCGGCTCTTATTCACGCGGAAGTCATCAAAGAGGACAATGTGTTCCCGATGGTGCCGGCCGGTAAAAGCGCTTATCACATGATCATTGAAGCTCCGACTACAAAATTAGAAAAACCGACGGGAAGTACTTAATATGTCTACGCCTATTCAACCCAAGAAGAATGTTCATACGATCAGCTTGCTGGTCGCTAATAAGCCCGGTGTTCTGGTGCGCATCGCTTTAATGTTCGCCCGCCGAAGCTACAATATTGATTCGCTTGTGGTCTCCCCTTCGTTCAATGAAAAGTTTTCCCGGATGACGATCACCGCTCAAGGTGATCTTCAGACTTTGGAGCAGATCATTAAGCAAGCGAATAAACTCATTGATGTCATTCATGCCAGCGAGCACAACAATGCTGACGCGGTGCATAATGAGCTGGCTTTGATGAAGATCAAATTTACGCCTGCCAATAAACCGATCATCTTGAAATTGCTCAAGAAATCCAATGCGTCCGTGATCGATACGACCGGGAATATTATGGTCATTTCGCAAGCTGGAACGACACCCGAATTGGATGAGCTTGAAGCCGCACTCAAGAAATACCATCTCATCGAAATGGTCCGCACCGGCAAGGTTGCCATGGCCCGCGGACATGATGAAACTTAATTTTTAGGAACTATTGTTGCTGTTGTTGTGATTGTTGCTTATCGCCGAGGCTGCAAGGAAGGATTTTTGGCATTTCTTTAGGCGGCAGGACAATTTCAGCTATTTCTATCCCCTGGTCAGTATGCGCGATCGACGTGATCTGGCATCGTTCAAAATCGATCCCTTCTTCTTGTCTTCCCTGATATTGTGCGATCGCGGCCCGAAGGGCATCCCATTCCAAGTGAAGGACAAATTTAGCTTCGTCGTCGGTGAGATTAAGGTCGGTTACGGCTTGCATATAAGGCAATGCAAGGATATCGTCGAGGGTCTTGCCTTTGAGGTATTTAGAAAAGGCTGTTTCGGCCGTGATCTCGCGTCCGCAGGTGATTTTCGCGAATTGAAAAGTGACGAACCGTTCCTCGTGATCAAGTTTTATAAAAATACTGGATGAGGAGTCGGAACAGGGCATATTACCACTCTAAAGCCCCACCCGTTTGATATTCGGTCACGCGGGTTTCGAAGAAATTCTTTTCTTTCTTAAGGTCAATGGCTTCGCTCATCCACGGGAATGGATTTTCGCTGTGATATTGCTCCGGCAAGCCGAGGCGTTTGAAGCGGCGGTCGGCGATATATTGCACGTATTCCTTAAGAAGTGCCGGGTTTAACCCTAATATCCCGCCTTTTAACAAGTCTTGGCAGTACTTGTGCTCAAGTTCAACGGCATTCTTGATGAATTCGATAATTTCCACTTCAAAGTTTTTGTCCCAGACGTTCGGGTTCTCTTCGCGGATGGTGTTGATCAGGTCGATCCCGAAATTCATATGGATGCTTTCATCACGGAGGATGTATTGGATCTGCTCACAAGTCCCTGGAATGCGGTTCTGCCTTCCGAAAGATAACATCGTGACGAACCCGCCGTAAAAGAAGATCCCTTCCGTTATGACATACAGCCCGACCATGTTTTTAAGTAGTGTTTGCAAACCTTGCTTGGTATGAGTGTCCAAGTTGGGGTCTAAAACGCTGTTCGTGCAGCTCATCGCATATTGGTCTTTGTTAAAGATCGTTTCGACTTCCCGGTACATGTTGAACATTTCCCCTTCATCCAGGGACAGTGATTGCACGATGTACTGGAAAGCATGAATATGGATCGCTTCTTCAAATGCCTGTCTTAAGAGATATTGGCGGGCTTCAGGATTATCGACGCAGCGGTAAACGGCTAAGACAAGATTGTTCCCGACGAGAGATTCCGCGGTCGCGAAGAAACCTAAAACGCGCTTGATCACGTAGCGTTCATCATCGGTAAAACCCTTGGGGTCCTTCCATTGTTCAATATCGCGCTGCATGGAAACTTCGGTCGGCATCCAGTGATTTGCACAGCCGTCAAGGTAATAGTTCCATGCGAAGCGGTATTTGATCGGGACGAGCTGGTTGCAGTCGACGGTGCGGTCATTGTTAATGATCCGTTTTTTGTCAACGGTCATGCGTTCTTTGTTCATGCAAATGCTAAGGTCAGACATAGGAAATTCCTTTTTGATGAATTTAAGCTTTAGGGTTTTTTGAGTTCTGAATAACACCAAATAAATTGTCTTGGGAACGGCGGTTGATCTCCCGTTCAATGCTACGGACGCGATAGCGGAATGTCCCCAACAAAGCCCTCAACTGTTCAATGTCGAGCTTTTGGAGTTCTTCGTCCTTAATGTTGAGAATATCTTTTAAGGCTTTGAGTTCGATCATAAAATGAACCTATTGGCAGGCTTCGCAATCTTCTTTTGGCTCAACGCTAAGGGGTTTACTCGTTGCCGTTGCCGGTGCGGCTTCGGGAGCAGCGGCCGCAGGAGCTTCGGGTTGTTGTTCCGCCGTCGGCAGATCATCTTCACGGCGTCGTCTCCCCACAATGTTCCCAACATATTTTGAGTTGGTGATATCGAGCGTACTCTTTTCAATGCGGGTCGCCCCCATTGAGCGTAAATAATACGTTGTCTTTAAGCCTTTTTCCCAAGCCTGCATATACATATCACTGACCTTTTGGCCGTTGGGTTTGGCTTGATAAAGGTTAAGGGATTGGCCCATGTCGATCCATTTTTGACGGCGGCTGGCGCTTTCAATGACCCACTCATATTCCACTTCAAAAGCGGTCGCATATTTTTGCTTCAGATCGGAAGGAATACGGGCGATCTCTTGAATACTACCGTCGAAATACTTCAGGTCATCGATCATTTCTTTGTCCCAGAGGCTGAGTTTCTTTAAGTCTTCAACGAGGAATTCATTGACGACGGTAAATTCGCCGGACAAATTGCTCTTAACAAAGATGTTCTTGTAAAGCGGTTCAACGGATGACGTGACACCGATGATGTTCGCGATCGTTGCGGTCGGCGCGATGGCCATGACATTGCTGTTGCGCATACCGAATTTTTTTACGGCATCACGGACCGGTTGCCAATCCATGCGGGCACTGCGGTCAACTTTAAGGAACCCGCCGCGTTCTTTTTCTAAAAGGTCAATGGTATCCAACGGCAATAAACCGCGGTCCCACTTTGATCCTTTATATGACGAGTATGGGCCGCGTTCTTTGGCCAATTCGACCGAACCCAAGATCGCGTAATACGAGATCGCTTCCATACTGTAATCGCTGAAATCAACAGCCTGTTGCGATGCATAACTTAGGTTTTGGATCCAAAGCGCATCTTGAAAACCCATGATGCCCATCCCGACCGGACGATGGCGCTGATTAGCGGTTTTCGCTTCAGGAGTTGGGTAATAGTTAATATCAATAACGTTGTCGAGCATACGGACAGCAATGCGGATCGTTTCCTGCAGTTTTGGCAGGTCGAGGCCTTCCGGCGTGGTGTGCGCCGCAAGGTTGATCGATCCCAGATTACAAACCGCGGTTTCGTCTTTCGAAGTATTCAAAAGGATCTCGGTGCAAAGGTTCGAGCTGTGTACGACCCCCACGTGGTCTTGTGGTGAGCGGATGTTTGAAGGATCCTTCCATGTCATCCACGGATGCCCAGTTTCAAAAAGCATGCTCAACATTTTGCGCCACAATTGAATGGCTGGCATCTCTTTGTAGATCTTCATTTGGCCGCTTCTGCCAAGGCGTTCGTATTCATTGTAACGCTTTTCAAACGCGCTGCCGCAGAGGTGATGAAGGTCAGGCGCTTCGTTCGGGCTGAATAATGACCAATTCGCATTCGCCTTCACTCTTTTCATGAAAAGGTCCGGGATCCAATTTGCCGTATGCATGTCGTGAGTACGGCGGCGGTCGTCCCCGGTATTCTTGCGTAATTCGAGAAATTCTTCAATGTCATGGTGCCAAACTTCGAGATAGGCACACATCGCCCCTTGGCGTTTGCCGCCTTGATTGACCGCGATCGCGGTGTCGTTGGCAACCTTTAAGAATGGGATAACCCCTTGGCTCTTGCCGTTGGTGCCCTTGATCCGTGCGCCCATGGAACGGACATTGGTCCAGTCGTTGCCAAGCCCGCCGCTCCATTTTGAAAGCATCGCATCGTCTTGGATGCATTTGAAAATGTGCATGAGGTCGTCTTCGACCGTTGTTAGAAAGCAGGACGATAATTGTGCATGCAAAGTCCCGGAGTTGAATAGTGTCGGTGTGGACGAGATAAAACTAAAGGTTGAAAGGACATGGTAGAACTCGAGGGCGCATTGGTTTTTTTGGGCGCCTTCATCTTGTGCTAGGCCCATGGCTACGCGCATCCAGAAAATTTGCGGCAATTCTAAACGTTGCCCGTCGGAATGGATAAAGTAGCGGTCATACAGCGTTTGCAGCCCCATGTAGCGAAACAAGAAATCACGCTTGGGTTGTAACGCTTTTCCTAAAAATTCTAAGTCGAACTCTAAGAGCGACGGACTTAACAGTTCGAGGTCAACGGCTTTTTTTATAAAATCTTTAAAATAGCGCGGATATTCCATTTTGATCGCTTCAAAACTGACTTCTTTGCTTAACGTTTCACGGTAAAGCTTGAGGAGCAAGAGCCGGGCAGCGGCAAAGGAATAATTCGGTTCGACTTCGAGGAAAGATTTGGCGGCCATGATGTTGGCGATCGCCATTTTTTCTTCGGTGATCCCGCTGTAATAATTTTTGACCGCTTCGAAAAGGATCTTGTTCGTTGAAACATTTTCCAAGCCCTGGCAGCACGTATCAATGGTGAAGCGGAATTCGTCGATATTGAAAGGTCGTTCTGTCCCGTCGGCTTTTTTAACATTGATCTTTTTGACCCATTCGAGAGTGACGCCGAGGTCGCCGAGTTTGTCCTGGCGGGCTTTGGCACGGTCTTCACGGTAAAGGATGTAGCGTTTGGCGATGTCATGCAGATCGAACTTCATCAAAGCTTTTTCGACCAAGTCCTGGATCTCTTCGATGTGCAGCGCTTTGCCTTGGGGCCATTGGCGATGGATCTCGCTGACAACTTCAGCGGCGACATTATTTGCTTGTTTTAAAAGAGCTCCGGTCAAGTGGCCGTTGTTATGGGCGGCCAAAGCTTTTGCAACAGCGGCAGCGATCTTTTCGGGTTTGAAGGACACGACCCGGCCGTCACGTTTGATCGATGAGTAAATGTCGAGACTTGCGCGTCTTGCGGCACGTTCTTTACGGTAATTAGTGTAAATTTCAGCAACGTCTTTGTAGCCGTTCTCATAAAGCTGGCGGATAGCGTCATCTTGGATCTCTTCAACGGTGACGGTGGCGCCATTATTGAATTTTTCCAATAAAACGGAAAAAACGCCGTTGCTGACTTTTTCAACGTCTTCAAGGACAAGCTCCGGCAATTGTGCTTCACGCGGCAGATGATGGTATTGCTTGAAAGCATTCGCGATCGCATTGGTAATGCGGTCGGGGTTGAATGAAACGAGTTGGCCGGTGCGTTTTTGAACTTTGCGGTCGGAGCTGATCAGGATTTCTTTTGACATGGGGTAACTTCTCCTTCTTTGAAACTACAGAGCGGTAATTTTGAGTGTGCTTTTCCTATTTTTAGAGACAAAAACTCCTTGGGGGCGTAGCAAATTCTTTAGGTTTTTTGGTTGATGAAAATCAGGGTTGATGCGAAATTTTTCATGAGGAGAGCAATACCATATATCGAAACTTAGTTAATGACAGCCACTAGATATAGTATATTATGTAAAACTTTTGTCAACGGTTATTTTAAAAAATATGTCTAAATTTTCCTCCCGACGGGAGCCTAACGGCCGGCGAGAAATAACTTCCGGAGCGCTGTGAGAACGCCCCGGAAGTTAAACATTTTATTTAGCTGCTGCGTAATTTTTCGCTGCGGCATTCCAATCTACCACATTCCAAAAAGCGGCAATATAATCGGGCCGGCGGTTCTGATAATTTAAGTAATAAGCATGCTCCCAAACGTCCAAACCGATGACCGGTTTTCCCTTGAGGTCAGAGACGTCCATGAGAGGATTATCCTGGTTAGGTGTCGAACCGATGACCAATTTGCCTCCGCTGACAACTAACCACGCCCAGCCGCTACCGAAACGGGTTGTCGCCGCTTGGGCGAATTTTTCTTTGAAGGCATCAAAGCTGCCGAAATCGCGGTCGATCGCTGTAGCCAATTCCCCGCTCGGTTTTCCGCCGCCTTTGGCACTGAGAATGGTCCAGAACATCGCGTGATTCCAATGCCCGCCGCCGTTGTTGCGGACAGCCCCACGGATCGCTTCCGGAATATCCGCGATCTTGTTGATCAGTTGCTCGATCGTTTTGCTTTCAAGTTCAGGCTTGCCTTCCAAGGCTTTATTTAAATTATTCACGTAAGCGGCGTGATGCTTGCCGTGATGGATCTCCATGGTTTTTGCGTCAATGTGCGGTTCGAGCGCATTGGTCGCATAAGGTAATGCCGGTAAAGAAAAAGCCATATGTCCCCCTTATTTGAGTGCTTTCAATGCGGTTAAAGCGGCGTCGTAATTCGGTTCTTTCGCGACTTCGCTGACGATCTCTTTATACTGGATCTTTCCGGCCGTGTCGATCACTAAAACAGCACGTGCCAAAAGGCGTAAACCTTTGATCAAAAGGCCATAGGTTTCACCGAAGGACGCATAGCGGTAATCTGAAACAGTTTGGATCTTATCGCTGGCATTGGCCCCTGCGGCTACGCCTGCGGCTGCGCCGCACCATCTTTTTTGTGCGAACGGAAGGTCCATACTGATGGTCAAGATCTTAACGCTGTCACCGAGCTTACCAGCTTCAGTATTAAAGCGTTTGGTTTGAAGGTCGCAGACCGGCGTATCCAAAGATGGGACGGCGGAAATGATCAATTTTTTACCGATGAATGACGAGATCTTAACTTCTGAAAGGTCGTTAGCGACTACGGTCGCATCCGGTGCTTCTTGCCCGACGCTAACATCTGGCCCGAGCAGGGTCAGCGGATTGCCTTTCATTGTTGTAATATTGTTGCGTTCCATAACTGTCATGTACGACTCCTTTTCGGTTCAAGCCGAAGTTGAGTGTTGTTTTAAAATTTGAGTGCCGAGCCTAGCGGTCAGGGCTTTCAAATTCATGCAAAATTCCTCGAAAGGTTGATCGTGTTCGAGAAGCTTACGTATATTACAATTTTTGGAAAATTTGTCAACAGAAGAAAGGAAGCTGATGTATAATCCTTTCATGTTCACATACAAAACAACGATAAAACTGCATGAAACCGACGCGGCCGGCCTTCTTTTCTTTAGCCAGCAATTTAAATTGATCCATGACGCTTACGAAGAGTTGCTTGATAGCCGCGGGATCGGGTTCGCGGTCATGCTCAAGAAGAAAAGTTATTTCCTCCCGATCGTCCATGCCGAAGCGGATTATAAAAAGCCACTTTTTGTCGGCGACCGGTTGACCATTGAGGTCCGTGTCGGCCACGTCGGGGAAACGTCTTTTTCCTTTGTTTACCTTCTTTTAAAAGATAAAAAAACCGTGGTCGGTACGGGAAAAACCGTCCATGTCACGGTCTCGAAGAAGACGGGCAAAGGAATCCCTCTCCCAACTGAAATGCGTAAAGCCCTAACGAAGGTTTAACCACGCGAATAAAGTTTGCCGATCCGGTTTCATTCCATGCTGGGTGTATTCTTTTGGAAAGTCGCGGTAGGTTTGCGGGACCTTAAAAGACGGCAATGTTTTCTTGAGCTGACGGATGATCTTTGTTGCCGTCAGTTTTTGTTTTTGATGCGGCTTAATGAAAGCGAGCGGCCGGAAACCGAATTCAATATTTTTGACCGGAACAACGACGGCATTTTCAAACCATCCTGTGTTAAATAAAGCTTTTTCAATTTCTTCCGGATAAATATTCTCTCCCCCTGAAATGAACATGTTGTCCTTGCGGCCTAAGATCTTTAGTCCTTCCTTCTTGCTGAACGTTCCGAGATCTCCGGTGTGGAACCAGCCGTTTTTATCGAAGGGTTTCTGTAGCTTGCCGTTCTTAAGGTATCCCAAAAATAAAGTTTTTCCGCGGACCAGGATTTCATTATTGACAATCTTTAATTCTCGATGATCGAGCGGTTGCAGTGGACCGAACGGCTTTTGGCTCGTCGCTACTTGCGAAGCCATTTCTGTAAGCCCATATGTCATATAAATGGGAAGTTTTAGTCTTTTTGCTTTATTTAGTAGGTCGTCGGGGATCGGCGCGCCGCCCAAGAGAATGCATTTTAGTTTTTTGAGAATTTTAATATCCTGCTTCTTTTCTAGCAGGCGCAATAATTGCGTAGGCACGAGTGAAACATGGGTTATTGCGAGCTCGCTGATATTGGCGGCTAAATCTTTTTTCTTTGGGAAAACAATATCCCCTCCCCCTAACATACACCGCCAGAGGATCCCCATGCCGCTGACATGGTACAAGGGTAAAGATAAAAGCCAGCGGTCCCCCGGCTGGACGGCAATATTTTGATTAGAACCCACCGCGTTGAAATAGTGGTTTTCCAGCGAATGAACAACGGCTTTGGCTTCCCCGCTGCTTCCCGACGTGAATATGATCGTGGACGCGTTCTTTAATTGTGAAGGCAAAGAGGCGATTTGCTGATCGATCTCGGCTTTGGAACTGCGCGGGCTCACTAAACAAACAGCCGCGCCGAGTTTCCAGATCTTAAAAAAGGTTGCGATGTCTTCTGGGGTTTGTTTTGGAGCGTAGGGATACAGTGCTCCCTTTCTCAGGCGTTGTGGGGTCATTCGATTTCGCGGGTGAAATTTGGATCGAGCTGCAAATGATCAAGTTGGCACTCTTCGATCGCCAGGCGGCCGCGGTTCGCGTGTATCGGTGTGGATATGACGTCACCGCTAAACCATTTACCCGTATCAAGCCCGACGGCGCTGTGTTTTGAAAAACAGGACGCGAGATTGGCTAAAGCGCGCAAGCCGACACCCGACTCAAATGTTGATGTGATCACGGTATGAAGGCCGTAGGCATGGGCTTCTTCGGCCATGTGGCTGATCTTTTCGATACCGCCGAGGATGGTGGGCTTCAAAATAACGGTTTCCACCCCGTCGAGGGATTTGATGTCGCGCAAACTGTGCTGTTTGAGCGATTCATCTATCGCGACCGGGATCAAGGTCTCTTCATAAAATTCGGGAACTTTTAGAAAATCTTTTAGCGGTTCTTCAATATACTCGATAGACCCGAAATCAATGGCTTTGGAAAATTGGAACGCTTCATCAATGTCCCACGCTTTATTGGCATCGAGCCGTAAGATCGCGCGGCCGGCGAGCAGATCAGTGAGGCTGTTGACGGTCTTAATATCATTCGCGACCGGTGCGTGTCCGACCTTGAGTTTGAGCGTTTGATAGCCCTGCACCACCAACTGTTCCGCATCTTTTAAGAGTGTGGGACTGGTTCCATCGAGAAGTCCGTTCACAGGGATCGCGGTTTGGAAATTTTCATCAATAAGACTGGCAAAGGTTTTTTTGTGGTTCGCCGCTTTGAGAGAAAGCACGGCCGTTTCGATGCCGAAGCGGACGGACGGGGCTAATGCCAGGCCGTCGAGCCAATCGCTGAACTTGCCGCCCTTTTGGCCGAGGCTGGCCGGCAGGTTCTGCCCGTTAAATTTCGCCTTTAATTGTTGAAGTTGGGCCAGGACAATGTCGGGCATTTCGACGCTCACGCCGGATAATGGGGCGGTCTCGCCATAGCCGGTATTACCGTTCTCATCGGACAATTTGATGATATAGCCTTCCCGTTTTGAATTATTTTTAGCAAGCCCGGGTAAAGCCCGTGATAACGGTAACTGATAAGAATAAATTCTAAAGTCGGAGATCCGCATAAAGCCATCCAAATGAAAACAAGAGTGAGTAAAGTAGTAAGAGCAGCCCGGTATCCGCGAGAGCGCGGTTTAAGGATGGCCCGTCCGTGTTTTTAAAGACCGCACGTAAAGCGGTTGTGGTAAAAAACATAAACCCTGACGCAAAAAATATTTCCGCCCGTTCGCGGATCAGCATAAAGATGACCATCGGCATACAAGCAGCGGTACACAGCATTAAAAAATACTGCGCTTGGGAAAACTCAACACCGAAGCGTACTGCTAAAGACCGTTTGTTCGCTTTACGGTCGGTTTCAATGTCGCGCAAATTATTGACGACCAGGATCGCGGCGGAGATCAACCCCGGCGCCACACCGGCGAGAAGAACGGCCGGATTGATCTCGAGGGTTTGGATGTAATACGTTCCCCCGACAGCGACCGGCCCGAAAAAAATAAAAGCAAAGATCTCCCCCAGCCCATTGTAGCCGAGCGGCTTTGGCCCGGCAGTATACAAGATCCCTGATGCGATCGAAGCGACACCGATGGCTAAGAGCGGCCAGCCGCCGCGCAATGAGAGTTGAAAGGCGATCACGAGCGCCACACCGAACGCGAGAAAATAGGCGATCTTTACGGTTGCTGGTGCGATCAAGCCGGCTTGTGTGACACGGATCGGGCCGACCCGTTCTTTCGTGTCGGTCCCCTTTTTGAAATCATAATAGTCGTTGGCGAGATTCGTGCCGATCTGGATGACGAGTGCGCCCAAAAAGCAAAGCGCTGCACTTTTAAGATGAAAACCGCCGTCGCCTATCGCCATCGCGGTCCCTAAAATAACGGGAGAGACCGCCGCCGGTAAAGTTTTGGGACGGCAGGCCATCAGCCAGATCTGGAATTTTGAAAGAGCCATAAATTTATAATTGCACCCTGAGGGGACTCAAGGACGTTTAGGAAACTTTGCGAAATTCGGTTTGCGTTTTTCTAAGAACGCATTGCGGCCTTCTTGTCCTTCTTCGGTCATATAAAAGAGCATGGTCGCGTTACCGGCGAGTTCTTGCAATCCGGCTTGGCCGTCGCAGTCGGCATTGAGGCTTGCCTTAAGACAGCGGATGGCCATCGGCGAGTTCGCTAAAATTTCACGGCACCATTTGACGGTTTCGGCTTCTAATTTTTTGTAAGGGACAACGGTATTGGCAAGGCCCATTTCGAGAGCTTGTTTGGCATTGTATTGACGGCAAAGGAACCAGATCTCTCTCGCTTTTTTCTGTCCGACGATGCGGGCCATGTAGCTTGAACCGTATCCGCCGTCAAAAGAACCGACCTTGGGGCCGGTCTGTCCGAAGATCGCATTGTCCGCGGCGATCGTGAGGTCGCAGATCAGTTGCAGGATTTGCCCGCCGCCAACCGCATAACCCGCGACCATGGCGATGACCGGCTTAGGACAGGTGCGGATCTGGCGTTGCAGATCAAGCACGTTAAGGCGATGGATCCCTTTATCATCTTTATAGCCGGCCGTCCCACGGATCTTTTGGTCGCCGCCGGAACAAAAGGCGTGTTTCCCTTCCCCGGTCAAAATGATAACACCGATCTTCTCATCATCGCGCGCTTCGCTTAAGGCCGTTGACATCTCAACGACGGTCAAAGGGCGGAACGCGTTGCGGACCTGCGGCCGGTTGATGGTGATCTTCGCGATCCCTTCGGCTTTGTGGTATTTGATATCGGTAAAAGTCCCTGCAGATTTCCAGTTGATCTTTGATTTCATAGCGATCCTTTGTAAAAATGTTCCTCAAATATATCAACAATTCGAAGGATTGCCAAGCGAAAGTTCGACCGAGTACGCAATGTGCGAGGGAGTGCCGAGCCCTCCGGGCGAGGCGTTCCTCTAAATTTCCTGCCACTGGACGGTATTGACGATAAACGGGGTGAACGGGATGGTGCGGTTATTGCTCAGATCCGGGTTAAAATCATAATTACGGGTACTAAAAACATTCAAGTCAACAGAATTTGTCCCTGTCCCGCGGACGGAAATCGAGCCTTTAAAGTTCAGTTGTCCTTTTGAGTATTTGGGCCCGTTGGCAACGAAGGAGCCTTTGCTTCCGGCAACTCCACCGTCAGCCAAAACAAAACCTTCGACATCCAGATCGCCGGCTGGTGCGGTCGTTTCAGGGATGATCACATCCCCTTTGGCGAACAGGCCGATCTGAGGCGGTGCGGTCGCGGATGGGTCAGCGACAATATTACCGTCAATATAGATATTCCCTGAGGAAACGATCAGTACGGAATGATCGTATTGTCCCATGATGTTCACGTCACCTTCAGCATAGATGATCTGCGGCTGGAACGGGTCTGGTGCGCTGGGATTAAGGCTGGCTAAATTCTCAAGATTGATCGTTAATCCACCGGCATTGTAGTAGCCCAGGTTCGTTGATGCCAAGTCTTGTGCAAGGGTTTTATAACGGTTAAGGTCAACCCCGGCGAAAGTGATCGAAGGAGATTTTTTAACCGATTTCCCAACCCCAAAGATAACGGCCGGATTAGTCTCCCCTGTTTTACTGTTGATGTAGTAGACATCACCGTTGACATGGATCTGATTATCGGGCGTAGGCAATGACCCATTGATGTCAAAATAAACATCTTTTGCTAAAGTGTCGGCGTTGAGCTGTGACCCGCTCGTCATGTGAAGCGGCCCGAGGGTTGAAATGAGAAAACGTGTCGGGCTTTCCACGATGACACGGGCTTTGATCGTGCGGGTGATCAGTTGTTCCGAATCCTTGCCGATTGCCGTGATCCAGCGGCTTTCCCAGCCATTGAATGCCGCCGCATCCTCGACGGTGATCGAATAAAAACCGATCGTTTGGGCTACTCCGGCGACCGTAATATCGAATGCTTGGTCAACGATGGCGGGAACCCCGCCCTGTCCGGGTTTCCATGAACCATTTTGGCGTAAATTATAGATCGCGGTATCGATTCCTGTTTCTGCGGCGTAAAAGGCCTGTTGCCTGCTGTGGCGTTGCGCGACTTCTTGTCGTTGTACGTCCGACCGCAACATCGCCGCACCTAGCAGGACCGAAAGAAATACGGTCACAACAAGGCTGAGCAATAAGATCGCTCCCTGTTCATTGGTGCGGAATTTGTATGGGGATCTTCTTTTCATCGCTTAATTTCTCGGTAAAACTTCTGTTGAGGCATTGATGTGAATATCGCGTGAGAACACCGACTCTTTCAATTGTAAGTCAACGATCAGGTCTTTGCCGTTTTTTGTAAAATTGGAATTTGCAAAAACCGCATGGGTGCTGAAGGTCTTGACGGCGGCACCTTTTGTGCTGGTTAAGATGCCGGTGTCCGTGATCGTAAAAGTTGTGACTGAATTATCTGCAGCATTCGTGAATGCCGCACTTTTTGCGGCTGCGGTCACCGTCACATCTATCATTCTGGCATTCCGGCCCTCGACCGACATTTGTTCAAAGCATTGATTGGCTTCGCTCCAAAGATTGGCCCGTCGGATACGGTCCTCATAAGCCGACCAATTATTAACGAAAACACTGCTGAATAACCCGACGCCGACTGCGACCACCAAGAGCGTGACCACCAATTCGGTAAGGGTAAAGCCCTTTCGCCCTGCGGTCATTTTAGGTCCCCCCGGAAGGCGTCAGCTTAACATCGATCGTTAGGGTATCGCCTTTTTGTAAGATCGGGATCCCTCTGGAATCTGAGCTGTAAAATCCAGACGGATGTGTTGTGTTCAGGGCGTGCCCGCGCGGCGTTTGATTATAATAAGGATCACCCGGTAGTCCGACCGGCGGCCAGGTTTCGAGCGTGTTATTAAACGTCGCTTTTCCGTCCGCAACTGTCGTTAACGTGATGTCACCGCCGTTATAGGTTTGCAGTCTGACCTTTGCCCCGCTGATCGGGAAATTCGTCCCGGCATCAAGAACGTTGACGATCACTTTTCCTGCCCCCACCGGCCATAACTTCGCATCATAATCAACGATCAAGTTGGTTTTGATGTTGACGCTGGGAGCTGGGGAATACCAATAATTCCCGGCGCTGTCATAACCGTAATAGGAGCCTAATGAGGCATAAAAACGTGAAAGTCCGACGGGTAAACGATACCCGGTGCTGGCGCATTGATAAATATAATCTCCGGCGCCTGCGGTATTGGTCCCGACCCCCTGAACGTTGACGCCCGCGCCGTTGAGAGCCGCTCCGCTGGAGCCATCCTTGATCACACCTTTCACATTGCCGCAGGTTAAATTCCCGGCATCGGGGATCACCATATCGGGAGCATTGACCGTGCTGCCTTCGAAAAGATTTGTCACCGCCAGATAACTATATTTAAGAACTTGTTGCGGAGAATCACAGCATCCCGTAAATGGCATATTGTGTTCGGCGCGCAGTGTTAAAGCCCCGGAGCCATTGTTGGCGAACATTTCTTGCACCGCCGGAACGAGATAGTTGTAATTCCCGCTTGCATCAGTTGTCGTGGTGATGTAAGCGCTATTTTTTCTCCACCAGCTATTACCGTCAGGCCAACGTGCGTAAAGAACTGCGCCAGCCAACCCGTTTCCAACACTATCAACGACTTTTCCTTTGACCGTTGCCATAGGCACAGGATATAGCGGAACGTCAACAGGGAAATCATCCCCTGGATTAACGATGATCCGATCTGTCGCAATTGAGCCATTAAAAGGATTGGTGCATATCAAAGACGCATCTGCCTGTTCAACAGCCGATGACCAACCGTGAGGTTGATAATTGTATGTACAGCTGGGAGGCCCCAGCGAATTGGTTTTTGCGGCATATCCGGCGCGGTAAGCGTAATTATTGACCACGGTAAATTTCTTTGGATTGACGTCGTTAAACGGCACAGTGACTACTAATGTAGATGCGTGGACAACACTGCCTATCACACGTCCGGTTTCGGTAAAGTCATCGATCAAATAAATATATGCGCTTTCAAAATTTGGTATAAGACTGGCGCCGTTGGCCATGTCTTTTACCTTGATAGTGACCTTTGCGTCCTTCGGTTTGGGGTCCATGAGAAAATCAACTGTTGTTTCGGCGTTCGATGTTACGGTGATATCAACGGTATGCGCATAGTTGTAATAACTGGGGTGAGTTGCGGTCAATTTCCATGTCCCGACCGGCAGGACAAAAGCTCCGGTGGTTGAATCATAAAAATCAAAATTTTCGCTTTTTGTACCGAGGCTCCCCTTTGAAGTTGTGGTCCGCGAGGTCGTATTCCCGACGAGAGTGACCGTGATCTGGGCATTGCTGATCAAAGCATTCCCTGTGGCGCTCGATCGTACCGTCCCGATAATATTTCCAGGTAAGGGGTCGGGCGGCCGTGCTAAAAGGACCGCGGAATTGAGGGATTTAAGGACGCCCTGGTCGGTCCATGTGACCGTGATAACCGCTTTCTTAAGTTCGGTGCTGCTGTTCTGTGGAGTGACGACAACACTGCGGTCATAACCGTTAAATTGTGCGCCCAAGGGCTGTAAACCACAGGCCAGATTCCCAGCCACAAATGCGGGTCCGGGGAACTGGCAATTCTCAAGCGAATCGTAAAAACTTAACGACGCTTTACGCATTTCTTCTTGGCTTTTTTGGAGGAGATTGATCGCGACGGTGCGGTTGCGGCTTAATTGTTCGCCGCGAAATAAAGTGCTTGCGGCAAACCAGCTGCAAGTGCTGATCGCCGCGATGACGATGATCCCCGTGAGCACTTCAACCAGGGTAAATGCAGATTTGACATTGCGTCTCATGAAATGATGTTATCAGAGAAAGCCCGGATTTGAAAATCAAACCCGAACTTTCTCTGGCCTAACTTTGCGGTTTTAATTTAAATTCCCGTAAACGATCGTCGGCGTGATCGTAATGATCAATTCCACATCGGACGTTGTCGTTTTTTCGTTAGTGAACACATTCCCGACCCACGGAATGTTCCCCAAGAATGGAACTTTATAAAGATTCTTTTTATCTTCCTGCCCTAACAAACCGCCTAAGATGAAAGGTTCATTGTTCTTGATCCGGACATAAGCGGTGGCTTCGCGGGTTTTGATGTGCGGAAATTCGCTGTTCGGGCCGCGGAACGCGAAAATAAAACTGACTTCCGGTTCAACCTTGATGACGACGAAGTCTTCCCCGATAATGCTCGGCGTAATGGTCAGCCGGATCCCCGGTTCGACCCAACGCACGTCGGTCGTGGCAACCCCGCCGGTAACGTTGGTGACGGTATAAGGAATACGGTCCCCGACGAAAATTTTTGATTCTTTTCCATTTAGCGTTGTGATGCTCGGGCTTGAAAGGACTTTTGCTTTGTTCTGGTTTTCAAGCATGTTGAGTGTCGCCGCGAACTGGACAGGATTACGAGCTAAAGAATAAAGCTTGATGGCTTCGTTACCGCCGCCTTCAATATTTCCTAATGTTACCGGACGTCCGGCTTCCTGGAACCCGGTCGTGACTTGGTCGGACCAGTCAATGCCTAGTTCGCGCAAACCGTCGCGGGTGATTTCAATGATCTTGGCTTCGAGGACAACTTGCGGTTGCGGTTGGTCTAATCGGATGATCGCTTTTTCTAACGCTTCAATTTCTTCAGGTTGGCCCTGCGCGATCAGGCTATTGAGATCTTGGCTGATCTCGACTTTTTTCGCCATATCACCAAGGAGTTCTTTGGCCTGGCTGGCGTTAATATTTTTAAGTTTGAATACGCGTGATGTCGCACTCTGTTTCAAGAGATCTTCGCGTAACGTTCCGTAAAGGGAATCCCCGACGCGCTTGTAACCGAGCTTAAACGAATCCGCGATCAATAATAAAGCTTCCTGTACACTGACCGAAGCCAAGTGAAGGTCAAATTTATTGTTCTTCATCGTCGGGTCCAGGACGATGTTGACGCCAGCGATCTTGCTGATGGTCTGGACAATATCGCCTAAAGCGGTCTCATCAAAATCAAGGTCGATCTTCTTTTGAAGGACTTCGTCGGTAATGACGCTTTTGATGATCTCTTCCTGTGTCTGATATTTGATAGGTGTCTCATAAGCGAACATCGCCGGGGTTCCGGGGTTGAGCTTGATCGCTTTTGCTTTTTTGTATTCTTCCGCGACCTTTTGTCTCGCCTCGATGCTCTTGAGTGTTTGCATACGGATATCTTCTTCATAAGCATCCGCACTGATCTCCTTGGCCAGCTTGATCTTTTCGGAATTGCGCGGTTTCGTGTTCTGTTCTTGCGGGTGTGCGCCTTCTTCCAATAAAGCGATCTTTTTCGAAGTGGATTGTAGGATCGCATTGATCTCATCGAGTTCAGAAGAAGAGATCGCTGACGAGGCGTCAGAAGCGAATGGTTTACTGGCAGCCGCGTAGAGAACACCTCCTTCCGTTGATGCTTGGGCGAAGGCCGCCGTTTGTGCCGCGCTGATGACCAGCGACATCAGGAAGGCTCCTCCTCGCAGAAAATTGTTTAATAAATTTTTTTTCACTTTTTTCCACCTCTTTTTAGCGTTATTTGAGTTTGCCCGTCAGAAAAAACAACCTGTGTGTTGGAAATATCTTTAAGCATAAAGCCTTTGTATTGCTCATTAAGCTTGAGCATCACTTTTTTATCGCCCAGTTTCAGAAGGGCGATGGCCTGGTCATCCATTTTGATCATGCCGATAAAGAAAAGGTCGCTGAACTGGGCGCGGATCGGTTCGACTTTTTTCGCTTCGGTATGGCCGGGCGAAACCGTATAGATCGGTTTGAACGGATCCCGAGGGATCTCGACCGATCTTGGGTTCGGCTTGAGGATCAATTTGGCCAGTTGCGGATCATCAACCGGTGTCACAACGATGGCATTGTCGTCGGGCTTGGGGGCATTGTCGTTCATAAAAGCGATGCCATCGCAACCGGCGGCGGTCAATGCGATTAAAAGTAAAAAAGTGATATTTAGGCTAGTGATTTTCATTGTCGGTTATTTTGTAGTTCTTCCAGGGTTTTTAGGCTGTAGATTTTTAAAGTAAAATCGCATTGCAATGTCGGATACGAATTGTTTGCGGCAGCAATATCAATGTTGCCGATACTGATCAATTGTTTAAACCCCTCGAGATGACGGTAAAAGTTGACGATCGATTCATACGGGCCGCTGATCTTAATAGTGATCGGCATGGCTGCCAAGGTCAACATCCGGCTCATTTCTTCTTTGGTCAATTCGTTGGCATTTTGAGTCATCTTGCGGCGGGCTAATTCCGATTGGCTGTCTTCCAGGGCTTCTGGAACTTTGACGGCCTGGAATTTACTGGTTTTCATGTCAACGATATTGATCCCGGCGCTTTGCGCAAAACCAGAAAGCCCATCGAGGAAGCCGGGAATATCCTTTTCTTGAAAAAGATATTTTTGGAATTCAGCTTTTTCTTTGTTGTAGAAGCTCATCAAGCGTTCGATCTCGGCGATATCGTGCTTGACCTTCATGAGCTCATGGCTTTTTGTGATCCACTGATTGCGGACCTTAAGCAGTTCAGTCACATTCAGGAATGTCCAATACCCGATCGCGATGACCGCGGCCACGCAAACACTGATCGTGATCTGGCTAATCTTTTTTTGGTCCATCTTTTTCTTCCTTTTTGCCCTTGAGATTGGCTTGGATCCCGAAATTAAAAAGTTTAACTTCCTGCTGTTTCTTTTCCTTTAGAAAATCGAATTTACCGCCTTCAAGGATCGATGATTGGTCAACTTTTCGTATCAGTTCGGCGATGTTCGTAATGTCAAAAGTGTCGCCTTTGATCTGAACGTCACCGTTCTCGCTGAATCGGAACCCGGTCAAACTTAATTCTGTCGGTAGTTCGGTGGCAATGGCGGCGAGGACATGCGTCCAGGACGTGCGGTTGATCTCTTTGACATAACTGGCTTGTGCTAAAAGTTTTTTGCGGACATCGAGATATTCGTTCTTTTGGTCGAAAAGATATTTGTTCTGCTGGCTGAGGAGCTGGATGTCCTGGCTGATCTGCTTAGTTTCTTCTTTGAGCATCGCCAGGTCCTTGTTCACGAAGTAGTTAACCCCGCCCATCCCGAACACCAGGACGCAAAGGAAAATAATACTTTTGACCATCAGGAGCATGACATACTTTTGCATCTGGAACTTCGCAAAGAAATGATCAAGCGCAAAAAGCGGTTTTTTAGTATTGATCGTGTACATCAGCGGTGTTAAGGCGTTAACGTAAGAAGGATTCCAATCCACACTATCAGCGACTTTAAGGTTCGGCACGGACTCGGAATTGATGATCTCGGTCGTGATGTCGAGGTCTTTATTTAATTGAGTCCCGATCATTAACGCAATTGATTTATCAGCGACGAGCCATAAATGTTCGATCGGAGTTTGCGGATGTTCGACAAGGTGCGATTTGGCCACACGGCTGAATTCCCCTACCCAGGTCGCAAGCATTTGTTCTTGATGATGGGCGTTGACCGGGGACATGATCTGTTGTGCCCCAACGGGTGAACGGTAAACCCCAAGGTAGTTACTGCCTTTATAGATACAAAAATAAGAGCACAGCTCTTGAACGACTAAAATGGCATCGCAGCGGTCGGCTTTGAGCGGCTTCGGTAAAATGTCCTTTAAGTTGAGCGGCGAAATTTCAATATCGCGGAACGGCAATTTGGTCGCGTCCACTTCATCAATGAGCGACTTTAAGAAATCTTGGGCGACAGCGACGAGCAGGACACGGTCCTTTTCCTTGCTGTGCATGAAAGCGGTATAAGAATATTCAAAATTTTGGTTGTAGAAAAACGGGATCTTTTCGATCTCGCCAGGAACGACTTCCGCTAATTCTGCAGCGTTCATTTTCGGCATGAGCTGTTGATGGATCAGGACATCCTTGCGGGAAACCGCAACAAAGACCCGTTTTGGAAGGAGTTCTTCTTTTTCAACGATCATGCGGATGGCTTGTGTCAATGCGCCAGCGGATGAGAAGTTCAAATTAACTTCCATCTCCCCTGCGCGCGACAGGACATACGCACCCTTTTGTTTCGCGACATACACGAAACGCAAGATCTTTTCGCCGATTTCTAGCCCTAAATATCCTTTTTCCATTTTTGTCCTCTTAACTTCCTGTACCGAGTGTGGGGTTTAACCCACACTCGATACCGAAAGGATTTGTGATTATTGGCAGATATACCCGCCGGTACCTAATGGATCAGCAACAACGGCTACGCCAGCCGGAGCGGCTTTAAGGTAAGAACCAGCAACGAGTTCAGCCATGGTGTCGCACGGGCCCCAGGTGTTCGCATTTTCAGAAAAGCAAAGCAAGGCTGCGGTGCTGCAAGACTGAATATCCGAAGAGTTGGCGACTTTGTTACCACGGTCAACCGCTTTTAAGCTGTTCGGCAAGATCAAAGCGAGCAAGATACCAGCGATGACCAAGACGATGAGGATTTCAGTGAGGGTAAAACCTTTGTTTTGTTTGGCTTTCATTTTTTGTTTCTCCTTGTTTGTTTTGATTGTGTTTTTGTTACATTTATGTTTAACCGTAAGTTTCTACGTGATTGATGTCCTGTTTCGTGCCCCTCCTTTTTTAACTTGCTAATTTATTCCAAATTGAGAAGATCGGCATATAAATGGCCAACATTGTAAAGATAATGATCGTTCCGACGATGATGATCAAGATGGGGTCAATAATCGTTAAGAACTTATTAAGCTTATAATCAACTTCTTCGTCAAAATGTTTGGTCAGGTTTTCCAGGACCTTTGTGACGGTCCCGACTTTTTCTCCGATCCCGAGCATCTCGACCAAGAGGACTGGGAATACTTTTGTGTCACGGAACGTTTCATAGAGCGAGCGGCCTTGCTTGACGCCTTCTTTGACATCACCGATATGTTTGATCAAATATTTATTCGTGATGGTCGATTTCGCGACATCAATGCTTTCAACGATCGGTAAGCCTGAACCGATCAAAACCCGCAATGAATTAATAAAGCGGCTGATCGCCATGGTGAGAAAGAGATTGCCGAAGTACGGTAAAGATAACATATATTTGTCAAGTTTGTAACCCAGGTCAGGGATCTTGCGTACTTCGCGGTACACGATAAGCGCACTGACGATGGAAACAACGACAAGAGTTATAAAGACCGGGTTGCGCATGACCCGTGACAACCCAAGGACGACCCGGGTGATCAAAGGAAGGTCGGCGTTCAGCCCGACGAGGACTTTCTGAAATGTAGGGACAACAAAAGTGAACATCCCGATCAAAACTAAAATGGTCAAGACCATGACGATGCACGGGTATAACATCGCTTTTTTGACCCGCGTAATGAATTGTCGCTGATATTCCAGGTATTCAACGATCCGGCGCAAGATAAAGACCATGGACCCAGTTTTTTCTGCGACATGGACCAACGAGCGGTACATGAGCGGAAAAATATTGGGGAATTCATCGAGGGCTTTTGAAATATTCTCGCCGTCTTCGACGTGGCGGTACATCCGGCTGATGACCAATTGCATGGTCTTCTCTTCGCTTTGTTTCCAGAGGATATTCAATGCCGAAAGGATCGGGATCCCGGATTCGATGAGCGACGTCAGGCGGTGTGTGAACATTAACAGCGTGTCGAAGCTGACCGTTTGCCTTTTTAATTCTTTAATGTCAAAGATCTTTGCGGAGATAAAAAAAACATCAAATGCCCGTAAACGCGACTTTAATTCCCTGACATCCCTGGCTTCCCAAAAACCGTAGAGGGCTTTGCCGTTCTCATCTTTTAATTTGTATAGATAATTAGGCATTGTCTCTACCGGAAACCTTATTCCTGCGCCGTGATGCGCAAGATCTCATCAATGCTGGTGACTTTCTTTAATGTTTTTTTGATCCCGGACGCCCTTAAACTTTTCATCCCGTTCGTAGTGGCGGCGTTGATCATTTCTTTTTCGCTGGCTCTTTTAAGGATCAGGGCGCGCATAATATCGTCAACATCCAAAATTTCGTAGATCCCAGTCCGCCCTGAAAAACCTGTCCATAAGCAACGGTCGCAGCCTTCGGGGTGTGCCAATTTAACGTCCTTCGTATCAGGGCAGAATTCTTTAATGTGCTCTACGACGTCCGCCGCCGGAATGTATTCCTGTTTGCAATGCGGGCAAAGAACACGGGCTAAACGCTGGGCAAAGACCGCACTGACCGAGGTGCTGATCAAAAAGGGTTCGATATTCATTTCCAAAAGCCTGGTGATAGCCCCGGCCGCTGTATTCGTATGCATCGTTGATAAAACCAAATGCCCTGTCAAAGCCGCGCGGATCGCGATCTCGGCAGTTTCGACGTCACGGATCTCGCCGATCATGATGATGTCCGGGTCATGGCGCAAAATATGGCGGATCGCGGTCGCAAAACGGTAACCGATAAAATCATTGATCGCGGTCTGGGTGACCCCGGTCATTTCATATTCAACGGGATCTTCAACGGTGATGATGTTGCGGCCCGGTTGGTTCAACCGTTCCAGCATCGAATAAAGAGTGGTGGTCTTCCCTGAACCCGTGGGCCCCGTGGTTAAGATCAAACCGTGCGGGCGGTCGGTGATCTTGTTGATCAAGGCGATCTCGTCTTTGTCAAAACCAAGAGCAGACATGTCTTTATTGAAGTAATCCTTGGTCAAAATACGCATAACTAGATTTTCGCCCAGGATGTCAGGGATCGTGGATAAGCGGATATCGTAATTCTGTCCGCGGAAATTGATCATCGTTCTTCCATCCTGCGGGCGGCGGTTATCGGCAACGTCCATCCCGGCCATGACCTTAAACCGCGATAGGACTTGTCGTTCCAGTTCTTTTTC
>JADLGJ010000088.1 GCA_020849375.1 Candidatus Omnitrophota bacterium
AATTTATTTTTATCCGTCTCGGCGGCAAGTACTTTACGGATCTCAGCGGTAAATTGATCGAATGTTTGTGCAGAGCGCGCGATCTGACGCACCCACGGCGCCACAACCGTAGCCGTTCTCCGCTCAGTCTTAAATTTCCCCAACATGGCGGTCATATTCCGATCGAGCTCTTCCCTCGCCTGCTCAACACTAATATTCGTCTTATACGCAGCTTGGTTGTTCGCATAGATCGCAGCCGTTTGATCGGTCACAGCATTACTCGTGCCCGGAGAGAAAAACATAAGCCCGCCAAGAGCCAGCGATAACAAATTCCGTTTGAGACTTGCCGCGGCTTCCGGCAATACTACCCGCTGATTCTCCACCACCGCCGTACTCACAGACACGATCGTACCCGTCGATTCGAGAACAGGCGCAGGGCCGCGAACCGTACTGCTGGCCACTCTCGCGTTTAAATTATCACCCATGAAACCACCAGAAAAATATTTGCGCGGGATCACATCATTCGTCACCGGGTCGATATCTTCTTTGATGTAGTTATAAACACCTTTGGTATACGCTTCTAAATACTGCTCGTAAATTCTTTCTTTCGCCTGCGGATCGTCGGCATCAACACCAAGGACTTTATTTTTATCAACATAAACCTGGCCGAGCAGTGATTCGCGCAATGTATTCTTAAACCACGCGGCGAGGATCATCGAGTTATAAATTTGCCGTAAGTTCGCGAAGTTCTGGCCTTCGTTCACTTCTTTTTCGATCTCGGGAATAATGATCTCACGCACGACCTGCGAACCGAGCACATTAATATCTTGGGTTTGGGCGGATTGCGACTTTTCGATCGCAGCTTTCAGCTTCGGATCTTGTTTCAGGGCCATGTAATCTTGTTCAAGCATGACCTTCAAACGGCTCTTGACGACAAAGGCGCTGTTCTTGTGTTCATAAACGACCGCATCTTCAGGGATGATCCAAACTTTATTGAACGTATTTACGGGGATCTCAACGTTGCCAAACTTAGCCCGCGCTTTATCGTGAACCCGTTTCCAAAATTCTTTGCCCAAAGAACTCTCGGGATACAACAATGACGACGTCAATTGCTTTAAAATATAATCCTGTCCCAAAAGGTCACGGCCCATCTCGGTACGGCCGAACGATTCGGACGCGATCCGTTCTTTTTCGTACGGCGAAAGATTGACCCACAATTCATCTTCCGGAACGGTGAGCGATGCGAGAAAATATTTGATAAGTTTTGTGCTTTCCAGCTCGAGCGACTCACCTTCGAGCTGGGAGTGCCCGGTATCAATAATAAAATCAAACTTGAGGGGGTTAAGAGGCTCGATCGTGATCCCGCGAATAAGGGCCGGAGTGTAGCCGTTGCTCGGCATCACCATTGTTCCAGGAACCGGCAAATTCATACCTTGCGCAAAACTTAAAGAGGGCGACAAAAGGCTGGCCACAAAGGCCATCAGCACAAAGCTGACAACACTTCTATAAAAAAGCATACGGGATTTTTGTATCATTATTTTCATTTCTTAGAGTTAGTTTAAGACTTATAGGGCCTTTATACGCCAAAAGTATAAAATATCCGGGGAGCAGAGGCAAATGTATTTATGCCAATGCTTTAAGAGCAGATGGGTTGAGGAGTTTCGGGGGTCGAACTACAGAACAGCTGCGATTATTCCCATTCAATGGTGGCTGGCGGCTTGGAGCTGATATCGTAAACGACACGATTCACGCCAGTCACTTCATTGATGATGCGGTTCGAGATCCGCGCCAACAGGTCATATGGCAAATGCACCCAATCAGCGGTCATCCCGTCCACACTGGAAACACAGCGGATCGCGATAACGTTTTCGTAGGTGCGTTGGTCGCCCATGACGCCGACGGTCTTAACCGGCAGAAGGACGGCAAAACTCTGCCAAACTTCCGTGTACATCCCGGCTTTTTTGATCTCGTCCATCACACGTTCGTCAGCTTCGCGCAAAATCTCCAAACGTTCTTTGGTGACTTCGCCCAAAATACGGATCGCCAATCCCGGGCCCGGGAAGGGTTGACGGGCCAAGACGGTATCCGGCATTTCCATGACCTTACCGATGATGCGGACTTCATCCTTGAACAATTCACGCAACGGCTCGACCAATTTGAACTTCATGTCTTTTGGTAAACCGCCGACATTGTGATGGCTTTTGATCGTCGCAGAAGGGCCGCCGATCGGGGAGATCGACTCGATCACGTCGGGGTAGAGCGTGCCCTGGCCTAAAAATTCTGCGCCTTTGATCTTCTTGGATGCATCTTGAAAAACCTTGATAAATTCGTCACCGATGATCTTGCGTTTTAGTTCCGGGTCTTCAACACCTTTGAGCCGGTTCAAAAAACGCTGGGACGCATCAACGCACTGCAAATTCATCTTGAAATGGCCCTTGAACGTCTTCTCAACGGACGCGGCTTCATTCTTGCGCAACAATCCATTGTCGACAAAGATACAGAAAAGATTCTTACCGATCGCTTTTTGCAACAAAACCGCTGCGACCGAAGAATCCACCCCGCCGCTCAAACCGAGAACGACGCGCTTTTTACCGACGGTTTCTTGGATCTGCAAAATAGAAGCATCAATAAATTTGTCCATCGTCCAGCGCGGCAAACATCCGCAGATCTGATAAACAAAGTTGACCAAGATCTGTGCCCCGCGTTGCGTGTGAACGACTTCAGGGTGGAATTGAACAGCATAAATTTTCTTTTGACGGTTCGCCATACTGGCAAACGATGTGGTCAACGTGTGAGCGAGCGTCGTGAAACCTTGCGGGATCTTGGTGACGATATCCGAATGGCTCATCCAGCAAGTCAAATTCGTTGGGAGATTGGCGAACAGGTCTTTGTTGCTGTCAACAAAAAGCTCTGCACGGCCGAACTCGCGTTCCTTGCTCTTTTGCACGGTGCCGCCGAACATATGTGTGATCAACTGCATCCCGTAGCAGATCCCGAGGATCGGGATGTCCAGCTTAAAGATCTCCGGCTTCGGAAGCGGGGCGCCTTTATCATAAACGCTCATTGGCCCGCCCGAAAGAATGATCCCCTTCGGGTTATGTTTTTTGATCTCCTCGGCGGAAATGTTGTAAGGGACGATACGGCTGAAAACTTTATTTTCGCGGATACGGCGTGCGATCAGCTGGGTATATTGCGAACCAAAATCCAAGACCAAGATCAATTCCTTGACCCGCGGTTTGGTGATGACCGAGGTCTTGCTCATCTTGGCGAATTTGGAACTGCGCGCAGGTTTCGCGGCCCAACGGCTGGCCTTGAACTTCTTCTTGCGGTTCATGAATTTCTTTTGCAGTGAGCCGCCGTTAGAACTTTTTGATTTCGCTTTAACTTTTGCTGTCATGTCCTACCCTTTTTTAAATTTACTTCCCCATACCAACCCGTTGCCCAACCTGAAAGACTTTTCCTTCAGTCTGAATGGACGGGGCGATGATCATTTCAACATCTTGCATTTCGGCAATATTACTGCATCCTAACGAACCCATCGAGGTCTTCAAGGCACCGACGAGGTTTTGTGAACCGTCATCAACCTTGGCCGGCCCTAAAAGGATCTCTCTCAATGTTCCGGTCGTACCGACACGAATGCGTGTCCCGCGCGGCAAGTTGGCGTGCGATGTCGCCATCCCCCAATGATAACCGCGTCCCGGAGCTTCTTCAGCGCGGGCGAACGAAGAACCGACCATGACCGCGTCCGAACCGGCCGCGATCGCTTTACAAATTTCCCCGCCGATACGCATCCCGCCGTCGGTGATGATCGGGATATATTTGCCGCGGCGTTTAAAGAAATAATTTCTGGCGGCAGCCGCGTCAACGGTCGCCGTGATCTGCGGAACACCGATCCCAAGGACCCCGCGGGTCGTACAAGCCGCGCCCGGGCCGATCCCGACGAGAACGCCGGCGGCACCGATCTCCATGAGCTCAAGCGTCATGTCATAAGTAACACAATTCCCTAGGATGACAGGGATCTTGCAGCTTTTGACAAATTTTTCAAGATCGAGAACTTTATATTCGGAAGAAATGTGTTTATTGGTAGCAACCGTCTGCTGGACAATAAAAATATCACAACCGGCTTCGACGGCAATATCGGAAAAGTGTTTCGCGTTCTGCGGGATACAGCTGACAACCGGAGAAACTTTAGCTTTTTTGATCTCGCGGATGCGCTTGGCGATCAATTCATCTTTGACCGGCTTTAAATAAAGGCTTTGGACGAGCTTGGTGGCTTCTTCCGGCGAGGCATTAGCGATCTCGGCTAAGATCTCTTCCGGTTTTTCATAACGGGTTTGAATACCATCGAGGTTGAGGACCGCGATACCGCCCATCTTCCCCATCGCGATGGCAAATTTAACGTCCACAACACCGTCCATGGCTGCAGCCAGGATCGGGACCTCAAATTTCTTGTCGCCGATCTTCCAGCTGGGATCAACTTCGTTGGGATTAACCGTGACCATGCCCGGAACGAGCGCGACCTCGTCAAATCCGTAACAACGCCGTGCGCGACGGCCAATTCCGATCCATTCCGCCATTGCTAGAACCCCCCTAAAAATATAGATTTGGAGCAAATTTTATAAGAATATTAAGCCAATAATATATCGAAAAGCGGCTCAAAAGTCAATCAATTTAAAAAAATAGCTATTTTTATAAGCCATTATTTATCAAGTATTTAGGCATTTACGGCGGTTTTACTCGAGAAATTTAGCTTCGATATTGGAACTTCCACAACGGGGGCAGCGGCTTATAGATACAGGGACGGTGCGGTGACAGTTACCACAGATCTTATAATCGCGGGATTCGTTAAGCTTTTCCTCAGTAACATCTTCTTCACTGCGGAAGGTTTTAAAATCGAACTTGGCCTTCATTTGCCGCAGATCGGCATTCAGGTTTTTAATTTTCTGACGGATGTCAACCACACCTTCGGCGGCCAACAACACATATTTGACGGGGCAGGGTTTTTCAAAGAAAAGCTCAACGCCAAGCTCATAAAGATAATCCTTCATCGCTGTATGACCAGAGACGACAATGATCGGCGTGGCCATCCCTAACTCGGTCCCCTTGAGCCATTTGATAAAAGTGTCGCCGCGCATTTTCGGGAGCAGAATATCGAGGAGAATAATATCGGGCTTGACCTTAAAGAATTTAACATATCCTTCGATCCCGTCCTTGGCCAAAAAGACCTGATAACCGTCGTTCTTAAATCCTTTTGACAAAAGGACACGGTAATCCAAAGCGTCATCAATGATCAAGACCCGTTTTTTCTTCATGGCAATAACCTCAAAGAGCTTCACTGTTACCGCTTTAAGTATACACCTTTTTAAGCAGCAAGACCAAAACCAGAGGCATGCAAACCATTACGGCAGAATAAGTTAGTTATACTTTAGGGTCGTTATCGGGAGGGGTTTCCGGCGGGGCTGAATTATCAAATTTTTTGAAGGCGTCTTTAGTAAAAGTACTGTTAGGGTCAAGTTTGATCGTAATCCTCTCTTCTTTCGGCGGCGTGATGAATAAGGTCACGCGGGCTTTGTGATAGAACGAGATCGCCATCCCAAGGCAAAAAACAAAAGCGATCAGCAGGGCCGGCTTAAGCTTATCATCAATGGCCTGCGATTCAAAAAAAGAATGATTTGCAATATCCATCCCCAACCAAGCGATCAAACTGGCCGCACAGGCGATCAAATAAACCAATGCAAGATTGTACAAATCATCTCGCGTCGGCACTCTCGGCGGATCTTTTTCCGGGATGATCACCATGTCAGTTATCCCTCTTTAAAGCCATTCGTTTATTCCAGCCAAAAATCAACAAAGCAATGATGCCCACATAATACAAAACACCACAATACAAAAATCCTTTCAATGAAGCCGCGTACGGGATCAGCACCGAGTTCGCCGGATTACCGGGCTCGTACCAAACCGGCGATGTCCCGCCGTTTTCGAATTCATAAAAATGGCCTCGCTTGCGGCTGTCAACCACCGTGACCACGACCTTGCCGTTACGCGAACCAACAGCATTAAAATACGGATTCAACGATGGGGTCTTGTTCTTGACCAAATATGTTTGTCCATCAACCGTGTATTGGCACTGGATATAAAAAGTCTCGTCGGCAGCACTAACGCTCAAAACCTTGCAGGTCGTCTCTTCCCAGGACTTGACCTGCTCTTCTGCGGCGTCCGTTTTACGTTCGATAAAGATCAGGATCACGCCGAGCCCGAGAATAGCCACACCCAGCACCCCCAGAATGATCTTCTTAAAAAGAACGAGTAGGATTTTCATGATTTTTTGTAGTAGCATACTTACTTTTTACCGTAAATCCCGATTGAAAGCACGCGTTTTCTGAAACTTATTAAGTGCAATAGAAAAACAAGATTACTTCTGCAGATTCCAACCCTTAAAAAATGATTTCTTCGTCTTGGGGCCGGAAACGGTCCTGGTGCCGCCTGATGTCGCGGACTTCTTGGGCATGAAATCAGCAACCGAATTCAGCGGATCGTTCGCAGGTGCTGGCGGGCGGACAACGGGCTGCAACGGTGGCGTGTTATGAGATGGATCCGTCGCGGGATATTTCTTTTCTTTGATATTAGCGGGATTTACAGCGAACATTTTACTGACGGCAGCTTCAAACTTTGTATACTGCGGCACAACGGACGTCTTATAAAAAGGCGTCTGGAAAAACAAGAATACGATCACAGCAAGAGCAAAATACTTAACCATTTCAGCCTACCTTCCAGGCCTACCACCACTTCAAGCATACCCTATTTTCAAGACCTTGGGTAGGCCCTATGGAGTGATAATCCCGCCCGTCGAGATCGTCCAGGTCGTTGTCCCGGTCGTCCCAACCGTCGCCGGCTCAGCGATATAGGTATAAGACCCCGATCCCATCGTACACGAGTAGGTAAAGCCTGAATAAGCCAGGCCGCAATAATTGAGCTGGATGAACGGCGGCGTTGCCCCGGTCAAAGAGGTGATGTCCGTCGGATAGTTGCCGGCATTGGCGTTGGCAAAGGTTTCGGAAGCGGTCGAAAGAGAGCGCAATGTGGCTTTTGCTAATGAATCATTGGCGAGAATTTTGGCTCTAATAATATTGGGGATGGCGATCGCCGCCAAAAGGGCAATGATAGCAACAACGATCATGATCTCCACGAGGGTGAAGCCTTTTTGGGCGGATCTTATTTTCACAGACCTATCTCCTTCCATCACTAAAGGATAACTCATTTTCAGCCGCACGGGTAGAGCGGGGCCAAATTGTTTATCAATGGCGGTCATGAAGCTTCTGCTCTAAACGCAGCAGAGCTTCCTTCGTATCGCGAAGTTCTTTGAGAAGTTCGTCCTTAGTAACCGGCTCTTTAAGCTCTTCCAGGGTTTCTTTCTTGGCTTCGGTCAGATTATTGATCACGACCGCAACGAACATATTCACGAACATGAACGTCCCCACAACAATAAAACTGATAAAGTAGATCCACGCGAACGGATATGCCGGCAGAACAGCGCGCATGACATCAACCCAGGTCTCCAAGGTCACAACCCCGAACAAAGTCAACAACGACATTCCCAAATTGCCCCATCGTTCTGGGTCGGCGGTGTGAAATAAATAAAATCCAATAACACCGTAAATATAAAACAGCACCGACAAAAGCATGACGATGTGCAGCATGCTCGGCAAAGAACGGAGTAATGCCCAAATAATAACCCTCAGGTCCGGGACCATGCTGATCAAGCGCGCGACACGAAGAATTCGCACCAACCGCGCTGCAGTCGCAAATTGTCCAACGGAAGGCACGAGTGAAATAACAACGATCGAAAAATCAAAAATATTCCATCCCTTCCGAAAATAACGATCAATGCGCGGGGCTTCCGCCGTGATCTTTAAGGCCGCTTCCACAATAAAAATCACCAAGACGACCGCATTAAAAAGCTCGAAGAGATGGCCGAATTGTACGATAAGCCGGGGGGAAGTTTCCAGCCCGATCACAATTGCGTTGACGATTATGATGCTAATGATGAACTTATCAAAAGCCGGCGCGGTAACGATCTTTTTGCAAAAGTTAACAATATTTTTGAGTGAGTTTATCATCCTGCGTCCTTGTAAATTTTTATTAATTTGGCTCCGTCGCTATTTTCTTTGAAAATTTCCGTCATTGCGAGCTTACTTATTTACGTCATTGCGAGCCGCAGGCGAAGCAATCTAATAAATAGGGCTCCGTCCCTATTTTCACTCTATTTTCACCTCGATAGCATAGGTTGCGCACGTTAAGTCTTTACGAGACTTTGGTTTTTCATAAAGCTTTACAAAATCACCTAGTCGATCCGGCAAGAGAACTCTGATTATAGCTAATGCTTCCGAATACCAGACTTGATAATTTGTAATAAACGAGGGTAGTTCTTTAGCAAATACATCGTACTTTTCTTTTAAAATCTTTTCGGTCTGTTTTTTAAATTCTAAGTCGAATTGATGTTGAACTGCAAGAAACAGGCGATCACCTTCTTCAATTAAAAGTTTTAAATCATTTTTATGCTTTTCTAAATTTCTCATACGAGCTCTCCCATAATAAAAACCCCCGCCTGTTTTTGGCAGACGGGGGTTTGATTTACTGCAACTTCTTGGGACTTTTTACATCCCCATTCCCATACCACCCATGCCGCCTGGCATCTGCGGCATTGCAGGAGCATCTTTTTGCGGAGCGTCAGTGATGAGCGCTTCGGTCGTTAACAATAATGACGCGATACTCGCCGCGTTTTGCAACGCGGTGCGGGTAACTTTGGCCGGATCAATAACGCCGCTTTCTAACATATCAACGTATTTATCCTGACCGATGTCGTAACCGACATTGGCGCTTTTTTCGGCCTTCAAATGAGCAACGATGACGGACGCTTCAAGCCCGGCATTGTCACACAATTGACGGATCGGGGCTTCGAGCGAACGGCGGATAATATCAACGCCGGTCTTTTCATCGTCGCCTTTGACCTTGATGCTATCTAAGCTTTCGATCGCGCGAAGTAATGCGACCCCACCGCCCGGAACGATGCCTTCTTCAACAGCGGCACGTGTGGCGTGGAGAGCGTCTTCGACGCGGGCTTTCTTTTCTTTCATTTCGGTTTCGGTCGCGGCACCGACATTGATAATCGCAACACCGCCGGCTAACTTGGCCAAACGTTCTTGCAACTTTTCTTTGTCGTATGACGATTCCGTAGCGCCGATCTGGTTCTTGATCTGGAGGATACGGGCCTTGATCGCATCGGTCTTACCGGCACCTTCGACGATCGTGGTGTTGTCTTTATCTATCTTGACTTTCTTGGCACGGCCTAAGCTGGTCAATTCAACGGTTTCCAACTTCAAACCGAGGTCTTCCGTGATGGCTTTACCGCCGGTCAAAACCGCGATATCTTCCAACATGGCCTTGCGGCGATCGCCGTAACCCGGAGCTTTAACAGCCGCGCAGGTTAAGATCTTGCGCATGTTGTTAACGACTAAGGTGGCTAACGCTTCACCTTCGACATCTTCGCAGATGATGACGATCGGACGTCCGGCTTTGGCGACTTTTTCCAAAAGCGGGAGCATGTCTTTGATGCTGGAGATCTTCTTTTCGTAGATCAAGATGTAAGGATCATCAAGTTCGCATTCCATTTTTTCCAAGTCGGTGGAAAAGTACGGAGAAAGATAACCTTGGTCGAACTGCATCCCTTCGACGATCTTGAGCTCGGTGTTGATGGTCTTGCTTTCTTCGACGGTGATGACACCATCTTTACCGACGGCGTCAAACGCTTCGGCGATCTTCTTACCGATGACATTGTCGCTGTTGGCGGCGATAGAAGCAACTTGTTCAACTTGTTTGGTATTTTTGGAATCAATTTTGGTCGCGATGGAGGCGATCTTGGCGACGACTTTTTCAACAGCGAGGTCAATACCGCGCTTCAAAGCCATCGGGTTAGCACCTGCGGTGACGTTCTTTAAACCTTCGCGGTAGATCGCTTCGGCGAGAACGGTCGCGGTGGTGGTACCATCACCGGCGAGGTCAGAGGTCTTTTCTGCAACTTCTTTGACCATCTGGGCGCCCATGTTTTCGTATGAATCTTCAAGTTCGATTTCTTTTGCAACGGAAACGCCGTCTTTGGTAACTGTCGGAGAACCGAATTTCTTGTCTAAGACAACGTTGCGTCCCTTAGGACCTAAGGTGACTTTGACCGCGCGGGCGAGTTTTTCTACACCGGCGAGGATCTTGCGGCGGGCTTCGTCGCCGAATAGTAATTGTTTTGCTGCCATGGTAATAACTCCTTTTTACAATTGTGTTGAGTTAATTAAAGACGTTACTCATTTCGACGGGTGGCGCGGAGGGGAGTCCTCTGCCAGACGAGCCAGACTTTAGCTGGCGAGGCTGGTAGAGTCCCGCAGCGACAGGACCCGTCGTCGCTGAAATTTTATTTTCCATCCTTGAATACTGCGAGGATGTCATCTTCACGCATGATCAAAAGGTCTTCGCCTTCTGATGTGGAGATTTCGCTGCCGCTGTATTTTCCGTAAAGGATGCGGTCGCCGACTTTGACTTCCGGTGCTTGGAGTTGGCCGTTATCGGAAACTTTTCCTTTACCGACTGCGACGATCTTTCCTTCTTGGGGTTTTTCTTTGGCTGTTTCAGGGAGCAAGATACCGCCCTTGGTCTTCTCGAGAGCTTCGAGAGGCTTGACGATGACTCTGTCTGCTAATGGTTGTAACTTCACTGCTTACCTCCTAGTTAAAACGGTTGAACTATAAAGTAAACTCTAAATGAGTTTAACAATCCTTTTAGCGCGCGCTTAGCAATCGCTCTTAATGAGTGCTAATTCTACGAACCATTTGGATTTTGTCAAGAAAAAAATTAAAATGAGCTCAAGAAAATGCGGATTTTAGTGTATTCTAATTAGTTGTCAGGCAAAAAATCAACGCGCGATTATCCCTAGACCTGCCCTCGGAATTAGAACGATCTCTTAGGGAGAACACGCCTATGAAAAATTGTCCTTTTTGCGATCAGCCGATCAACGAAGAAGCGCTGAAATGCCATTATTGTCAACAATGGCTCTTAGATATTACAAAACGCAAAAAGAAGACCCACATCGTCCCTTGGATCATCTTCATCTGGATATTCATCGGGATGTACCACGGCTTGGTCATCAAAGCGATGCGGACAGAACAAGCCCGGAAATGTTTTAACCTTGGCGATTCAACGCCGGAATACGAACTCTGCAAACAACAGATCACCTATTGGAACACCTGCTTTGACTTTCAAAGGATCCTTCAAGCGTTGGACTAAAAAATTAACGGGGGCTCACGGATGAACAATGTGGTCGAAGTCTCACAGTTACGCATCGCCTACGACGAAGTCATGGCGGTGCACGATATTTCCTTCCAACTCGAGCGCGGTAAGATCTACGGCTTTGTCGGGCCCAACGGCGCCGGTAAAACCTCGACGATCAAAGCCCTGGCCGGGGTCATCGAAGCGACGCAAGGTTCGATCGTCCTTAATGGATTTAATCTGGACTTGGAACGTGAAAAAGCGCTACGCCATGTCGGTTACATGCCGGACTTCTCCCCTGTTTATGAAAATTTAAAGGTCTGGGAATATTTAGACGTGTTCGCCGCGGCCTACGATATCGTCGCCGCAGAACGGCCAGCCCATGTCAAAAAATGGCTCGAGAAAAGCGACCTGGTTTCCAAACGCGATTCCTTGATCAAAGGGCTGTCCCGCGGGATGCGCCAGCGTTTGGTTCTGGCCAAAACGCTCGAATCCAACCCCAACATCCTCCTTCTCGACGAGCCAGCCAGCGGGCTCGACCCGATCGCGCGCAAACAAATGCGCGACTTGATCAAAGAAGCCGCTAATAATGGTGCCACGGTTCTGATCTCCAGCCATATCCTTTCGGAGTTAAGTGAATTTATTGATTCAGCGATCATTTTAGAAAAAGGGGATTTGGTCGTGGCCGGTTCTATTGACCAGATCCGTACGCAAACCGGCGGCGGGCAAACCATCACCGTACGTTTTAGCGACGAGAACACAGGAACCGATGTCCTAGAAAAATTATTAGCGTCAGAAGGCATCCCTCTCGACCGCGTATCCCACAACAAAGGCGGTTATGTCATCCGTTTCGGGAATACCGGCGACGATGCGGTGCGATTCCTCAACAAGGTCCTCACCAGCGGTGTACGCATCGCGGAATGTTCTCTTAAAAATGACGACATCGAAGACATTTTCCTTAAAGTCGGTGCTAAGGAGGTCGCATGAACCCTTACAATCTTAAAAATAACGCGATGTTCCTCAGCTGCTGGCACGAACGCAACCGCCCGGTACACTTGGCATGCTTCGGGATCTTGATCGCAAGCATCATCCTTTTGTCTTTTTTGACGATCTCGATCAATGAAAAAAGGCCGGACAAGATCTGGGAAGCCTTGTTCTATGTGATCGCGGCGATCCAGGCGTTAGTCCTGCTTCTTGAAGCCCCGATCATCGTCGGATATTTAGCGAGCCGCGAGCGCACAAGCGAAACCTTGGATTTTCACCGCAACTCGCCCCAGCCGGTCCTGGAAAAGATCTTCGGCCTTGTTTTCGGCGGGACGTGGTTCGAATGGATGGTCTTCGTCATCCTCTTTGCGATTGAACTTCCTTTTGCGTTTCTGCCAAAGCTTGATCTTGGCGGCATTCTTTTATTTAACTTCTCACTTTTGTTGTCGGGGATCTTCTTCCAAACGACAGCCGCGGCATTTTCCCTGATCTCACCGCAAAAAAAGCGCGGCTCCCCGATCGTCCTTTTCTTTTTATTCTTTATGTTCGGCTGGCCGCTTCTGGGCTTTGCGTTCGCTTCGACCCATTCCACTTTCTTCACTCATCTTTTGGGCGTCACCGCGATCAAATATATCTATCAAGACTCCAGCCTCAACTATAACGGCTGGTTCTTTACGTTCCAGTTGCCGTTGATCGTCTTACAGGTGCTGGTTCAGCTCCCGCTCACGCTCATCATGATACGGGCCTTAAAAAGGGTCTTCAGTATGCCCAACAGCCCGGCTTTCGCCAAGGAAGACGTGATCCGTTTTTGCTTTTTCATCTTCTTGATGTTAACCGGGTTCTTCGTGGCAAGCTACATCCACTTCGATCAATTGGCCGATCGCGGCGGGTACCGCTCTTACTACTACAACTCACCGGAGCGCTTACTCGAACAGAGTACGACCACGTTCCTCTTCATGTTCGCGGTGATCGGCTTTATTATCGGGTTCCTCACCGTGCCGAGTTATTTCAAGCGTTCGAAATATGTGATCTTAAGCGGCAAGAAATCCGCCAAGCTCAACGGCCTTTTTGACGACGGGGCGACCAGCTTCCCGTCTATCCTGATCTATCTCGTGATCGGCGCGCTATTCATCGTTCCGTACGTTGTCATTATGAAAACTCCGTTGATCCATGCTAACGCGGCGCTGATCATGCTCGGCAGCCACATTATTGCGTTCGCGGGCTTCTTAGAGTTTTTCCGGCTAGGGCGTTTTCGCGGAAATAAGATCTTCTTTGTCACGACCCTGATCGTTTGGTGGGTTTTTATTCCGTGGCTTGTCGCGGCGGTCTTTAATTTCAAATTTGAAAGGCTGGTTGACGCCGGCTCACTTTCGCCGTTCGTAGGGTTTGCTTATGCGGTGGGCTTACTGACACAATCCAAGGGCACATTGACCATGATTCCCTTGATCGCACCCTGCGCCGCCGCCGGAGCTGCGTGGCTACTCGCGTGGCAGGAACATCAGGCGATCAGCAAAAGAATAAAAAATAATTAGTTTTTGGCTAAAAGAAGAATGCCTTTAAAGACAAGGTCGGGCTCGACGAGCTTGACCTTGTCCTTAATATACTCAGCCATAAGTTTGGCGTGGCCGCCGGTAAGAATAACTTTGGGGGCGTTTTTAGAATCTTTTGAGAGCAAGCCGATCAAACCCTTCAACATTTCCCCGTAACCGTAGAAAATCCCGCTGAGAATACTCCCCTGCGTGTCTTTCCCGATAAGATGTTCTGGTTTAGTGATCTCGACCAAAGGTAAAAGTGCAGTACGTTCGAACAAAGTCTCGGCAGTAATATGGATTCCCGGGACAATGATCCCGCCGAGGTATTCCCGACGGGCAGAAACAACGTCGAGCGTGATCGCGGTACCAAGATCAATGACGATGGCGGGATGCCCGTACATTTCACTGGCCGCATAAGCGCAGACCAGACGATCTTGCCCGACTTGTTTTGGATTTGAATAACGGTTCTTGATCGGCACAATAATATCGCGGCCGATAACATCAGCTTTGACGCCTAGGATCTTTTGAAATAACGGCTCCAAAACCTTCGTCACGGTGGGGACAACACTGCAAACCAAGACCTGGTCAACACGCAAGCGCTTCAAAACAGCTGCGACGCTTCTCTTGAGCGCCAATTCTTTTTGCACCGTTTTCACGCTATCACGGCGGACGATCTTATCACCTAAAAAGAAAGCGAAATGGATATAAGTATTCCCGACGTCAACAGCGAGCACTACCGGGTCCTGTCGCTGCGGGACTCTACCCGCCTCGCCAGCTAAAGTCTGGCTCGTCGGGCAGAGGACTCCCCTCCGCGCCACCCGGCCGAAGCTATTTTTCCCGTTTCTTGATTTTGTCATCAATTTTACTTTTGTTGGCCTTAAGTTCGTCCCAGTTGTTCGTCTCTTTGACTTCTTTGATCTTGTCGCGGATCACCGCGGCTTTTTCGAACTGCAAATTGCGTGCCGCTGTTTCCATTTGCGCTCCTAATTCCGCGATCATGTTCGTGAAGGCGTACTCTTCTTCGCTCAACCCCGTCGAGTATAACATAACTTCCTCGGCGTCTTCCAGCGCTAATTCATCAATGCCGCCTTTTTTGATGCTCTTCATAATGCTTTGCGGCGTGATGTTATATTTTTCATTAAACGCAGTTTGGATCTTGCGCCGGCGTTCGCATTCTTCAATGGCGTCCTTCATGGCCTGGCTCACGGTGTCGGCATACATAATGACGATCCCGTTCACGTTACGCGCCGCACGGCCCGCGACTTGAATGAGCGAGGTGCGAGAACGCAAAAAGCCCTGTTTGTCAGCGTCGAAGATCGCAACGAGTGAGACCTCGGGAAGATCAAGACCTTCACGGAGAAGATTAACGCCAACCAAGCAATCAAACTTTTTCTGCCGCAATTCCTGCAGGATCTTTGAGCGGTCAATGGTTTCGATATCCGAATGCAAATACTTGACCTTGATCCCCTGCTCTTCCAAATACGACGTCAGGTCCTCCGACATTTTCTTGGTCAACGTTGTGACAAGGACACGCTCGTCAATTTTCGCACGCTTCTTAATCTCTTCCATCAGATCCTGGACCTGCCCCGCGGTCGGACGGAGAACGATCGGCGGGTCAATGATCCCCGTCGGGCGAATGACCTGTTCGACCATTTTTCCTTTACTCTCCGTAACTTCATATGGGGACGGTGTCGCAGAGACGAAAACCCACTGTTTGACTAAAGAACGAAATTCATCAAATTTAAGCGGCCGGTTATCCAAACACGACGGCAAACGGAACCCGTAATTGACCAAATTTTGTTTACGCGCACGGTCGCCCTCGTACATCCCGCGAATCTGCGGCACGGTGACGTGCGATTCGTCGACCAAGATCAAACAATCATCCGGGAAATAATCCAACAGACAAAATGGACGGGCACCCGGCGGACGGCCCGACAAAGCACGGGAATAATTCTCGATCCCGTGGCAATAACCGACCTCTTTCATCATTTCCATATCGTAACGGGTGCGCGAATTAAGGCGCTGGGACTCCAAAAGCTTGCCCTGCGAATTCAATTCTTTGACCCGCAACATCAATTCCTCTTCAATTCCTGCCATCGCATTAGTGATATACGGCTCCTTGACCACAAAGTGCTTTGCCGGATAGATCGCGACCTTGTCTAAATTCTGGATAATGTCGCCGGTGACCGGCTCGATCTGACTGATCTTCTCGATCTCATCACCCTCAGCTCCGCTGAGAAAGACTACACGCACAGCATCTTGCCGGTACGCAGGAAAAATTTCAACGACATCGCCGCGCACACGCACCTTGCCGCGGGTAAATTCATAATCATTGCGTTCGTATTGAATATCAATGAGCCGGCGGATCACTTCATCACGGTCTAAAGTCTGGCCTTTTTCAAAATAAACAAGTTGATTCTTATAATCACCAGGCGAACCGAGATTATAAATGCACGAAACGCTCGCCACGATCAAGGTGTCACGGCGGGACATCAGTGATGTGGTCGCGGCCAAACGCAGCCGGTCCAATCGGTCATTGATCGAAGAATCCTTTTCGATATAAACGTCGGTTTGTGGGATATACGCTTCGGGCTGGTAATAATCGTAGTAGCTGACGAAATACTCAACGGCGTTCTGGGGGAAAAACTCTTTGAACTCGCCGTAAAGCTGGGCGGCCAAAGTTTTATTATGTGAAATGACGAGCGTCGGGCGGTTGGCTTTCTCAATAACATTCGCCAAGGTAAACGTCTTCCCGCTTCCCGTGACACCAAGCAGGACTTGCGAAGGGGCATCCTTCTTTAGATTTTCGACGAGCAAATCAATAGCTGCCGTCTGTTCCGGGACAGGCCGAAACGGGCTTTTGAGGATGAATTTGTCCATGGGGAATAAGGGTTATTTCGACAACATTTCAACCGGCGGCAAAACTTCATCGAGCCGCGCGAAGAAACGCTTGACCGCGCCGTCATTATTGTAGGTCGAGAAATTATTAAGCGCGGTTGAAGTCGTTGTCAGGTAACGGACTTCCACTTCCGAGACTTCTTTTTTGGAGCGAAGGTAAATATTCATACGTGCATAACGGGTCCCGACGAGCATCGGGGTCGGGCGGACCGCGGTCACGAGCAGCAGTTTGTTCTCATCAAGGTCATTAAAGCGGGTATGTTCATAAACACCTGGATCGGTCGCCTCTTCCAGCCCCCAACCCAGCTCGGTCAAAATACTTTTCACGGAAGACAATGTTTTATCATAATTAGAATAATAGCGCTTAATATACGGCTTCTTCGGCTGAAGATAGCTTGGCATATTGGTCGTGGCACAACCCGTCAGAAATAGGCACGCGAGAATGAGTGAGAATTTTTTCATTAACAGATTTTCCCATGCTTGTACGGACGGTTCTTGTTTTTATTCGCCTTCTTCTCGATCTCGGCTTCAATATCAATTTTCATCCCGCCGCAAAGATCCATCAGCCGGATAAAGCTGTCGGCAATTTCTTCCCTGAAATTTTCGTGGTCTTGGATGCGGTGCGCTTCCATCGCTTCGGCTAACTCAGTAACGATGAGCATTAACGCTTCGCCGGTATTGCGTTCTTTTTCCCAGAAGCCTTTTGAAACTGCAATGGAGTGGCAGATTTCGCAAAGTTCGTTCAATGATTTTCCTTTGATCTCAACAGTCGTACTTTCCAAATCATCCTCCTGAGGTTTATCGGCCTCGCCAGATGGCTCGGCACTCCTTTGGACATTACGTCCCTCCCAAAGGGAGCCTACCGGTCAGTCGAAATAACTTCACCATTCTAATATCTATTTAAAAAATTTTCCATATCTTTTGCAAGTTCGGCCTGCGCGGTGATTTTCGCTCCCGTGACGGGGTGCTTGAAGCTCACCTCGGCGGCATGCAAAGCAATACGGCCGAATTTGACCGGAAAATCTTTTCCAAAAGCATAGAGCCGCTCGCCGAGGATGGGGTGGCCGAGTTCGCTCAAATGGATGCGGATCTGGTTGGTGCGGCCGGTCAATGGATAAACCTCAACAACACTAAACTGATGTTTGACCGCGAGAACTTTATAACGCGTGACAGCCAATTTCCCATCCCGCCGGCCTACGGAGCGGCCGGCACTCCCTCGCACATTTCGTGCTCGGTCGTGAAAATCACGGATCATACTTTTGATCTCACCGACGAGCTTTTTCATCTTGCCGCGGACAAAAGCGATATATGTTTTCTGTACCAAGCCGTTACGGAATTGATCCATGATCTTGTCCGCGTTGGCATGGCCACGGGCAAAAATAATGACGCCCGACGTTTCTCGGTCAAGCCGGTGGCAAGGATGCAATGCGCCCTTTTCATTGAGCGGGTATTGTTCGTTAACGATATTTTCTAATGTGCGGGATTTGCCCTGGGGGTCAGGGACGACCAAAAGGCCGGACGGCTTATCGAAGACAACAACATCTTTGTCTTCATACAAAACTTTTATCGGCCGCTCAGGCACCCTTGGGTGGGAGGACAATGTTACGATTCCGCTTGTTCTGTTTCTTCTTCGAACTGTGATTCCACCAGCTCGGTCAAATAATTAAGCTTACGGAAAACCATAACAGGAAAAATAACGACGACCCACAACTGGATCGCGAACATGACGGCCATTTGTATCGGAGTGATCTGGCCAAGCATAGCTTCCATAGATCAGTTGTCTCCCAATTTATCTTTACGATTGGCCTCGGCTTCGCTGGCGAGCATATTCGACACATAATCGGTCAATGTCGCTGCGTCGCGGGCTTGAATGTCATTAAAAAAGATCGCCACATTGTAAGCGCCGTTGGCCGGTTCGCTCTCAGTGCGGACGATGACCGCCCCACAAGAGATCTTTTTGTTGACCGTACGGTCTTTACGTTTGAATGGCAAAAGGAATTGGATCCTCAGCTTGGTCATCGGTTCGATGTATTGATTGACACGGCAATACGCACCCGACTTGCTCAGGTTCTTGGTCTCAGTGACAAGGTCAAAATCTTCACCGGATATCTTTAAGGGAATACTTCCGAAAAACCGCGGGTCTCGGCGACGTTCCTTCACAGACTTTTGATTCACGTTTTCACCACCAATATTGCGTAAAATGTTTTATCTTATGCTTCCGCAGGGGCTGCAGCAGCTTCTTTGCTCGGCTTTGCACTACGCCAGCAATTATAATTGCAATAGTATTTCCCGTCACGGAAATAACGACGAGATCTCTTTACAGGTTTTTTGCATCCGGCACAATTCTTGATAACCTCTGGTGCCGCCTCTTTTTTTTCATCTGCCATAACTTTAACAACGCTCCTTTTACGTTTGATGCAACTCTAAAAAGTTTTTAACAACAAACCTGGGAAAAACATTTTCCCGGTTTTCTAGAAATTCACAGCCGACATGATAACTGTCGCCGTAAGGGACCTTTTGCGCCCAAACGACCCGGGCTAACAGGGTCGCTTCGCGTTCCGCCTTGAGCTGAAGATGGATAACCACTTCAGCGTCAAAGGGAAGGAACTCTTCAGTACGGAACCGCACTCCCCCTTCGCTCAGATCAAAGCCAACCGTACCGCTTGAAGCAGGGTGATCGGCAAAGCGATACTGCACCGCTTCGCGGAACGTTGCGCGGGGAAACTTCCTTTTGTCCTGTTCAAATTCCTCAAGACCCATGAGTTTTCTCCACTGTTGACGGGTGATTATAGCACAAGAGCGTTAGTTGACAATAAGTTTTTTAGGGCAAAAAAGGTCACTTTTGAAGCGAAAGTTGGGCTGGCTCAGCGGTTTGAGCCTCACTCAGCTTTAAAAAAGCAGGCAAACTGGGCAACGGTGTCACGTTTAAAATGACCGGCACAAGACCGTCAATACGGATATTCTGGATCTGGCTCGGGTCGGTCGGCATGCTAAACGTCCCCGCCTCCCCCCCGAAAACGGGGGCAGGGCCGCGCAGGTCTAAATTGAGGTTTTCTTCCCGAAGGTCAATACCACCGACCTCTTCGTTGACCCCCGAACTGGCGGCGGGATTATCATTCAACGCCTGTTGCAAAGCCACTAAATCCGCTTTGAGTTCAGCCGTGTTCTTGTAACGCATCTCTCGTGGGCCAACGGCTTTGGCGATAATGGCGCGTAACTTGAGATTCTCAACATCACTCAAAGCCTTGTCCACATTAGTTTTTTCGGCAGAATAAAGAGTACGTACAGATGCTCTAAGTAAAGTCATCCCTATGCTAAAAATATCGTACATGACATCAGGTTTCTGGCGTTGTTCGAGAGGAACATCGCGGTCTTCGGCATTCCAATCCGAAACATCCAACCACTTAAGTGAATACGGATCGTCGCCCCAGTCATATTCCTCAGACACCGACGCATTAAAATCGAATAAAACGATTCGGCCATCCTTTAAAATCCGGATATTGTTTGGTTTCAAGTCTCTAACAATGACCTCTTTACTATGGATATACCCGACCGTGTCCGCAAGTCCAACCCCTAGATCAAGAACCTGCGTCACCGGCAATGTTTGCCCTCGGATCAAATCCACGAGATCATTGCCCTCTAAATAATTCATAATAATATATTCTGTTTTATGCAAAGAAAGATCGTCTTCATGGATCCAGGACTCTTGTCCAACAAAAAGAGGGTTGACAATATCGCTACGCGGTTCGCTTGTCGCATTCAAATGCGTAAGAATTTCCCATTCATTAAAAAGATAGGTATTTCTTCCCGGGTTTGCGACCTTAATAACGTATTTCTTGGATCCCCATGTCAACAAAAACAACCTGTCGATTTCCGTAGCAACTAAACTCTGCACATCGATTGCCGTATCGCTTGGGGCATCCAAACTGATCCTCAGCTCCTGTTCAATAAAACGCTTAATAATAGCTTTCAAAGGGGAAACATCTGCATTTAAAATATGCCCTTTTCTACTCAACTGCGGTATTGCAACATCAGAAACTTTAAAATTAACCGCTAACTCACCTATGGAGGTGCTGATCATTTCCGTGACATTATCTACCCCCGAGCTGGCGGTTTTTTTCGGAGAAGCCATGATCTTTAAAACCAGTTCCGGTACCGTGTTAAAACGGGCTGCAGAAAAGTTTGCTTCACGGTATCTCTTGATCGCTTGTGCAGCGGCGTCATTAAGGTGCGTGACTTCTTCAGGGTGATCCAACCAATTCTTTAATTGCGCATAAAGATCAGCTTGCACGGGCTGAGCCGCACCATTTTCAGCGAAAAAATCTTTGGCCTTTTTATTAGTGATCCACTGATCATCGAGAAAGACCGTAAATTTCCCCTGACTGATCGGCTCGGCAATATTACGGTCATTGCCCACGAACGGCGGAAGGTCGGATAGTGCGTACAATTTTAAAAGCTCGCCGGTCGTATTAAGGACAACAACATCCGCATCCTTCATCGGCTGGCCCTGGGCCATTGCGTTAAATGGCTGTCCGGGCACCATATCCTGCGGCCCGCGTTCCAAGAATTTCAACGATGGATAACCTTTTAAGAATTCCCGTGCGCTATCATCAACACGGCGTAATCCCAGGATCAACAACGGGCGCCCTGACCCTGCAAACTTGGCCTGCGCATCCAGGATCTTGCGGAGCTCACCTTGGTCTTCTGACGATGCCATGGTCGTGACGATCACTTTCCGGCCCGCCGGAAGATTCAGCACCTGCCGCATCTGAGCAATTTCCTGAGCACTAACCTGGTCCGGAAGGTCGTATTTAAAGAACTTTTTAGGAAGAGATATATGCCCATCACTATCTCTTAAAGGAAGGTCAATATCATCTTTAAAATCAACTCTGACTTCCCACCTATTGAGCTGGTCAATAATTTCACGCGACCTATAACCCGGTAATCTCTGCGCGATCGCATCTTTCATGACGCTGTTTCTCGGATACTCAAGGAGCACTCTGCTTTTTGTGTTCAAATTAAAGATCTTAATGAATCCTTCGGCCGCATTTAATGAGGAAACGTTATAGATCCTCATAGCGATAACTTTTTTTCTTTCTCTCAGCAAACCATTAATATCTCCCAACCCTTTCATAAGGTCCATGACAGCCAGGCGCTGGGAATATTTCATGAACCGGAGGCCCAAAACCTGCTTCACGAACCGACTGGGAGACTCCACAAAGCCGGCCCTGACCGCCTGCAGGTCAAAACCGTGCAAAATCAAATCCCTGACGCCGGCATGGAATTCGTCAAAATGTTCTCCGATAGACGAGATAGCGGATGCCAAAAAGTGAGGATTGGCTTTAAAACCTTCCCTCAGCGTCGGCAGGTCAATAACATCGTCTGCGATCAGCCGATCAATTAAATTCGCGAATTGCGGGATCAGATAGATCTGATGAAGGGCTTCGGCAAGGTTCCGGCTCCCGGTTAAATAGCCCTGTTTTAATACCTCTTCCCCCAAATACCGCGATTGGCGCAAAATGTAATAAATGTGTGTGACTTCAGAAGGGCTTAGTTTTCTAAAGTATGGTGTGATCGTCGCAAGGATCTCTTTATCCGATACCCCCGAGCTGGCGGAAGGAGTACTCGCCAACGCCTGTTGCAAAGCCATCAAGTCCACCTTCAGCTCGGCGGTGTTCTTGTAGCGTATCCAGCGTTCACTGAGCGCTTTAGCAATGATCCTTTTTAGTTCTGGGTTTATTCTCTCAACATCACTTAAAGCTTCCTCGATGTTAATATTTCTCGCCCAATAAAAAGTAGGAACCGCTGCCCTTAACAAAGTCATCCCAATGCTAAAAACATCCGTTTGGACCTTAGGCCGGATACGATCTTCGGGCGCCATATCGTAATCCTCAACATTCCACCCGTTCATTGCCGTATATTTAAATTCATTCTCATCCTTATCCCAGTCATAATCCGGAAGCAAGGACACATCAAAATCAAATAAAGCGATCTTCCCATTCATTAACATTTTAATATTAAGCGGATTGATATCGCGAATAATAATGCTTTGTTCATGCACATACCCTACCGTTTCGGATCAACTGATACCCAAGTTCACGACTTCAGAAAGGGTTAATGGCCCCCGTTGGGGCTTAATCGCTTCGGATAAATCCTCACCATCAAGATACTCTGTGACAAGATAGGCAGTGAGCGGCCGGGAGTCACCGGCGACCCTGGTTAACGGTTCCTCCCCATAGAGAACAGGCCTTGCAATGTCAGGGCGTCTTTTACTCAAATCTGAATTTAATTTGTTAAGGATCTCCCAGTCATTTTTAATGAACTTATTATAAAGTTCGCCTTTCGCCCTTTTGACGACATATCTTTGTGAACCCCAACCCACTAAAAAGATCCGATGACCATTTGTTACAGTCAAGTTTTCAACAGAAATACTTTTCTCCGTCGCAACCCCAGTCCCCACAATAATCTCGTGCTCTACAAGTTTACCGATGATAGGTTGTAAATACTCGATCTCCAACCGAGCAACAGCGCGGTCGTCCTGATCTTCATTCGTAAAACTATCTATAACGTTATTAAACTCGACCGTTATCTCTCCGACGGAAGATTTTAGGGGTACCTCGAAGGAATTGACCGCCGAGCTGGCGGCGACCGAGGGATTGGTCACAAACTCCTCCCCCGGGATAACGCCGATCATTAAACGGGGACTAGCCATTTCCCCGGGGTTGATACGTAAATCAAAGAATATATCCTCAATAAAACTGTAATAACCCGGCCGCGAGCGATCCACTAAAGAAAAGTTCTTATTAAACCACTTTCGGGTCGCATCTGAAGAGATCATCGAAAGAATATACTGCCCCTCAAAATAATTCGCAAAATTCAAGGCGATCTTCGACAATGTCTCCCGCATCAGACCTTGCCCACGAACATCCTCACTCTTTCCAAATGAAATTTTATCGAAATATAATGTCCGGGTCGTAGGATAAAATCTAAAAGACAATCCTAATTCAAAAACATTTAAGCTGAGACCGCCCGGCGTGACCATACCTTGGTTCAAGGTTGGGGCTGACAAATTCTTAACTTGGTCAACATAAAGATTAAAGAACCATGGCGACGCCTCATCGGGCCTACGTTTGATATCACCTTGCAGCACCACCGCGACCCACTCCTCCGGATCCGAAAATTGATCTAAAGCATTCTTAAGTGCCACAACATGTTCTTGAGTGTTCTGTCCGGCAAGTTTAATCTTAACGAGCGGCAACCTATTACTACGATTAAGCTGTTCAAATCTTTGCACTAGATCTGATCCAAGCCAGTCCGTTAATTCTGTTTTATAAATTCCCTGCTTAACATCGATTGAGGCGACCGCATCAGTTGTGAACCCTTGCGCACTTGTATCCAAAATCGAAAGTTTTCCGGTTGTCAGGGCCGACGCTTCAAAAAGCGGGCGGGTTTCGATCGCGGACGAGCTCACAAGTAGCGTCACCCCGCCGGAGAAATATTTACGCGGGATCACTTCTCCCGTCGCGGCATCTTGTTCTTCACGGATCAGGTTATAAACACCTCTCTTAAATGTCTCGAGATATTGCTCATAGATCTTTTGCTTCGCGTCCTTATCATCACTTTCAACCCCGGCGACTTTTTTCTGATCAACATAAACCTGGCTCAGCAAGCTTTGCTTGAGCGTGCGTTTATACCACGACGCTAAAATGAGCGAATGATAGATCTGGCGCAATGAAGCAAAATTCTCGCCTTCATTAACTTCTTTCTCGATGATGGGGAGAATGTGTTCGCGGAAAACTTGGGTGGGGATGTCATTGCGAGGAGCCCCCTGTGGAGGCGACGAAGCAATCTGTTGCAACGGAGATCGCTTAACCCCTGCGGGGTTCGCAATGACGGTACTTTTGTAATCCTCCTCCAACAGCACCTTCAAGTGCGTCTCGCCGATAAATGCCGTGCCTTGATCTTGATAAACGACGGCTTTATCCGGCATAATCCAAATGCGATTAAAAGTGTCGACCGGAATATCGGTCCCGACCACTTGATGGACTTTTTTCCAAAACTTGTTACCGGACTCAGAATCCGGGTGCAAAAGCGAGGCGGACAATTTTTTCAATAAATAATCTTCAGAAAGAAGTTCGCGGCCCATTTCGGTTTGTCCGAATTCATTGGTGATAATGCGGTCTTTTTCGTACGGGGAAAGGTTGACCCACAGGTCATTTTCCGGGAGCGTCAATGACGCCAGAAAATATTTGATCAGCTTGGTTCCCTCACTCTTGAGCGTTTCCCCGGTCAATTGGGAGTGGCCATTATCGAGGACAAAATTAAAATGAAAAGGGTTTTGGGGGTCAACCTGGAGTCCGCGCAAAACAGCCGGGGCAAAAGCTGGACTAAGCGTCACCAATGACGGAGTTTGGGCCAAAGCCGGCGCTATTCCCAATCCTTGAAAAGGCAAAAGTAGGGCCAGAAAAACAGCAATGATCTGTTTAAACGTTTTTTTCATAAAACTTTCAATGGGAAACGACGTACAAGATATGTATAAGTATATATTTGCAAGCCTTCAAAAGCAATTTTATGTTATAATCCGCCTGTGTACAAAAAATTTTACAACTTTCCCGAAGAACCTTTCAACGTCACATCCGACCCGGAATTTTTCTTTCCCAGCCAGCGCCACGAAGAAGCTTTTTCGCATTTAGTGTACGGTATTCAGGAACGCAAAGGCATTCTGATCATCACCGGAGAGATCGGCACCGGCAAAACCACGATCTGCCGCACCCTTTTAAGCCGGCTCCACAACAATGTCAAAACCGCGCTTGTCCTTAATCCCTATTTTTCCGAATTGCAGCTTTTACAATTTATCGTCAAAGACCTGGGCATTCCGGGCAACTTCCGCAGCAAGCTCGCGCTGATCTCAGCATTGAACAATTTTCTCATCGAACAGGCCACGCTCGGGAATAATGTCGTCCTGGTCATTGACGAAGCGCAAAATTTAAAGGTCAACCAGCTCGAGCAGATCCGCCTCTTGTCAAATTTAGAGACCGAAAAAGAGAAACTACTGCAGATCATTCTCGTCGGACAACCGGAATTGCAGGAAAAACTCCGGCTCCCGGCTTTGCGCCAATTAACGCAGCGGGTCGCCGTACGCTATCACATTCTGCCGTTAGACCGTAGCGATATCGGCCGCTACATTGAGCACCGCAT
>JADLGJ010000089.1 GCA_020849375.1 Candidatus Omnitrophota bacterium
CCATGTAGGCGGCTCGATTTTCGTTGGTTATCTCGCCGAAAAACTGACCAAGCTGGCCGCGATCCCATCAGCGATCTTTTGCCGGTAATCGGGCTGACGCAGCTTCATTTCTTCCTGTGAGTTCGTTAGAAATCCGACCTCAACTAAGACTGCCGGGATCAGCGTATTGCGTAACACATGGAACCCAGCCCGCTTGACCCCGCGGCTAGCCACCTGTGCTCCCAAGCTTGTCCCTTTATTAACGTACGAGGCCAAAAGCTGTGATTCGGAAATTTTGTAATTATACAACAACTCAGCGACGATCGCTTCCAAGTTCATATTCCCGCTTTGCATCGTTAAGCTACGGCACATCAAACGCTGATTTTTCATCCGCTGAGGGTCACGTTTTTCAGAACCCTCCAGGTCGCGCAACGCGTAAACCTCGATCCCGTCGACACTGCGCGAAGGACTGGAATTAGCATGGACACTGACAAAAAGATCTGCCTTGGACCGGGTGGCGATCTCCGTGCGCTGTTCAAGAGAGATAAAAACATCACTGTCGCGAGTCATCGTGACCTTGAAGCCCCTCGATTGAAGGTTCTGCTTAAGGCGGCGCGAGATATCGAGAACAATATCTTTTTCCTCGGTCCCATTACGGCTCTTGCATCCGGGGTCTTTGCCGCCGTGCCCGGCGTCAACAACAATATGATAACCGGTCCGTGCGACCGCTGCGTTCACCAGCCGCTGGATGATCTTGGCGTTAAAGTCCGGGGGAACGATCACCGTGCCGCGCTCACGCCGCAAAGAATCGGTCAAATAGATCTTCTCGCCGTCAAGAACAACGACATTGCTGCCGACCAGGGCTTTAGCTTCGCGCCCGGCAGCGCGGAGGCTCACGACTTGAGAAACATTATCAACATACCATTGAACGTTATATTGTTCGCAAAGGACTTTGAGGTCAGTGACAGCTCCCGGGGCCGTAGGGACCGTTTCGCAACCGGCTAGGCCGATCAACAAAGACCCGGCGAGAAAATAGATAAATAATTTTTTATACATCGGGGCTATTATAACAGTATTTCATAAAATTAAAATTGAGAAAACGCATTGCTTTCTAATATCCTGTCAAGCGCTGTATCAGGAGAAAACGCGCACAAGGCCCACTCTTGCATATGTGAAAAACTCTGGCCGCTATTTAGGATCACCTCCGGGGCATGGATCTCGATCTCGCCGTAGGGGTAAGAAGGCGAATTATAAAATTCCACATGGGCGTCATGCACGTAAGTAGCATTCGGAATGACCGAAAATGTTTTCCTCAAACCAATGATCGCATGATCATAACGTTTTATAACCACCATTTGCCCTTTATCGAGATAAGCCCCGAACTTAAAATGGACCTGGTCGCGGCAAGAAACCCCTGTAAAACTCCCCGCGTCAATAAGATAGTAGTGCGGGTTGCAATGCTTATACGCCTCGTCTGGGTATAAACGCACCATGTTGAAAGCACAGGGGACATAAACTTCAAATGGCCTCACGACCTGCGCGACATTCCAGATGCCCCTCTGGATCGGTTTCTTTGTTTCGTTCTTGATCGTTTCGACCAAAACCAGCGTATGTTTATTCTTAAATGAAAACTCACGAATGATCCGCAAACCCGTTTCACGGCAAATAGGGCTAGCCATCGTAAATTTCCGGCCCCACCCCGGAGATGTCAAAGTATACTTCCCAGCATCAAGGTCAAGCGGTGGGATCTTGTCAACCCACATTTTCTCCGGCGCGACCCATGTTTTATCACCGCCCCACACGCGAAAGCCGAATTCTTTCTTATCAACCGAAAGGCGCGACAGATCAAATGTTTCGCCAGCGTGTTCCGGCTGGACAAAGAATAATTCTTCCCCACAGAATTTCAGGGACATGATACGTCCACCTAATTGCGGAACGATCCCGACGACAATATCGCCGGATTCCCAAACATATCCCTTCCAACCGTAAATATCTTTTTGCTGTAAGGTCATGATTTCTTGAGGCAATTACGAAAATGATAGGCAACGATGCCAAAGGAGACACTGACGTTCAAAGAATTCTTCAGGCCGGCCATCTCGATCTCAATAGAAGCGTCCGCGAACTCAACAAGTTCATCACTAACGCCCTCGATCTCGTTTCCCAAAACAAGGCAGACCGGTGATTTGGGGACGAATTCATGATAAGAAACACTCTTCGTCGTTTGTTCAAGCAAAATAATTTGATAGCCTTGTTTTTTAAGATCGCGGAGAACATCGGCCGCTTTGTAAGAGTGGTCCCAGGCGACACGCCCTTCGGCACCGAGTGCAGTTTTAGAAATTTGCGAATCAGGCGGATAACCAGTGATGCCGCACAGCCAGATCTTTTCCACACCAGCCCCGTCGGCGGTGCGGAAGATGGCACCGACATTATGCAGACTGCGGATATTATTAAGGACAATCGTCAAAGGAACGGTGGTGACCGCTTTACTTTGTAATTCGTCTTGCCGGCTGACAATTTCTTTGTGTGTTAATTTTCGCATAAGTTAAATATGAAGGGGGCTGGCCTTTGGAGCCACCCCCCTTAAAAGTAGGCGACGTCCCTACTTATTACTTGACCGAATTGACATATGCAATGAGGTCGATCAATTTCTTGGAATAACCCCATTCGTTGTCGTACCAGGAAACGACTTTGACGAAGGTGTCGTTCAAAGCGATACCGGCGTTAGCGTCAAAGATCGACGTGCGGGCATCGCCTAAGAAGTCGGTCGAAACCACTTCATCTTCCGTGTAACCTAAGATACCTTTAAGTTCGCCTTCAGAAGCTTTCTTCATGGCGCCCTTGATCTGGTCCCAGGTGGCGGGCTTGGCTAATTTCGCGGTCAGATCAACGACAGAAACGTCGGCGGTCGGAACGCGGAAAGCCATACCGGTCAATTTACCGTTCAACTCCGGGATAACTTTCCCGACGGCTTTAGCAGCACCAGTGGAAGACGGGATAATGTTTTGGAACGCGCCGCGTCCGCCGCGCCAGTCTTTCTTAGACGGGCCGTCAACGGTCTTTTGCGTCGCGGTAACAGCGTGGCAGGTCGTCATAAGCGCTTCGACGATCCCGAAGTTGTCATTCAAAACTTTCGCGACCGGAGCCAAACAGTTGGTGGTACAGGATGCGTTGGAAATAACATCCATTTCTTTCTTATAAGTTTTATGGTTAACACCCATGACGAACATCGGGGCATCCTTCGACGGAGCAGAGATAATGACTTTCTTCGCGCCCGCAGCTAAATGGGTCTTGGCTTTATCTAAATCAGTGAAAAGCCCGGTGGATTCGATGACGTAATCGGCACCGATCTCGTTCCACTTCAATGTCGTCGGGTCCATGACAGAAGTCATACGGATCTTTTTGCCGTTGACGACCAAATTGGTCCCATCAACCTTGATATCCCCGTTAAAAGCCCCGTGAGTTGAATCATACTTGAGCATATAGGCCAGATATTCCGGCTCAAAAAGGTCGTTGATCCCGACGACCTCGACATCTTTGCTTTCGAGGGCCGCGCGGAAAGCTAAGCGCCCGATACGCCCAAAACCATTAATCCCTACTTTTGCGACTGACATGACTTACTCCTTATGGTTAGTGTTGCTGTTGATCAAAAATTTACTTTATCGCACCGCGCAAATACTCGGCAGCGACCGAGGGTGCGGTACGGACAACATAAAATCCGGTTCCCCATTCAAAACCCGCGACGCGGGTCAACTGCGGGACAATTTCAATATGCCAATGGTAACTCTTATTGTCATCATCCACCGGCTTCACATGCAGGTAAAAATTATACGACGGGTTCGACAAACAGATCTTCATCCGCAATAGAACATCTTTCAATATCCCGGCGAGCTGTTCCCGTTCCAAGTCCTGCATGGACACAAAGTCCGAATTGTGATCCTTCGGGAAGATCCAGCTTTCGAATGGGTAGCGCGGCACGAATGGGCAAAAACTTAAAAACCCGTCATTGCTCGTGATGATCCGGCGTTGGTCCTGATACTCCTGCTGGATCATATCGCAGAAGACACAACGCCCCCGGAACCCATAATATTTCTCTGCGCCCTCTAATTCTTCAGCGACATACTTCGGAACGAGCGGCAAGGCAATGATCTGGCTATGCGCGTGCTCGACGGATGCGCCAGCGCTTTGTCCGAAATTCTTAAAGATCATGATGTACTTAAAACGTTTATCACGGCCCAGGCTCGCTGAGCGGCTCTGGTACATCTTAATAACATTGACCGCTTCGTCGAGCGAGTAGTCCGCAAAATTCTTCGCGTGGTCAGGCGTCTCGACCAAAACTTCATGCGCGCCGACGCCGTTGCTCATATCATAGACGCCATTGCCCCGGCGGTTCAACTCGCCTTCAATGCGCAAAGCCGGGAATTTGTTCGGGACCACCCGAGCAAGCCAGCCCGGAGTGTTCGGTGCGTAACCGGCACGGATCGCGTCAACTTCCGGCGGGGTTTGCGCTTCGCGGCCATTGCAGAACTGACAAACCGCACCCTGCTTTAAGGTATGGACGGATTTTTCATAATCAGCCGGGCCCAAAGAATTCTCAGGCTTATAAACGATCACCCAGCGGCCGATGATCGGATCTCGTCGGACTTCGGACATTAGACCTTCACCTCCCGCAAGAATTCCGCGGCATTTTCCGGTGGGATCGAAGAAATATAGAACCCGGACCCTTTTTCGAAACCAGCAACTCTTGTCAACCGCGGCAAAACTTCAATGTGCCAATGATAATCTTCCGTAAGCGTCTTCCACTTTGTCCCGGGATCCTTTTCTCCGCGGCTCCTGCGAAACGGCGCAGAATGGATCACATAATTGTACGCGGGATCATCGAGCCCGACCTTGATCTTGCCCAGGACAACCTTCATCAGGCCTGCGAGGTCATTCTCATATCCGACGACGCCTTTAGAAAAATCACAATTGTGTTTTTTCGGCAAGACCCAAGTTTCAAAAACGAACCGCGGCGCGAACGGCGTGATCGCCAGAAAATGCTCGCTTTCAGCAACAATACGGATCTTGGCCTGCATTTCCTGCTGGATCATATCGCAGTACAAGCAGCGCTCGTGATAAACAAAATATTTTTTGGCGCCGGCCAGCTTTTCCTTGGCACTGAACGGAATGACCGGGGTGGCGATGATCTGAGAACGGGAATGCCCGATCCGGCGGGAACCCGCAGCATAACCATAATTTTTATACGCAATCACATATTGGAAAATATTATTCTTTTCCAACTCATTGTAACGGACAGCATAGGTTTCAAAGACCATGCGGATCTGTTCTTGGCTAAGATCCGCCATATTAGCGATATGTTCCGGTGTTTCGATGACCACTTCATGGGTCCCGTAATCATTAACCACATCGTAAAGGCCATGGGCCTTATGCAGAAACTTGTCCTTGCCCGAGAGCAGCGACGTTCCACTTTCAACGACGCGGACGCGCCATGACGCTCCGGAATACGGGCGCACCGAGAAAACCTCTTTATCCTGATTGTCACAGAACGAACAAGGGCCGTCGTCAAAAATATTCTTCTGCGAATCAAGAAATACCCCCGGCCTTCTTGCCCTTTCAGTGGCAATAATGACCCAACGACCGATCACCGGATCTTTACGTAATTCTGGCATATTTAGAAAATATTGAAGAACTAAAGGATCTTTAAAATGAATCAGGGATTATACCACAACACTTCGCAGGTGCAAATTATTCTCACAGCCGTACGGCCGTACGATCATAAAAGGGGCAAAGTGAATTGAAAATTTGACCCTTTTCCCCATTGCGACTCGACCCAGATCTGCCCTTTGTGCCGGGCGATGATCTCCTTACAGATGACCAACCCCAAACCCGTACCTCCGGTGCGCCGGCTTTCATCGCCCAACTGCTGGAAACTTTTGAATAAACGGTCGAAATTCTCCGGCTTAATACCGATGCCGGTATCACGAACCTGAACATGAGCTTGGCCGTCCTTTAATGATGAGACGATCGTGATCGAACCCTGGTCCGTATTCCTCACCGCGTTATTGACCAGATTCGTCAAGACCTGGATGATCTTATCGCGGTCCAAAATAACTTGCGGCAAGCCCTGCTGAAGGCTCAATTCAAATGCCAGAGATTTTCCCGCCGGAAAACTGGACATAGTGCTATGGACTTCGCGGATGATCTCATTAAGGTCCTGCGCACTAAAATCCATTCCCAGCGTATTGCTTTGCATTTTCTGAAAATCAAGGACATTATTGATCAAACGGCTCAAACGTTCGACATTACGCTTCGTCAAGCCCAGGAACTGTTCTTGCTTCTCGCTGAGTTTTCCCAAAGAACCATCGATGACCAAGGAGATCCCTTCCTTGATCGCGGCCATCGGAGTACGGAGTTCGTGAGAAACGATCGAAACGAATTTAGATTTAACCTCCGTCGCCTCCATGAGTTCCCTCTGAGATTCCTGTAGTTGAAACTCAGCAGTTTTGCGCGAAGTGATATCGAAGCGGATCGCCATATATTGATAAGGTTTATTTTCGTCATTGAGGAACGGGATAATGGTCACATCAACCCAATAAAATGACCCATCTTTCGCCCGGTTCTTGACCTCGCCTTTCCAGACCTGGCCTTGTGTGATTGTCCGCCACATTTGACGGAAGAATTCATCAGAATGTTCATCGGATTTAATGATCCGGTGGTTCTTTCCGATCAACTCTTCGCGGCTATATTTCGAGATCTCACAAAACTTATCATTGGTATAAATAATATTTCCCTGAACATCCGTGATCGCGACACTCGAACTTTGGTCAAGAGCATATTTCTGATCGCGGGAAAGCTGCTCCGCTTGTCTGCGCTCCGTCGTATCCCAATTAACGCCGATCATCCTTAATGGATTTCCAGCGCTGTCTCTCTGGACCGAGGACCTGGCTTTCAAATAATGGACCGCCCCATCCGGCCAGACGACCCGGAATTCAGTATCGAGATCCCGTTCGGCCTTGAGCGCAAGAGTATGTTCCTTCTCTATCTGCGCACGGTCTTTCGGATGGACCATCTTTTCCCATTGCTCGACGGACACAATGGGGACCTCTTTCTTAACAACATAAATCTTATACATCTGCTCATCCCAGATCAAAGTATTCTTACTAATGTCCCATTCCCAGACACCCATTTTAGCTGACTTAGTCGCGAGCTCGATCCGTTCGGACAGGACACGGGAAATGGCTTGTTCGGCCTGAACGTCCGCCAAAGTCAACTCCAACTGCATACGGATGCCTTCATTTTCCTCGGTCCGTTGGCGCAGGTCACGGGTCATCTCTTGAGCAATAGAGATAGCCCGGAAACGCGAAATATTCAACGAGTAGAACAATGCCGCTAACAAAACCCCAAAGATCAATCCCCCGAAGAGGACAAAGAACGGGAACCGTGATTCCAAAGGCCCCACGCCAAACCCGGGACGGCTGTAAAAAAAGAAGGTCCACGGATGGTTAGCGATCTTTATTGTTTTTGTTTTTATTAACCGTGACTTTTGTTTTTGTAAATTCTTGAAAATATATTGCCCTTGGCCGCTGCTGTCATAGATCTCCGTGGCTTCGCTCATTTCACTTTCAATGCCGTCAAAGATTATGAAATCGGACTCTGAGTCATTATTCCCCAAGATCCCGGCCATCAGGTCATTGATCCTAACCGGACTATACACAAAACCGAGAATAGCCTTGCGCCGTTCTTCCTGAGATGCAAATTGTATCCCGTTCTTATAGATCGGAGCATAGATCAACGCCCCAGATTGCTTGAACTCTTCGTTTTCTTCCTGTTTTAAAGTGACCTTGCCGGACAACTGGATCCTCCCGCTGTCCCGTGCGTTCTCGATCGCGTTACGCCTGACGTTTTCCGAGAACATATCAAAGCCGAACGCATGCAAATTCCTTCCCATAAATGGCTCAATATATGCCACGGGCACATAAATATCTCTTGCTCCCTCAGGAGTGATATTAAAGTCCTCGAAACCATCCTTCCGCACCTCATCAATGAACGGATCTTTCTCTTCCCCGGAAAGATACCGAGCAAATCCGAAACCCTGCAACCCGGGATAATTCTCGTCCAAGTTCAGCGAAGAAATGAATTCCTCCCACTCCTTACGGCTGACAAATTCTGATGCCGCGAACAAACCCCGTCCCGAGCGCAAAACATTAATATAAATCTCCAATCGGTTAACAACTGCCGTTTCAAAGCGGGAGGTCTCAAGTTCAAATTTATTGCGGATCTGAACTTGCGTGTTAAGTGTAAAATGATGCCAGGCAAAAACAGAAATGACGGTGGTAAATAACAGAACGATCAACGGGGTATAAAGGGCTTTCACGCCAATGCGGCCCTGCTGTTCTTTTGTCCTCACCGCAACCGGGCCGTCTTTCTCTGCCGCAGAGGTATCCTTAATGCTATAAGCTATCCCAAAGAGCAAGATGACAACAAAAAAAAGAACAGCCGGTACAAAACGCTCAATAAAGAGGACCTTATATTTTTCATACTTTGCGAGTTCGATGTGGTAAGCAACGCTCAGGTCGCTGAAAGTATTGCTGAAACGATCCCAGGGATTTAATCGTATTCCTGTCTTAGCATCATAAAAATACGCCAATGATTTATCGACGTACTTAACCATCCTTCCACTGACCGGTTCCACCCAAAGCGTTAAATAAACATCGGTTTTGACCCCGCGCTCCGTCGGGACTCCGGGCAGATGCCGCAAGCTCGCCGTCTGATCAGCCGTGTAATAACAGTCATAACGATACACGCCCAAACCGAACAATTTCTCCTCGCCCCGAAATATCATCCGGGCCGGAGCATCATAATTAATATGCCAATATTCAAAATCCTGTTTTTTAAGATTGCGGGGAGCGAACAAATAACCGGTGCGGGTACTTCCGTCCGGCCCTTTCACATGGCGGCCGGTCAACGGGTCGATCGAATACAATCGCTGGACCTTAAAGATCTTTTCACCGTTATTCTTGCGGACATCAAAATAATTCCAAACTTGCAGGGCCCCATCTTTATAGCCGTCGGCAGCATACCAAAACTTAGTTTTAGAAGGTTTTTCTCCTTCAAACTGGCTGGTTGTTTCATTATAGAAATTATCTGCCGATTGGACATCGGCTTCGTAAGTAAAATCCTCGGGTAATTGCAGGATTTGCGGCGCCAGGACAAAAAACCAAAAAACGGCCAAAGCAGTGCCGGCAAAAGCAGTCGCGGTCAAGAATTTCGCAAAGGATTTTTTTCTCATGGATTGATAGACAATAAGATTTTTGTAACTTATTATTTAATTGTACTTTAGAGCAATAAAAATCAAAGCCCATTCATACTTTTCTTATGTCAAATAAAATCCTTGTTGTTGAAGATGAACCCGACCTTGTTCTCGTTATTGTCGAACGGCTGAAAACTGCCGGCTACGATGTCGCATCCGCGACCAATGGCCGCGAAGCGCTCGAGCAGATCAAGCGCAGAAAACCCGACTTGATCATCACCGATGTTATTATGCCGGAATTAGACGGCTTCGGCTTATTTAAGGAATTACAAAAGAACTCCGCGACAGCAAAGATCCCCGTGATCGTCTTAACGGCCCGCGGAAAAATGTCCGACACATTCGCGGCCATGGGTGTTGCTGATTTTCTGGCAAAACCCTTTGATGATAAAGTTCTTTTGGCCACGGTCATTAAACATCTGCCAAGCGGCAAACCTGCGGTAGCTGCTCCGCCAGCCCCAGCTCCCGTCGCCGAAACTCCCAAAGCTAAACCGCCGGCAACCGGCAAGAAAGCTGTCATTGCCGGGATCGACGAACCTGTCATGAAAAGCATGGCTAAACAGTTAACGGACAAAGGTTATGATGTTGAGGTGATTGCTGATTGTCTGCAGGTCTTTACAAAGGTCGGCACCATCCTTCCCCAGATACTTCTCATAGAAATACCTTTAGAGGACATTGCGGCACAGGATGTTGTCAAAGTCGTCCGCGGGCTTCCCAAATGTGCAAAAATCCCTATCTTGCTTTATAGTTTTTACCGAACGACCGAGGGCGGGACAGATGATCCACGGCAAAAAGCTTTAAGCGTTGATGCGGCCAAAGAAGAGTGCCTCGAGGCTGGAGCAACCGAGTATTTAGGAAGTTATACCGAAAAAGATTTCTTAAAAATGATCACAAAGTTCTTATAAGCCTACTAAATTTATTTCCATCCCGACATTCTTTCTTAACGCACTGCGGTAAACCAGATCCGCGATCGCAAGGTCCTGGATCGCTAAACCTGTCGAATCAAACACGGTGATCTCCTGATCAGAGGTGCGGCCCTTTTTCCGGCCGCAGACGATCTGGCCTAATTCCGCGTAAATATCCTTCTTCGTCAAGATCCCTTTCGTCACTGGAACATTGATCTCGCCGCTGTGGCTCGCCTGCCGAAAATCATCAACGACCACCTTAGCGTTCTTCAAGATCTTCGGGTCAAGTTCTTCTTTCCCGGCGGCGTCGGCACCGATAGCATTGATATGCGTGCCATCCTGGACCCACGCAGCTTGAACCACCGGTTTTCTCGACGGAGTGGTGGTCACAATAATATCAGCATCTGCTACACATTCCTTAATCGTTGCGAAAGCGGCTAATGTCTCTCCAGGGCGTTTCATTTCTTTTAGAAATTTATCAACGACAGG
>JADLGJ010000090.1 GCA_020849375.1 Candidatus Omnitrophota bacterium
CTTGTTAAATATTTTCTCGCCGCATTAACTATCCCTGATAAAGAATCTTGGGTTAATTTATCTCCGTCCGAGAAAGACAGGATCATTCCCGATGTTTTGGGCCAGACCCTGATGGGCAAGGCCATGCTCGAGCAGGATTATATTCTTAAACAATTGGCTTCGTCTTTAACGAACCCGGAAGATAAGCTCGGCCAAGAATTTTGGAGTAAGGTCAGGGCTCAGGTCGGCAATGAAAATGTTGAAACCAGTACGTTGAGCAAGGTCTGGATCGTTCCGTCGAAAGCGGAAGTCCTGGAAAGTAACGGCATCGTCCTTGTTGGGGAAAAGAAACTTAAAGTCATGATGGACGAAGAGATGTCCCATCAGATGGACATCTCGAAGTCTCTTGCAACGGATCCCAGCTCAGAGATCTTCCGCTCCACCATTTTACCGAAGATAGACAAAGAGATCAATGAAGGAAAGAATTTTGCCGAAGTCAGACAAATTTATAATTCTGTCATTTTGGCGACGTGGTACAAAAAAGCGCTTAAGGACAGTTTGCTCGGAAAAGTTTATGCCGACAAAGGCAAAGTCGCCGGCGTTGAGACCGATGATAAAGAAATGAAGCAAAGGATTTATGATCAGTATTTAGCCGCGTTTAAGAAGGGCGTTTACAATTTGATCAAAGAAGAAACGGATACCGTGACCGGTGAAACGATCCCGCGTAAATATTTTTCGGGCGGGTTAACTATTGTTCCCGCTGAAGTTGCGGGTAAAAAAGTTGCTTCGGCTGCCGTCGAGGCGGAATTGTCGAAGACAACCTCAACGATCAGTATTGCAACCGTTCAGGGAACGACTGCAGGCAATGAAGCGGCGGCGGTAAAGGCCAAGGTTTCTGCTTCCAGTGGGGTCAATGACAACAGACAGGCACAAATTCAAAAAGAAATAAATTTTCACAAAGCCGTTATGACCTACAAAAGCGAACGCCAGCAGAGAGCTTATCAGACCATCATATGGTGGGCGCAGCAGAATGGGTTCCATAAACCTTTTATGATGATGGATGCCCTTGATAAAACGATCGCGTTGGTCCGGGATCTTCGTAACGAAGATCCGCAAGTGATCAAAGAGTTCTTGAGCTTGGTGAGTGTTTTGATCAATTATGCGATGAAAAATACCAGCGGTGATCGGGCGAGGATCGGGGCCTTGTTAGCGAATAATTACAATAAATTCTCGATGTTCTACGACCTTCTTTTCAATGAAGAACTGACTAACCCGCTCGGGACTTTAGGTATACCGTCCAGGGTTGTCGGAGTCAAGTTTCATAGTGACTTGGTGATCAAAGCCGATGCGGTTTTAACGGATGCGCAAAAAGCGCAATTCGTAGCCCGGTATCAGTCTGTTTATCCGGATTTGACGGATTTTTATACCCTGGAGGCCTGGGCACAAAAACAGGATAATATTAAAATCGGTTCCGGTAGGATTTGGAATTATTTGATCCTATTCACAGACGAAAAGATCGCGGAAGCTCAAGCCTTAAGCGCCCGAGAAACTAGCGTTGCCTTGGTCTCGAATGCGGCCCGATGGAAGGCCGAGAGAATGCGTGTTAATCAGGCGGCGGACGAGCTTTTGCTCACGATCGAACATCTTATCCCGGCCATGCAAGGTATTAGCTATGAAGACATGTCGGCATTCCATGTGCTTCTGCGCGAGGTTGTTTATGAGGGGTATTATATTTATTTACAAGATGAAAGTGTTGAGACAGCCATGGACCGGGCGCTGGATATTGCTGTGATGAAGAATTTGACGACCCTGAATATCCCCGGACGATCCCCGATGAGTTTGCAGGAAGTGAAACAATATTTAGAGCGGCTGGGTTTTGAACCGAATGGCAGGCCGGGAGAAGCCATCGTCGAGCCATTGACCATGGTTTTAAAAAAGTTGTCCGCTTCAAGCGCCTCGAGCGCGCTGGAATCTGAAACAGCCATCAATAGCGTCGTCGGAGAGATCGAAGGAATGCTAGGGGCGACGAAAGATTTTAAAGAGGAGAGCGAACTTGATCTCGCGCGGCTTAGTAGAGTTGGGAGAGAAAGCTACGCCGCTTTTCGTTTGCGGCGGGCCCAGTGGCCGGTGGATTTAAAGGCCTTAAGAGAAGATGTGGAAAATTATAAAACAAGTCAAAGAGGTGACCTTTTCGCTGGTATTTTAAAAACGGCAGAAGGCCTGGCTAATGAAATTCGTACCTTTTGGGAAGTTAAAGATAAGCCGCAGTCTTGGAGTTACTGGGTCAGTGGCCGCGATGTGGCGGCAGGAAGGGCCGAATTAATGTCAACCGGTAAAGAAATTGGCCGGTATGAATTTTTGTCCGCCCTTCGGCATGGATTGATCTCTCAAGGGGATCTCGTTATCGTTAATGTTAATGATGATGCTCCTGCGAGATTTAGAAGGCCTCAGCGTTTTGGGACGATCGAAAAGATGGTTGCTCCAGGACTCATAGAATTATGGAGAGACAACAAGGTCAATCTTGACCTGGACGGTGTGATCACTTTTGAGAATGACCCGGCTTCCGGTTTTTCAGTGCGCGATGTCATTGGCGCCAGGCTCGTTACCTCCGCGTCGAGCGGGGTCAATTTAAAGGATTATTTGATCTCGAAATTAAGTTCAATGACATTTTTTACTGCGCATGATTTAGGGTCTGTTGGCGTAGATCAGATCAGGGCTGTCTGGGCAGAAATGAATAAGTACACCGCTGTTATTGATTCAAAATTCGTGCCACTCTATGGCGGTGATGTCAGGGGAGATTTTCTTGGGACAGTTAAGGTTGGTGAAGAGGAAGTGCCCCTGACCCGTTTCGTGGGATTAAAGAACAATCCCCTTGATTCTGAGGCAGCGAGGTCATTGGTCGGGCCAGTTTATGTTCTTGGGAATCAGCTTGATAAAGTTTTTCTGAATTTTGAGAGTTTTGAGAATTTACCGGACACGATCACGGTCACCGCGTCGAGCGGAGTTGAGAGACAAAATTTGGTCGGTCAGTCTTTGAATGATCAAGACGCGATCATTAATGCTTTTAAGGCTGGTTTGCTTCAGGTTGGGGATCAGGTGGATATCCGGTTCACGCAATTCGACGCGAGCGGTAATCCGACGATCAAGGCGTTTACTGACGCGATCACGGCGGTCAACCCGATGCAGGTCAAAGGGGTGATCAATGGGAACACGATCATTCGTGTCGGAACGAGCGGAACGAAATTGGAGAATGTTCAGAGTATCACGTTGGTTGCTCTTTCCAGCTCTTCCGTCGCTGCATCGAGCGGGGCGGGAGAAGTCCAAGCCGCTTCGACGCCTGTCGGTGGTATTGACTTTGACCCCACGAATATGAACTTGCAGATCAAGCGTGACGGCAAAGGCGTGCCGCTCCCGTTACCGCAGCAGAATTTGGAACATATCAATATTGAAGGCCTTTTTCCTGTCATTATTAATATCGTCCCCGTTAATAGTCAGACCTTGCCGGTCTTTTTGGGCCGGGCCGACTCTGCCTTGCCGTTGGGCCGCTCATAAGTTATACTTGTCGCGGATTTAACCTTCTCTAAAATATAGAGATATGAAAGATAGCTTTGACCTATGAAGTGTAACCTTAAGACAACCTATACTAATCGTTTGCCCTCCAGGATCCGCCGTAGAGTGGCCATGGGCATTCTTTTGGCTTTTTTTGTGAACACCGTCTTGGGGCCGGTCACGCCGGCGTTCGCCCAAGCGGCGCTTCCTCTGCCGACCTCCATGGTCACGTTAAGCCCCGGTTATTCCCCCACTTTGATCAAGGGTATGCGCGTCTATCCTGATAACCCTTTACGTTTTGATTTTATCGTTGATCCCGGCGACTCAGGCCTGCAAGGCCAGGACTTTGAAGACGAAAGTTCCAAGTTGATGAAATACTTCCTTTCCTCGCTGACCGTCCCGGAGAAAGACCTCTGGGTTAACCTTTCTCCCTACGAGAAAGACCGCATCATTCCCGACGCTTTCGGCAAGACCGAAATGGGCCGCGATATGCTCGGGCAGGATTATATTCTAAAGCAGCTCAGCGCATCGTTGATTTATCCCGAAAGTGAAATTGGAAAATCGTTTTGGGCGATGGCTTATCAAAAAGCGTACGAAGC
>JADLGJ010000091.1 GCA_020849375.1 Candidatus Omnitrophota bacterium
GGCAAACCTGGAGGCGATGGCTGATCGCGATCAAGAGCTCATCACCCTTGGTATGCCCGAGGCTGTCATTGACATTCTTAAAACGGTCGAGGTCAACGAAAAGGACAGCGAATTGATTTTCCCGGTGGCGGCGGTTGCGCTCGATCAAACGTTCCAAACGGTCAAGCAACAACGCACGGTTGGGCAGTGCCGTCAACACGTCATGAAATGCTTCATACTGGAGGCGTTCTTCCGACTTACGCAAGCTTTCCATCATTTCATTAAAACTGCGGGTCAATTGGCCGATCTCATCTTCCGACATGACCTCAGCTTTTGTCATAAGATCGCCGGCGGCGATACGCTTCGTCGTTTTGACTAAACGCTTGATAGGGATCGTAATATTATGCGAAACAAAAAAGGCCGTAAGCCCGACGATAACCATGATCAACAGCCCGATCCAGACAGAATGGATCAGGGTGATCTCCAACTCTTTAATAAAGAGAACGCGAGGGATACGCATTTTGAGCGTAAAGAGCTGTGACCCGCCTTTGCCGATGGTCATCCCATGCTCGAAAGAATGCCAGAGCGCTTCGGAAACCTGGCTATTCTTATTATGACTCCCCTTGGTCTCTCCTCGTTCATCAATGACATCGCCGGAATAGATCAAACTCTGATCGTCAAATTTATAAATGGACGCGATCGAATAACCGCGGAATTTGATCGTTGATAAATAGCGAAAATACGGCGTAAGGTCACAGTGGAACAAGACTACCCCGCCGAAACCGGCGCCTTCCGGGTCGCGCTTGGCGACACCGATCAGGAACGTCCATTTGTCATTATCCTTGAAGGGGCCTTCAAAAAGCATGAGCCCCGACGGCATCTTTTCCAAACGCTTATACAAAGAAAAAACCCTGTCGTAAAATTCGCCCGGCGGGCGGCTTAAAATCGAAGCATATTGATGGATACGGCGATTGCCCTCGACAATGATCTCTTCTTTACCCTGCGCGTTAATGAAACGGGCGGAGAGATACTTGGTCCCAAGGCTTTTAGTGAAATGCAAGAATAATTTCTCGGCGTTGGGCTGGGTCAGGTAAACTTCATTATTTTCCGACATCAAGAAATTATCAAGGAGCGGAGTGGTGGTGATCAGTTCAAGGTCATTGCTGATGGTCTGCGTATAGAATTCATCAAAATACGCGACCGCTTTGGCGAAAGAATTTGTGACTTGCCCTTTCACGTCTTTTTCGACCCATGACCGGGAGAGGTCATAATGACTCACAGCCGAGCACAGCACCGTGACGACACCGACGGCAAGGTAGGCTAGAAAAAGTTTTTTAAAAACTGAAAGTTTCAGCTTCATAGCTTATTATTTGTTCTCAAGAGCAATAGATTCATCAACGATCTCTTCAACGAAATTTGCCGTATCAAGCGAGATCCCTAATTGCGCCGCCCGTCTACGATTGGCGATGACCGCCCCGCGTTCCGGTGCTTTAACGGCCAACTCCGACGGCGGTTTATTGCTGCGGAGGATCTTATCAGCATAATGAACAGCTTCATAACCTTGCTTGAACCCGGAATCATCAACGACCAAAAGTATGCCTTCTAAGGCGAACTGCTTGGCATCAGAACATTCCGGCTTCTTAATGTTATTCAAATACCACGCCCCGGCAGCCATCTGGTCAACGGGAAGGCCTTTATCATCCTTCAGCGTATTATGATTGAACACGACCAAGGCATCAGCCTGCTGCGCGAAGCGCTGAGCGAATTCTTTCCATTTTGAAAAAGAATTCGTGATCCCGACATCAATGATCTTGACGGATAACCCCCCGGAAGCTGCCTGCGCCTGCAGGCTCTTGACCTTGGCGCGGCTCGTTTCGGAATCTTCAGAGAGGACGGCGACAGTCTTAACATCAGGGACTAACTGCACCAAATATTCCAAGCATTCCTTGGTATAACCGACCTGATAAATACCGCTGACATTATGGCCGGGATGCTCAATGGAGTCGACCAAACCGTACTTTAAAGGGATCCCATTAATCCCCCAAAAAACAACGGGGATCTCGCGGTCGATAAAATGATTCCCTATATAATTCGCGGCATTATCATCACCCAAGAAAATAATATCGGGGTTAAAAATCTTGATCTCATTGACGATACGCGCGGTCGTGTCGCCGATCTCGATCTTTGAACTTTTCTGCTTGGTATTCATCCACGCCTTCTTGATCACCGACTTCGAGCCCTCGACTGAAAATCTTGTATTAAGTTCATCAACCTGCCGCGTATTATCCAAGAATTGAAAGTCGACCAAGGCCTTTCCAACCCCGGCGGCAGTGTCTTGCGACCATAAGTACTCCGGGTTATAACTGTCGACAATAAAGATCCGTGTACGCAGCCCGGCGGCATCAGCGGCCGACCCTAAGGACAGCGTGACAAAGACCGAGATCCAAACGGCTTTATGATTTAATATCATTTTATCTTTTATTCCTGCGGGGGCGGGGGTAACGGTAATCACGCGCCATCTGTCCGGCCCCTTCAAAATCCACAAACCCTTTTTCAATATCCATCGCAGTTAAACGGACGCGCACTTTCGACCCGACATGCATCCCGGCTTCGCCGCGGATCACGCGCCCCTCGACGGGCGGCTGGAACAAACGCACATAGGTCCCTTTGAACGAAGCCCCGGTCACGATCCCTTCGAACACTTCCCCGATCCGGCCGTTCAAGAGAACAGCGGCCGCAACCTTACGCATAAAACGTTCGACTTTCTTCGCAGCATGGTCACGTTCAGTACATTTATAAGCGATACTTTCTAATTCGCCTTTACCATACGGCGTGCGTTCTTTTACCAAAACAGATTTCAAAAGCCGTTGGATAATAACGTCAATATAGCGCCGGTTAGGCGCGGTAGAGTGGGTATAGTCATGGACAGCAAGGCCAAAATGGCCGAACGGAACCCCGCCGGGTTCTGCCATCACATATTCACCGGAACCTAATAATTTAATGATCGTTAACGAAAGGTCGGGGAACCGGTCCGGGTCAGCTTGCCGTCGGCGCAGTAAAAAATCCGACAAAGCCTTAGCATCGGGGTCTTCCGGCAATTCGTCACCGAACGACCCTGCGATATCACGGATCTGCGGCCAGCGTTCCGGCCGGCGGACCACACGGTGAATATGCGCTCGGCCGTTCTTCGTTAAAAAATCAACCATCGCCCCGTTGGAAGCGATCATAAAATTCTCAATGATATAACGCGCACGGTTTTTATAAACGAGGATAAGGTCAGCGACGGTCCCATCCTTCATAACGGTGCGAGGCTCGATCGTTTCTAATTCCAACGCACCACGTTCCATACGGAATTTATGAAGGCGTTCCGCAGCCTCATCCTGTAAACGCAATTGCTCTTCTAATCCTTCGACCTTACTCACAGGTTCGGGCAAAGGGCGTTCCCCTTCCAGCCATTCCCCGATCTCTTCATAAACTAATTGAGCTTTATTACGGACGATCGCACGAAAGATCTGCCCCGGGCGGACATCACCGTCGCGCAGGACAAAAAACTCGGTGACCACCGCCAAACGGTCCACATCCGGGTTCAATGACGAAAGGTCATTGCATAACCGCTCAGGAAGCATGGGAAAGATCTCAACGCCGGTATAGACCGACGCGCCGTTATGCGACGCATGCTCGTCAACCAAAGACCCTTTCGGCACATAATGATCAACGTCGGCGATCGCGACCCAGACGCGGATCTCGCGGTTCTGGGCACGCTCGCAATATTCGATCTGGTCAAGATCGCGTGAATCAATATTATCGATCGACGACCACATCACATCGCGCAGGTCACGCACCGACGGGTCAGCGGCAGGGCTGTATTCATATTTTATCAAGGATTGTGTTTCTTTGAGGACGGCAGGAGCAAAACGTACAACAAAGCCATACTCACCCATCACTTGATGGGCGATCACGCTTAGATCATACGGAGATTGAGAAGGCATTGATTATTTTCGCGGTACGCTTACTGTGTTTTTTCCCATTCCCACGCCGAGGAGATCATCTTATCCAAACCGCGCTTGGGAACCCAGCCTAAGATCTTCTTTGCTTTTTGTGATGAGGCGATCAAACGGGGGCCATCCCCGGGACGGCGAGGGAACATCTTGACGGGAAAATCCTTACCCGTCACCCGCCGCACCGCGGTGATCACTTGCTTGACGGAAAATCCTTTTTGACTCCCTAAATTAAAAATCTGGTTACGCGCTTTGCCATCGATCGCTTTCAACGCCAAGTAATGTGCTTCAGCAAGGTCCTGCACGTGAATATAATCGCGTACACATGTACCGTCAGGGGTATCATAATCATCGCCAAAAACTTTTAAAACGTCCCGGCGGCCTAAAGCGGTTTCCAGAACGATCGGGATCAGATGCGTTTCCGGCTCATGGCTTTCACCGATGCCGCCGTCGTCATAAGCGCCCGCAACATTAAAGTAACGGAAAATAACATACGAAAAATCTTTATGCGCCGCAGCTGTGTCGCGCAAGATCTGCTCACACATCAACTTGGTCTGTCCATAAGGATTACTCGGGACTAATTCGGCATCTTCCGGGATCGGGACCTTTTTAGGCTCCGCATAAACGGCTGCGGTGGATGAGAAGATCATCTTTTGCACTTTCGCTTCCCGCATCGCCTTGACCAAGTTAACAAAAGAAGAAACATTGTTTTCGTAATATTTGACCGGATCGGCAACGGATTCGGGAACGATGATCGAAGAGGCAAAATGCATGACCGTAGTGATCTTATATTTTTTAAGAACCGTGCGGATATCCTGCAGATCTTTGAGGTCGCCTTTAAAAAAAGGCACTCCCTGAGGGATAAAATGGCGCAACCCGCTGCTCAAATTATCAAAAACGACCGGCGTGACCCGGTTCTCGAGAAGAACACGAAGCATATGCGAACCGATATAGCCCGCACCGCCGATCAACAGAATATTATTATCACTGCCTGATTTTTTCGTCATGGAACCGTAAAATTGATCACTCGATCTGATGTGAGGAAGGAATCAAAGGACTGCTTGACCGTGTCAGGGCTGGGTCTGCAAATTCTCTTTTAATTCCGCCAAAAGATGCTCGCGCCGTTCAGCGCTAGCCACCACAAAATTGAACTTCTCTCGTACCGTACGGGCACGATTGGCGCTCAATTTCATAAAAAAAAGCGCCGACGTCAAATGGCGGTTCAAGAGCGGGATCGTTTGCTCACCCTCAGAGATTTGCGTCTCAATATTCTTTGTTAACCGGTCTCGTTTGATCATGTTTTTCATTGATCATTTCTCCAAAAGATAACTTTTATAAAAATTGATATTTAAAAAGAACAGAGCGGATCTTAGGATTTCTTTATGGCATGCAGTGATATTTTTTCTACCATTAAAGTAACACAAGTCTCAATGAATGTATATATTACAAAAGAAATTTTTACTGCAAAGTTTGGATCTGGACATAGAATTTATGAGAAAAACTCAAGGTCTCAAGGCCATCGAGCAAAGTGATCTCATGTGGCAGCAATACGCCATCAACATCACGATATTCGCGGTATTGCACAACGCCATGATAGGCCTTCACGAGCTCTTTTAAGTCAAATTCGATATATTCGATGTGAAGTGTTTGTCGGTTGACCCAAATGATGTATTGGTCCTCTGCCCCGCCGGTAAAATCATCGCCGTTCGAAGCAAAGATCTTATAATAACGGCGCAACCCCAAGTCCTCTTCCCCAAGGTAAACGATGTTCTTTAAATTATGGATCGTCTGCGGCCACAAGAAATAATTCTTAACAGGCGGCAAATACGAATCTACACGCTTGGATGTTTTTTCTTCACGTTTTCCCCTCGTGACGAAATACGTAACACCATCCTCGATGCCGATAGCATTGCCGTTCTGGTCACCTTCAAGAAATTTCATATACGCATCGTCGTTGGTGAGGTTAAACGCGAATTGGACCTGCTGGGACGATTGCGGGATCGGAGTGAACAACCGCGCCGTTTGCGATTCCCAGTTATCTCTCGCCACAACTTTCATAAACGTAAGCTGTGACCAATGGTCTTGCGGGTCACGCTTCTGCATCGACTGCAATAATAACATTTTTCCCTGCTCAGCAGCGTCGGGCGTCACTTCAAGATCTTTCGGAAAAAGATCAGCCGTCGCGCACCCCGACAAGAGCAAAATGCAGAAAAGAAATATTGGAATTGGAATGCGCTTCATAACAACCTCATTAATGTTGTCCTGACATGATCTTTTTCACGAGGCGAATAAGCCCCGACAAGACCGGCACATGCTCATAAACGAACGCACCCATATCAAAATAATCACGGTGATAGACCGCTTTGCCTTCTTTTCCACCGAAACGGACATGCGAAACCCCATCAACAATGACCGGCTTGCCGCCGTTGAACTTCTTGGCGGTCAAGATCATTTTCCAAACCGCGATGTGGGTTTCGCCTTCCCTTGCTTCGGCAGAAAACTCAAAGCGGATCGAATCAACGTTCTGATAAAGCTTTTCATAATAGCGCTTCAATTCATCGCGCGTTTTAAAATTGACCATCGGGTCCATAAAATGGATGTCCGGGTCATAAAATTGCTCGACGAGGTCCATGCGGTCCTTGCTGAACAGATTAAAGAATTCCTGTATCCCTAGATGGCTCATGACTGACCTCCTTAACGAAACGTTGTATTATAGCGTTTCCGCTAACAATCGCTGATATTCTTTTTTCGCGATCGGGTTTTCTGGGTCGATCGCCAGGGCTTTCGAAAGTACGTCGAGCGCATGGACCCGCAACAACAAGTCGCGATAAACCATTGCCTGAGTAATGTATATGCTCACTTTATAGTCGTCCGGCATTAATGGCAACGCCTTGTCGTAATATTTGAGCGCTTTTTCTAAAGACCGTGTTTTTTCTTCACCAGCAGAAGGATGCTCGACCACACGGATCAGGTAAGCAGCGGCCATATTAGAATAGTCGATCGCACGGATCCCGCCATCAAAATAACGATTCATGACCGCTCGGTCGGGATAAGTGAAAAGAAAGAGCAGCGGGAATAAAATAGCCGCGCCCAGCAACGGTTGTGATAACTTCGCCCGGTACATTTGCCAAAACCAAAACAAGGAATAACTGGCGGCAAGAACGTAAAACGGGACATAGGGGATCCGGTAACGACTTTGAATATGAAAAATAAAAACGAACGCTGTCAAAGTCAGAATGAGCGTGTAAAGAAAACCAATGTTCTCATATTTCCTAAAGAACAATACCATCGCAAAGAGCGCTAGCGGCGCAATGAGGACAAAATTAAAGACTGCGGCCTTCAAAACAACCGACTGCTCTTTAAAAAGGTCGTAGCTCAAATTGGCTGGGATCTCATAGCCGTTAAAAAGCATTTTGAATTTGCGCACGAAGAGATCCCTGTACTCTTTCGGGTGTTTCCCTATTTCCCGCCACAGGACCTCGATCGTTTTTAAGATCCTCCCCTGTGTTTCTGCGGTCAACGTCTCTTGCGTTTTCGTATATGTCAGGCCGATCCCGGGTGAATCATAACTGTTGCCCAGCCAGAATAGCGTCGGGCCGGATGTTTCCGTTAAAGCTTTAAAGCCGGATACATAATTGCGCACCGTCAACGGCGCGATCACCACCGACATCCCCGCCAACACTAATGCAAGAGACGTCCAACGTGTTTTCCATTCTATTTTGCGCAGAAAAAGATATCCCAACACCACGATCGGCAAAGGCCCGGCCCGTAAAATGAACGATAGTGCTGACGCCATTCCGGCCAGAAAATAATTCTTACCTTTCCCTTTCCGAAAAGCCAGAAGAAAGAAATACAGCGCGGTCAAATTTGTATACGCGATCACCGACTCCCGTAACAAAGCACATTCATAATAAATGAACGGCGAATAATTTGCTGCCACAAAAGCTGTTAACAAACCAAGGTCCTTATTCTTGAAAAGTAAAACCGCGCAGCGGTAAAAAAGATAGACCGCCAAAACACCGAACAGGATCTGAAAAATAAAAACACCGTTCATGTCGCGGCCGAAAATACTATAGATCACCGCGATCAAGTACGAATACACCGGCGAGTGCCCGGGGTGCTGAGAGCCCAGCCAATGATTTTTCATAATATCGTAAGCCATCGTCACGTAATTGAATTGGTCAAAGGCCTGATTGCGGCTCACCATGTCCGGCATCGGGTTGGATTGAAGCTCAACGAGAAAAGAAAAACGCAGAACAGCGGCAAGCAGCAAGACCGCGATCAAAAGCGGCTTGGTATAGGGGCGGTCTTGGCGGTTCTCAGTAATAGCAGGGAAATCAAAAGGGAACATATTTTATTTATGAGCTTAAATTTTCAGTATTTCGTCGAGAAAATCAGCAAAACACTTTTCGATCAGCGGCAGCGCGCTCATTAAGCGATGGTCGCTGTCCACCAGCAGCAAACGGGCCTTATGTTCTTTGGCATATTTAACAATATCGTCTACAGGGATCAATTCATCATCCCAACCGTGCACCACCATCGTGATCTTGGCAACCGGAAGAGGATTTTGCTTTTCATATCCCGCGCGATAAAAAGCCGGGGCCAAAAGAAATAATCCATCCGGCTTGATGTGTTGCGAGGCTACGGTAGAAACATAACTGCCCATACTGGAACCAAAAAGAACTAAATGTTTTTTCGCGGCCGGCTTCAGGTCCAATAATTCTTGGACGCGGGCTTCCGGGTCCATCATACTGGAATAATCCGGGCTCTCGACATGAAAACCTTTGGCTTTTGCGACCTCGGCTAAGGCCGTGATCTTGGTTCCCCACGGGCCGCTTTCTTTACCGTGAGCAAAATAAACAACATGATCGTTCATCGTTCTTCCTTTTCCAGTTTTGAAGTATTTTTATTAAATATTCTTTGTGCGACAAACGCGATGATCAATATCAAGGCCGGGCCGATCGGAACAGCATGCCGCGGGACTATCGCAAAGAGAGAATACAGCGTCACATGGCAAAGCACGACGTAAACAGCAAAAAATAAGACCGGTACAAAATCCTTATCCTGGCCGTCATGTGCCCACAGGTCTTTTCGATTCTTCCAAAGAAAAACGACAGCAAGAAGCGTCGCCGCCAAAGACAGCGCCCCGACAATAAAACGCAAAACTTTTGCAAAAGGCACACACCCAAAGACCGCATCGAGCCAATCCGGATAAACGACAAAACCGATCTGGGTCGTTTCCCAAAAGAACATATGGGTCCATTCCAATGCAGTGAGCAAAACATATTGAAAAGGATTCTCAAGGATCTTTTCGATTGCCCCTTTGAACAATTGCGCATTCTGTTCCCGCGGAGAGAAATTCGCAATGACTTCATAGTTCTTCTGGGCGCCAAGAGCCTCCGAAACCCTAACATGCCAAGCTTCACATTCTGGCGCAGGGAAAACAACCTTACAACCATCCTCCTCGAATAGGTCATAAGCGACAGCGGCACCGAAACTTTGCACATTTAAAGGCATTTCCCGGCGGGCAGCGGCTCCGTAAAAGACCCAACCCGCGCGGTCCGTCAGAACAAAAAGCCCATTATATTTTTTGTTAAGCGCCTTATAACCATAAACGCACGACACAAAAATCATTAGCGTAGCCAGCAAAAAAACCATGGTATTCTTCAAGGCCTGTTTCTTCTTCAACTGCCATGCTTTCACGGCAAAAATAATAAAAGGGATCAGGATCAACGGAAAGATCATTTCATAGATCCCCTTGATCATCGTGGTCCCGACAAAGAAAGCCCCGAAGGCCAGGCCCAAAACCAACGTTTTAATGACCGGCCCTTGATGCAGGCTCTTCCACCCCGCCGCCGCCATCAAGATCATTCCCAAAATAAAAGAATACGTCGCCCCCTCGGAGAACAAGCTAAAAGCAGAATTAGTGATCGCAGGAGAAAAACCAAAGTACAAAAGTGCGGCAACCGCTAGTGTTCTAGAAATAGCCGACCGCATGAGCAAGGTCACGAATAATGAAACCGACGCTAACAATAACACGAACTGAAAACATTTCAGAACATCCACATAGGACCCTATGCCAGCTAAACGCATCGACAAAGCAACAAGAAAAGGATAGATCGGCTCGCGGTTGGGGCCGGAAATAAAATATTCCTGCCATCCTTTTTGGTTGATCATGACCGCTAGGTCAACATAACTTTGGGCATCATAGACAACGACCGGCTGGGTCACACAAGCTAAATACAGCCAATAAAGAACGGGGACGGCGATCAGCCCGAGGAGGATATTGTTCGACCGGTGTTGCATTTATTTTTTTTGCCGCTGCTGGATGTGGGATAAGAAATATAACGGTAAATGATACGTGGCCATCCACTCAAATTGCCAAATGGCCCAGGAGTCCAAATATAAATTATCATAGTGAAAGGCCAGCGAAAGGTCAGAAAAAAGATGCTGGATCTGGCCGCCGCCGACGAACAAACCGATCGGGATCTGCAAACCAAGCGTGATCAGAACATAATCGAACTTGGCTCGCCAACCTTTTAAAAGCAGCCATCCCGCCAGGGTCATAATGACCGAACAAACGATGAGCGGCAACGGCGATGCATCAAATATTCCTCCTTGATGTAAAAAATTCCAGGGCTGATCGCTGAAAAGAATATAATACGTGACGATCGAGATTGCGATATAGGCGGTTGCGCGGCCCCAATGTTTCATGTCGATCAACAGTCGCGCGGCAAAAATATTTAACAACGCGAACGCGAGACTGATCATAAACCCGACCCGCCGGTCGAGATTCGGCGCGAGCAAATAAAGACAGCTCACGGTCACGATCATCCGCATGATGTCCCACTTTCTAAAATCTTCGTTTTTCGCCGCCAAACTTTTAATCATTGATCTCATCCGCTCTTTGCTTACTTTTTCCTAAAAGGATCACCTTCATCCGGGGGTCCACCGGCCTTTGCCCGACCCAGATCGAAAAGAATGCCCGTCCGAAATCTTCACCCGGCACCGTCCCTTTAACAACACCATTAAATTCGACCGTCGTTCCCTTGCCCGGAAGGTAGGTCACGCGAATCCGGTCCATTTTCTGGACATTGGGATAATAAGAATTGATCTGTTCGATCCGTTTTTCTAATTTCTTAAATTCGTCAGGCGACACATTAAGACGTATCCCTTTTGTAGTCGCGTGTTGAAGTTCCGGTCCGGGGATATTCTGCAGATAAATAACTTCTAAACTTTTAGGGATATTGCCCAGGACTTCTTTGGCTTCCGCCCCCTCCGGCAAATAAAGCCCGACGGCCACGACGCGGATCGACAGGAACCGCTTCAAACCGGCGCCGCGCAGGGGTAGTTCACCGTCCACGGGAGCGTGGCGGTAAGAATCTTTAAATTCCAAGCCTCCGACCTGAAAGGCATCAGACCGAGCCGTTATACTTAAAAACAAGATCAGGGTAAAAAGAACTATCCGCATGGGTTTTATCCTAAAACGAGCAACGAA
>JADLGJ010000092.1 GCA_020849375.1 Candidatus Omnitrophota bacterium
AGCACGCCGTCATTATTCACGGTCGTCGCCGAGAAATACTTGATATTTTCCAACGCTTTGAGAAGCGGCTTAACGAACTCGTCAAGCGCCTGTTGATTATCTGGCTGCTTAGGCGCTTTATTTTCATAAAAAGCGATCTGCTGGGAAAGGTTTTTCTCTTTCTCCTCGGTGGCCGCCAATTCTTTTTGCGCCTGTTCAACTTCCTTCTTAAGCGCATCCACCTGGGCGGTAGGATCAGCCGCAGGGTCAACAGGAGCCGCCGCCAATTGGGCGATACGGCTTTGTTTTTGCGAGATCTCTGTAGTTAATTGTTCTTTGCGACTGCGGATATCGTCGAGATTTTTCTGGCTTCCCGCCAAGAAAGCTTCGCGCTGGACCTGATTTTGTTTCGCCGCCTGAATGGACCAATCCATAACGGCTGCTGCTTTTTGCAAGGCACGGTCCACCTGGATCAAAAAGACCGAATTCTTGGGCCCTTCGCTAGCACGGATCGCAGCGTTGATGCCGATCGACTTACTCGGGTCTTTAACCGCATCAAATGACGATTTCAGAATATCAACACCCGTTGCCAACAACAACGTATTACCGACGTAGGTATAGCTGAGCGCCAACCCTTCCGCGAGCGGGATCGGGATATAACGGATCGTTTCATCACCATATTTTTGTTCATCGAACTGTAGGTTCGGCTGTAACTTCATCAGCTTGGCGATCAAGGCTTCACTGCGGTCACGGCCTGACGTCTCGATGAAAAGAACGACTTTAGGGATCGGAATAGCGCCGGAGAGGGCAACATCCGTGACGTAAAGCCCGAACTCCTTGCCCAAAGCCGGCAACAAGTCCTGGTCGATCGAGACGCCGAGCATTTTTTCATAAACGCCGATCATTTTATTAACGTCAAAATCCTGCCCCATCGCCTTACCCTGCTCAGTGACTTGCTTTTTATACTGCGACCAGATCTGCGTAAAATCCAAGCACGAATTCCACTGATAAGCAACAGCGTCCCACGGGACGAACTTCGCGCTCTTGTTCTCCTGCGGACTGCAAGAGTAATACATGCTCATCTCAGGGCTCAACTCCGCCTTATTATAAAGAAGATCTGCTTTCAGAGTCACTACGTCGCCGGGCTTGCTGGAAAAGACCAGGGCTTCCAACCCCTTGATCTGCTTGAGTTGTTCTTCAAGCTGGGCCTTGTAAAGTCCGGCGTCCTTCTGCGTTTGGGCTAATTGCCCAAGCTCTTCGCTCAGGAACGGAAAGAGTGTTTTGATATCAAAATAACCGAACGTTTGCGCCCCGTCATACGAGCGCTTGACCCGCTTCAAATAATTTTCATCCGTACTGAGGGCTTTTTGCTTTTTAGCCACCACGTCGACAGCTGCCTTGGCTGCTTTTTCACCGACGCCAATGACAACAATATCCTTAAAACGCACATAGCCGATCGTGAACTTCCCATCATTGCTTTCGATCAAGTTAATATCTTTCCCATTATAATTCTCGGTTTCCATCTTCAGGTCTTTATTGAACTGCCCAAAGAACTTGGACACCGCTTCAGCGGCCGCTATCTCAGGGGACAACTGGGTCACAATAAAAACATTGGAAAAAATATCCTTAGACCCCCCGTCAGTATAAACGGCGACGGCAGCGGCATTCCCGAACAGAGCTTTGAACATTTTCTGGTTATCATCGGAGAATGCCTTGCCCCAAGCATCTTCGGTTTGCGTGAAGACGTCCGACGATACGCCAAAAGAAGCAGCGGCTTTTTTATAATCAATGCCCTTAAGGTCCAAAAAGAGTTTTGTCTTCGCAAAATTATCAACGCGCTGGCTCAAATGGTCCGCGCGGACATAAAAGGCCGGTTTCGCAGGCAGGACACTTTCCAGAGTAAAAACCTGATGGCTTTGCTGAAAATATAAAAAACCAAAAACTCCGGCTGCGGCCACAAGGACAAACACAACAATAACAACGATCTTTTTCATGACATACCTCTCCGATTATTAAATTCCGATAAAATCTTTGGCGTTTTTATTCAAGGTCTCCGCCGCTTTCTCCGACGGGAGCCCTTTAAGTTTTGCGTATGCGTCCAGCGACCTGAAAACATCTTTTGGCGTGGACTTAAATCCCCCGCCCATTTCTTCCGGATAATTAAAATAGACCGGAGAATCAGTTTCGATCAAGGTCTGTTCGATCGGGGCCTGGCTGATCGCTTCCCGCGACTGCGGACTGAAAGCCAAGGCCGGACCGGACGAAACATAATACCCGCTTTTTATAATTTCTTCAAGAATATCCACCGGTCCGCTATACCAATGGAAATTGGCCTTCTTCATATCAAACTCTCTAACGATCTCGAAGCATTCTCTCCACGTCCAGCGGGTATGGACGACGACCGGCTTATCAAATTTCTTCGCGATCGCAAGCTGGCGGCGAAAAACTTCGCGTTGTTCGTTCTTTTTATCTTCATCCTTACGGATCCACTTATACGAAAAATCTAAACCGATCTCACCAATAACATCCGCTTCGCCAATATTCTCCTCGATGAACGCGTATGAATCTTCCAACTCTTCCGTTTTGATATCGCCGGGATGAACGCCAAGGCCGAGATATATTTCAAGACCAGCCGTCATTGCGAGCGAGCCTTTGGCGAGCGAAGCAATCTCCAAATTGCGCTTCATCGCCTTAAGGTCGGTACTCACCGCCAAAACCGCCGAGACTCCGGCCTTCGCCGATTCGGCGAGAACTTCGTCGAGATTCACAACATGGTCAAGATGGGCGTGAGTGTCAATGAGCTGTATCATTTAATAATTTTACCGTCCCACAAAAGCCCTAGAAATTTTCTCCACGGCATAATATTCACGTTATCCGAAACGCGCTCTTCTTTCTCATTACAGACGAGAATGGTTTTCTTTGGTTTAAATTCATCTCGGAATACCGTCAAAGGATAAATATCTTTCTTCTCGACTTTCCCGGCTCCTTTAATCTCCAGCGCAACTTCACCTTGGCCCAACACAAAATCAACTTCAAGGCCCGCCTTTGTCCTCCAGAAACATATATTAAATTCACGTTCTTGATACGCACGGTAAGCCAATATCTCCATCAAAATAAAATGCTCAAAAGCTCTACCAAATTCTTCCCCTTTTTCTTGAACAAGATTTCTGTTCACAAGGAATCCGGCGACCCCAACGTCAAAAAGATAAAATTTAACCGCCTGAGTGATGACCTGACGACTCTGCCTAACATTATACGGCTCAACACGAACCCCCAAAAACGTATCGACCAAGATCTGAAAATATTCCTGCACCGTTTTAAAATTGACGCCGCAATCGCGCGCGATATTTGAATAATTTGTCAATTCTCCGTGTGAAAACGCCATCGCTTCAAAGAATCGCGAAAACGCTGGGATATTTCGCGCCAAACCTTCCGCAAAAACCTCTTCCTTTAAATAATCCTGCACATACGCCTTTAAGGACTTTTGATACGATTCCTCTAAATAGTGACTTGGGATCAATCCCCGATTTAAAACACGTAAAAGATCTAACTCCTTAAGCTCCGTAGAAACCAATGGAAACATCTCATATCGCCACGCTCTCCCGCCAAGCATATTGGAGTGTGTCCGCTTGAGTTTGCGGGCACTGGATCCGCACAAAATAAATCGCAATTGTTTATTTTCGATAAGCCAGTGAACTTCATCAAGGATTTGTGGTATTTTCTGGACTTCATCGAGGATGATAGGTCTTTTTAGAATTTTGGGATCTTGCGCGATAAGCTGCTCTCTTAAAAGTGCGGGCTTTTTTAAAAAATCTAAGAAAAGGTCTGTTTTTAAAAAATCGTAAACAAGGCTGTCGGGAAACGCCTGTTTAAGAAACGTTGATTTGCCGACCTTGCGGGCACCCCAAAGAAAGGCCGACTGTTTTGGCGGGAGATCGACTTTTAAAACACGCTGAATTTCGGGCATACCATACTCCTATTTGGTTAAACTAAATAGAAGCATACTACTTGCTTTGAGAATTGTCAACTGGCATTCCCTAAACTTTACGACGCCTGCCCTGTCCCGTCAAGGTGCGGTGCGGGCAGCGCGGCCGCCAGTATATGCCAATCGAGTTGATAAAATATTTTTTGATCTAGAGCGATCTGAAAGCTCAAAAGCTGTAAAATTTGCGAAGTCTGCCCCACGAGTCCCTGAACCGCTAGGGCCTGTGACCCCTCGAGCTGTAGTAGCGTCAATGCCCGGCCAATCATTGTTGGTGGCATTGCCTTCATAACTTGCTGTTGTGGTCAATGTCCCATCGCCATGGGTACCAGTAAAAACCCGACCCGTACTTTCGCCGATCGAAATATAAAATTCTGCAATATTCCCTGTCAAATCCATATTACCGTAATAACCTGCTCCAGCACTTTTTCGGTTAGTGGCATTGGTTGCAGAAAAGCCCGCCCTTAATGGTCCGCTAATACCATTAGAACCATTGAGTGGCCCCTCACCACTTTGACCCGCAATTTCAGAATTCCGTCCAGAATTTACGATTGAAGTCATTGCAGTACTTTTTGTTGTTCCCCAGGCATATTCATCGTAAACGGCACTATTAGGTCCGCGAGCGGCTTTCTCATATTCAAGTTCGGTCACCGGTCTTAAACCCGCCCAGTCAGCGTACGCGTCAAAATCCATATAGTTTATATAACCCATAGAAATATTTTGGCCATCGTCAGTTTCATTAAAGGTTCCATTATCACTTAGGTCATTGCCAAAAACGACAGTTGTAGGACTGGTGCCGTTCCCAGATGCTGGGGCACGAATTCCATTGCGAGCGCCCACACTTGTCCCGTTAGACATGACATAATAGTTAGTAATTGTATTTCCGCTGACCGTTGCCGCAACCCGATTACCCTGCTGAACACGGGTTAAAGTATTTAAAAAATCGACATACTGACCTTGAGACAGTTCATACTTCATCAAATAATAAGCGGCATAACCATTAGGCCAAGATGTATTGCCGGTTATCCCAGACAGCCCAGTTACCGTAATAGGAGATGTGTCGATATCGTCGCTTCCATTTAAATCTACCGTAATAGATTTTACAGCTGTTGTAATTTGTACAGCGGTATTATCAGCCCCATTGAGATGAAACGCATAAAGGCTTTCCTGGCTCCCATTCCCATCGCCGATATAGAACGGCCCTTCGGGGATGTAGACCATTTCAATGCCGAAGACTTTGACTTGCACACTATCCGAATCCCCACAGCCGTTTGTACCGTAATCGACGTTTAAGCGAACTTTCTTCGAAGAGAATGCTCCATTTCCCGTCGCTTGGCGGGAAATAAATGCACCTATCTTGTCCGACGGGACCACGATCTTGACGTCGGCATTTGAGCCAGGAGATGTGTCCGCAGGATTCGTTCCGGCGGTATACATTTTGCCGTGCACATAACTCGCCACACCCCCCGGTGCACAATATATTTTCGTAAATATCCACGCCGCGTCGTGGCGGCCATCGTTCTTGCGCCACGAGTGGTCCCACGAAATATCGAATTGCACGACCATGGTATTCGCGGAGGCATTGCGGTCTTCCAAGGTGACGTTGGAAATGACGAGGTTATTGGCGAGCGCAAGCGAGGCGGGGCATACGATAAGAAACGAAAACACTAATAGGATTATTTTATATTTAGAGGACATAAAATTATTTACTGCTGTCGATCACGAACGTGACCGGGCCATCGTTGACAAGCGAAACTTGCATATCCGCGCGAAACCTTCCGGTTTCAACTTTGAAATTCTTTTGTTTTAGTTTTTCAACAAAACGGTTATAAAAATCTTCAGCTTTTTTCGGTTCAGCGGCTTTGTCGAATGATGGCCGGCGGCCTTTAACGCAATCGCCTAAAAGCGTAAACTGCGAGACGACCAAAAATTCCGCGCCCGCTTCCTGAGCTGCTAAATTCATATTCCCATCGGCATCTTCAAAAATGCGCAGCTCCGAGACCTTATTGACCATCCAGTCAAGCTGTTCGTCGCTGTCGTCTTTAGCGACCGCCAAGAAAATGAGCACCCCGGAGCCGATTTTTCCTACCGTTCCTGAACCGACTACGACACTTGCCACTTTAACTCTTTGAATGATTATACGCATATGATATTATGATTAATAATTATATATTAGTAAGTACTTCCTTAAACAAATAACTTAACTTTCTGAAAGTCCCTTCTGTGAATTTCTCCGAACTGCTGGCACACTATCAATTCCCCGAGTCGGTCAAAAAC
>JADLGJ010000093.1 GCA_020849375.1 Candidatus Omnitrophota bacterium
TAAAGGGGAGGACTATTTTCGTGAGGTCGAAGCTAAGACCGTCGAAAAGATCTCTGAACGCCAGAATGTGATCATTGATTGCGGTGGCGGGGTCGCTTTAAACTCCCGGAATATGGAACTTTTGAAAAAGAACGGGATCATTTTTTACCTTTCCGCCTCTGTTGAAGAAATTTATAACAACGTTAAAGACCAGCATCACCGTCCTCTCCTGGACACCCCTAACCCCAAGCATCAGATCAATGAGCTACTTGCAAAGCGCCGGCCGTTTTATGAAAAAGCCGACCACGTGATCGATGCCAACGGGAAAACCGGTGAACAGCTTTGTGTCGATATTTTGACCGTGTTCACCAAATTGACAAAATAAAAATAGGCCTGTCGTCGCGGCGAGTTGTTGGCCGTTTTGCGGCAATATCGTGTGCCTTATGGGGGTACGGAGATGACCGAACAACAAGCGATCGTGCTGTTGAATGCTTTGCCAGGGCTGGGGAGTGTCAAGGTCCGCAAGCTCATCGAATATTTTGGTTCCGCAACTCGGGCTGTCAGCGCCGGAGAGCGCGAGCTCTGGTCGTCTGAGATCCTGTCGCGCCAGGCGCTCGGTAAAATTCTTGAATTCGACCGCGACAATTTTTTACAAAATGAATATAATCTAATCCAACAAAATCAGGTCAGCGTTGTTACGATCTTTGATGAGAACTATCCTCAAGCTTTAAAAAGTATCCATGACCCACCGGTCGTTCTGTATGTCCGGGGCCAGTTGCCGCTGGATAACGGCGTGTCGGTCGCGGTGGTCGGTTCGCGTCATGCCTCGATCTATGGCTTGACGGTTGCGGAAACGTTTTCGTCCCAGCTTGCGGAATGTGGTTTTAATGTGATCTCGGGTTTAGCCAAGGGGATCGATGCCGCCGCCCATCGGGGCTGTTTAAAGACTGGCGGACAAACCGTAGCCGTCATCGGGTGCGGGTTGTGTCATATTTATCCTGAAGAGAATAAAGACCTCTATGGCCAGATCTCGCGGAATGGCGCGGTCGTCTCCGAGTTCCCGATGGCAACACCGCCGATCTCGTTTAATTTCCCCGCCCGCAACCGGATCATCAGCGGACTTTCGCTTGCGGTTTTGGTCATTGAAGCTTCACTCAAGAGCGGGGCTTTGATCACCAGCCGTTTTGCACTTGAACAGGGGCGCGATGTTTTTGCCGTGCCCGGAAAGATCGACCAACCTAATAGCCAGGGCGTGAACCGGTTGATCAAAGAAGGCGCTAAACTAGTAACGTGTTTTGAAGATATTTTAGAAGAATTGGAGCCGGAATTGCGGCGTGCTCTTGTTGGGAGTAAGGGAGTTGAGCAGCAAGCTCACGAAGATAATATTCCGCAAAATTTGAATGATGATGAATGTGCGGTTGTAAAATGTTTAACGCAACAACCTTTATATATTGATGACCTGGCTGAAAAGTCCGGCCATCCGCAAGGGCAAGTCGCTGGCATTTTATTGAAATTGGAACTCAGGAAAATTATTAAGCAGTTGCCCGGTAAGTATTATGTCCGGGCCTAAAACAGGAAGACCTCATGGCCAAAGCGTTAGTCATCGTAGAATCTCCAACTAAAGTCAAAACGATCAATAAGATCCTTGGTGCAAAATATAAAGTCACATCCTCGATGGGGCATTTGATCGACCTGCCAAAGTCGCAGATCGGCGTTGATGTCGAACATGAATTCGCCGCGAAGTTGATCGTCATGCGCGCCAAGCAAAAGACCCTGACGGCATTAAAAAAAGAAGCGAAGACCAAGGACGAGATCTACTTCGCGACCGACCCTGACCGCGAAGGGGAAGCGATCGGCTGGAATATCATGCCTTTTCTGGGTGCTGATAAAAAGGTTTTTCGCGTCACGTTCCAGGAAATCACCAAGACAGCTGTTTTAAAAGCTTTTGAAAATCCGCGTGAATTCGATGCGAAGAAGATCGAATCGCAAATGGCCCGCCGTGTCTTGGACCGCATCGTCGGTTACATGATCAGCCCGCTGTTGTGGAAGAAGGTCGGTTCCCGCCTCAGCGCCGGCCGTGTGCAGTCGGTCGCTTTGCGTTTGATCGTTGACCGCGAACGGGCGATCCGTAATTTTATTCCGCAGGAATATTGGCTCGTCGGAATTGATGTGCAGAAGCCGGGATTGAAGGATATTCTGACCGCTAATCTTGAAAAGATCAGTAATGAAAAATTTGAGCTTAAAGAGAAGAACACGACCGACAATATCGTTGAGGAGATCAAAAAAGAAAAATTAGTTATTTCGGATGTGATCGTCAAAGATGTGAAGCGCAACCCTTCGCCGCCGTTCATCACCTCAACGCTGCAGCAGGAAGCATTCAATAAGCTTGGTTTTAATGCGAACCGTACGATGCAGATCGCGCAGCAGCTTTACGAAGGTATTGAATTAGGCGGGGGAGATCCCGTCGGGTTGATCACCTACATGCGTACGGATTCTGTAAATATTTCCAATGATGCCTTAAATGGCGTCCGTGATTTTATCAAAGCACAGTATGGCGCTAAATACCTTCCCGAAACGGCTAACCGTTATAAATCTAAGAAGTCCGCACAGGAAGCGCACGAAGCCATTCGTCCGGCGGACGTGATGAAGAAGCCGGATGAAATTAAGCAATATTTAGACGAAGACCAGCTGAAACTTTATTCGCTTATTTGGCGCCGTTTTGTCAGTTCGCAAATGATGCCGGCGATCTTCCGTAACAAGCGTGTTGAGATCACCGCTGGCCGCTTTTTATTCTCTGCATCGGGTTCTACTTTAGTCTTTGATGGGTTCTTGACCTTGGACCCCAGTGTTGACGACGATGAAGGCAAGGTTGACCTTTCTCCATATGAAAAGAACGATCCCTTGAAATTGATCGAGGTTAAACCGAGCCAGCATTTTACTAAGCCGCCGCCACGGTTCTCGGAAGCGAGCCTTGTTAAAACATTGGAAGAAGAAGGCATCGGCCGTCCGAGTACATACGCGTCAATTATTTCAACCATCGTTGCCCGTAACTATGTCATCCGGGAGCGTGGATATTTTAACGCGACCGAGTTGGGGATGAAGATCTGCGATCTATTAGTGTTATATTTCCCGACGATCATGGATATCGGTTTTACCGCCGGGATGGAAGAGCGCCTGGACATGGTCGAAGAAGGTGATCTCGCTTATGCGGTCCTGTTGAAGGAATTTTATGGCCCGTTCAAAAAAGAGCTTGATCATGCGATGGCCACGATCGAAAAGACGACTGAATTGATCGATGAGAAATGCCCGGAATGCGGCCGACCGTTAGCAGTAAAGTGGGGACGGCGCGGGAAATTCTTAAGTTGTTCGGGTTTTCCGGAATGTAAATTTGCCAAACCGATCACGACCGGCGTCAAATGCCCACAGCCGGATTGTCAGGGTGAACTCGTTAAGCGCCGCGGTAAGAGTGGCCGCGCGTTTTACGGTTGCAGTAAATATCCGGCGTGTACCTTTACGGCCAATACCTTACCAGAAGCACCAGTTGAGACTAAAACGGAATAATGAACCGATATCTTGAAAAATTCCTTTCCTACCTCGATATAGAAAAAAATTATTCGCCGCACACACTGCTGAATTACAAGCTGGACCTTATCGAATTTATTGAATTCATCGAAGATAAGCCGTTGGAAAAAGTGGAATACAATGATTTTCGCCGCTTCCTCGCGCAGCTGCGCACACGGCAATTCAAGCCGCGCACGCTCGCCCGTAAATTGTCATCCATCCGCAGCCTTTTTAAATTCCTTCAGCGCGAAGGCCACATCAAGGAGAACCCTGCGATCCTGCTCATGACGCCTAAACTCGATAAAACGCTGCCTAACTTTCTCTCGGAAGGGGAAATGACCGAGCTTATTGAAGCGCCGAAGACCGGCGATAAGAAAGCCGGCCAGCGCGATCGTGCGATCTTCGAAACGCTTTACAGTTGCGGCCTGCGCGTCAGTGAATTGGTCGGGCTTAATGTCGAACATATTGATTTTATCGGTAATGTCATCAAGGTTTTGGGAAAAGGGAAGAAGGAGCGCATCGTGCCGATCGGTGACAGCGCCTTAAAGGAGATCCGCGCGTATTTGGCTCATCGTCCTGTTAAGGAGGGCGTCAAACCGGGAGGCTCCCTTCGGGAGGAACGGGCGGTCTTCCTAAATAAAAATGGAAAGCGTTTGACGGACCGCAGTATCCGGAACATTATTAATAAACACATTTTGCAAACCAGTATAAAAAATAAAGTTTCACCGCACGTGGTTCGGCATTCGTTCGCGACGCATCTGCTCAATCGCGGCGCGGATCTGCGTTCAGTGCAGGAACTTCTAGGACATGTTAATTTATCGACGACACAAATTTATACGCATATCACAACGGAACGGCTAAAGAGCGTTTATGACAAAGCTCACCCGCATGCATAACTGATCGACGGCATACCCCGTGCTCAAACAGTGTCTCGCCCCAGGAATTAATTTCTTTGAGTAGCGCTCAGGCTGGGGCTCGCCAAACTCGCACGGTGCACGCCGTTGATCAGTTAATAGAAAAATATGTTACCAATTTACAGTATTTTATATTCTTTCGCATTTATCCTTTATCTTCCTGTTTTGCTTATCGGGGGAAAGCTTCATCGCGGCTTTATCCAGCGATTCGGTTTTCTCGGGCAGGAATTGACCTATCGGCTTTCCCAAAAGCCGAATATTTGGTTCCATGCGGTGAGCGTCGGCGAAGTCTTAGCGATCGTTGCCCTGGTTGACAAGATCCGTGCAGAACATCCCGGCCGACAGGTCGTCATTTCTACGGTCACTAAAACCGGCCATGCGATCGCGCAAAAACGTTTTAAAAAAGAGGACATTGTCGTTTATGCGCCGCTGGACCTGGGATGGAGTGTTGGGCAATTTATCAAAGCGGTCAAGCCGGAAATGTTTGTCGTTACGGAGACTGAACTGTGGCCGAACCTTTTGAACGCTTTGGCCAGGATCGATGTCCCTATCGTGATGGTCAATGGACGTATTTCAGACAAGTCGTTTTACCGTTACCGCCGTTTTTCGTTTTTATTCCAAGGCGTTTTGCGACGCTTCCGCGGCTTTTGTATGCAAAGTGCTAAGGACGCTGACCGGATCATTGAACTCGGCGGGTTGCCGAAAACGGTTGCGGTCGTCGGCAGCATGAAATTCGATGATGTTATCTCCGGTGAACCCGTCACAAAAGAGCAGTTAGGCCTTCCCGGTGACGCACTTGTTTGGGTTGCAGGCAGTACGCATCTGGGAGAAGAAAAGATCGTGCTCGATGTTTTTAAAAAGCTGAAGGCAAAATTTAATTCTTTGGAACTGATCATAGCGCCGCGGCATATTGAGCGCACTGAGGAAGTTTGTTCCATTGTGACCCAAAGCGGATATACGGCGCGGCGGTTTTCTAGCCCACGGTCCGTTCCTTCCTCGGATGAGGTGATCGTGGTTGATACCATCGGGAACCTTAAATCGCTTTATCGCTTAGCTGCGGTGGTGTTCGTCGGAAAAAGTTTACTGGGCAGCGGTGGGCAGAATATCATCGAGCCGGCGTTTTTTGGTAAACCGGTCATTGTTGGCCCGAATATGCAGAATTTTGCTGAGATCACGGATGTTTTTCTTGCGGCCCGCGCGATCGTCCAGGTCCAGGAAGCTGGTGAGCTTGAAGACGCGGTTTACCGTTTGCTTTCGTCAGCCGAGGCACGGCAAGCGTTGGGAGAGCGAGCGTTAATGACGATCCAGAAGAATCAAGGGGCGACCGCCCGCACCCAAAAAGTCCTTTCGCAAGTCCTCAATACCACGCAATTCGTCCGCCCTAGTTAATAATACTAATAGTAATCCTAATACTAGCGGCTTTCCTTTTTTCGTGTAAAATAAAGGGCAATTTCAACTGGAGAACCCTGGATGCGTGACTACTTATATCGTGTCATCACCGACCAAGCCGGCGGGCCATATGCCGCTGTCATCAGGTTCTTTCTGTGGTTGCTTTCTTTTATTTATGCCGGAATGATCACCGTCCGGAATATCTGTTTTGACCGTGGTTTTCCAAAAATCGTTGATCTTGGGAAACCGGTCATCAGCGTCGGGAATTTGACATGGGGTGGGGTCGGTAAAACGCCTTTTGTCGTCTTCTTGGCAGAACATTTAAAGGTTCTGGGGTTTGCTCCGGCGGTTTTGATGCGTGGTTATATGAAAAGCGCAGCCCCGAGCGACGAAGCTGAAGTCTTGCGGCAGGCGGTCCCGGGAATGGACGTCGGCGTTGGTGCGGATCGTGCGAAAAGTGCACATCAGTTGATCATGAAACAGCCGGTCGACGTTTTTATCCTTGATGATGGTTTCCAGCACCGAAAAGTGAAGCGCGGACTTAATGTCCTGCTTATTGACGCGAATAACCCTTTTGGCAACGGCGAGTTGATCCCGCGGGGGATCTTACGCGAACCGGTCGAGGCGATGCGGCGCGCTGATGTGATCATTCTGACGAAAACCGATATCAATCCCTCAGCGGCCAAAGCCCTGGAGGAAAGGATCAATCGTATCCACCCGTCGTGCCCGGTCGCATGGGCGGTGCATCAGCCGCGGTCGTTCGTTGACATTTTTAGCGGGGAAGAGAATTCCTTGTCGGGGGGGCATCCACAAAAAACCATGAGCTTTTGCAGTATCGGCGATCCAGATCATTTTGTGGGAACACTGGCCAAGATAGGCCTCGAATCGCAGCGTAATTTTATTTTTCCTGATCATCATGTGTACACCGAACAAGATATTAAGAATATTGTCGCAACAGCACAAAAAGCGGGAGTTGACGCCTTGCTGACGACGAGTAAAGATGCTGTGAAAATAGCGCAGTTTAATGATATTTTTGGTTCGTTAAAGTGCTTGATCCTGAAAATTCAATTTGAGGTCGAGGTCGGAAAGGAGGAGGTTGTTGGGCGAGTTGATCGTTTATTGGGCCGTTAGAATATTCGGCGCATTTGTGCGTATCCTTCCCGTTGGGCTTGCTATGCAGGTCGGGAAAGGGATCGGGGCCGTCGCCTACCATGTTGACGTCAAACACCGCAAGGTCGTTTATGCCAACCTCCGGACTGCTTTTGCAAAAAGTAAAACTCCGCAGCAGCTCAAGGCGATCGCTAAACAAACCTTTGCTAATTACGGCCAGAATTTAGTCGAGCTTTTCCGCTTCCCGATCATGGATGAGGAAAAGTTCAATCATTTCGTCAAGCTCGAAGGCCGGGAACATATTGATGAGGCGATCCGCCAGGGGAAGGGTGCGATCCTTTTGGCTATGCATTTCGGTTCCTGGGAGTTAGCGAATCGTATCGGCACGATTCTCGGCCATCCTTACAAAGTTTTAGTAAAAGCCCAGAGTAAAAATTCGCGGTTGGGAGAACTCTTGAATTCTGTCCGGAGCAACAGCAGTAGTGCGAATGTTGTTGAGCGGGGGATGGCCACTCGGGAGATCTTAAAAAGCCTGAAGAATAATGAAGTTGTGGCCTTGGTCGTTGATCAGGGCGGGCGTGATGGGGTTCTAGTGCCGTTCTTTGGAAAAGAGGCCAGCATGTCGGTCGGAGCTGTGCGTATCGCTTTGAAAACGGGCGCCCCGATCTGTTTTGCCAATATTATGCGCGTGGATGGGCCGTATCATCGGTTGGTCATACAAAAGCCATTTGAGTTGGTCAATAGCGGGGACACCGATAAGGACATTGTTGAGAATCTTGGCAAGATCGTGAAGGTCATGGAAGGATATATCAGCCAGTCACCGGCGGAGTACATGTGGTTTTATAAGATCTGGAAATATTCAAAAGAGGCCGTGATCAAGATCGTCACCGACGGGAAGGCAGGGCATTTGCGCCAGGCCGAAGCGATCGCTAGTCTTCTTAAGACCGCGTTCGCTGAGCGCGGCGTTACGGCCAATCTTCCTATTGTGAAAGCGGAGTTTAAGAATAAATCTTTATCGCGTTTCTGCTCCGTCGCGAGTGTCGCTGCCAACCTTTTTTCGCACCGCGGCCGCCAAGGGCTCCTGCGGTCCTGTTTGACCGAAGATTCCTATGTGCAAATGATGTCGATCAAGCCGGACTTCATTATTTCCTGCGGGTCGTCGGTCGCGCCGGTCAATTTTCTTTTGTCGCAAGAATATCAATCTAAAAGCGCTGTTATTCTCAAGCCGGGGATCTTAAGTTTCCGGCGTTTTGACCTCGTTGTGTTGCCGCGCCATGATATGAAGCGCAAGCGCTGGCCGTCGAATGTGGTCGTAACGCACGGGGCGCCCAATCTCATCACACCGCAATATCTGGCAGAACAAACCAGCGGATTATTAAAACGTTTCTCACATTTGAAATCCGGTGACAATTTCAAGATCGGGGTCCTTCTCGGCGGCGATACGCCGGAATTTGTTTTAAGCGAGCAGAGGGTGCGCATTCTGGTCCATCAGTTGATGGAAACCGCGGAAGAAGCCCAGGCCGATATTTTATTGACGACGTCTCGCCGGACTTCAGCTAGGGTGGAGAATTTATTGATGCGTGAACTTAAAAAGTACGCGCGTTGTAAATTTTTGGTTTTAGCGAACCGTGAAAATGTTCCGGAAGCGGTGGGTGGGATCTTAGGGTTGGCGGATGTCGTTGTTGTTTCCGGCGACAGTATTTCGATGGTTTCAGAGGCGGTGAGTTCCGGGAAAAAAGTGGCGGCGTTCTTTGTTGATGACCGCAGCGGCACCCCATTTGAACAAACCAAACACGGGCGTTTTTTAGAACGTTTGACCAATGACGGGTACATTCTTTCCTCGGAAGTAAAGTTCATGAAAGATGCTCTTTATAAATTGATCAAAAATAAAGTTCAGACAAAAAAATTGGACGACAATGCGGTCGTTCTTGATGCTTTACGAAAAATAATTTGATAAAGGATTTTTATGCGTGTTTTGCAGATCTTGCCTGAACTCAACGTTGGCGGAGTAGAGACCGGAACCGTTGATTTTGCGAAATATTTGAAGGAGAAGGGGCATCATTCCGTCGTCGTTTCACACGGCGGGCCTTTGGTCCAGGAACTTTCCATCGCCGGAGTGACCCATTATACCCTGCCTGTTCACAAGAAATCTTTTTTCACCGCCTGGAATTGTGTCAAATCTTTGCGCGATATCATCGTGACCGAAAAGATCGATATCGTCCATGCCCGCTCGCGGGTCCCAGCCTGGATCGCATTTTTTGCCTGCCGCAAAACGCCCGCAGAATTCTTGACGACGTGCCACGGCTATTATTCGAAGCATTTCTTTAGTGAGATCATGGGGTGGAGCAAGCTGATCATCGTCCCCAGCCAGGTTATCGGCCGCCATATGGTGGATGATTTTAAGGTTGCTGCGGAAAATATCCGTTGTATCCCGCGGAGCGTTGACCTTCAGCGCTTCAATATTCCCCGTGATGATAAGGGTAATAAAGCCAGCCCGGTCATCTCGATCGTCGGCAGGATCACGCCACTTAAAGGGCACACTTATTTTCTCAAAGCGATGGCGCAGGTTTTGCGGAAACTGCCGCAGGCAAAGATTTGGATTATCGGCGACGTTCCGGTCGGGAAAGAGAATTATCGTGAAGAGTTGCAAGTGTTGGCGCGGCGCTTAGGGATCTATGATTCCGTTGAATTCTTGGGGACGCGCAAAGATGTCCCACAGCTTTTAGCAAAAACCGATGTCCTGGTCATGTCTACCATTGTTCCTGAAGCGTTCGGCCGCGTTATTCTTGAAGCGCAAGCGGTCGGTGTGCCCGTCGTCGCGACATCTGTCGGCGGGGTTGTGGAAATTATTGACCACGAACAAACGGGATTGTTGGTCATGCCGAAGGACAGCGATGCGATGGCAGAAGCCACACTGCGTATTTTAGGCGATAAGAAATTGGCACAAAAATTCGTGGCTGCTGCGCGGCTAAAGATCGAGAACAAATTCTTGTTGCGGCATATGGCGGACAGCACGATCAAGGTTTATGAGGAATTGCTCAAGTCCCTGCGTATCCTGGTGATCAAGATCAGTTCGGTCGGCGATGTTATTTTGATCACGGCTTCTTTGAAAGCTTTTCGCCAGCGTTTCCCGACGGCACGGATCTGTGTTTTGGTCGGGGAGGCCTCTCGCAAGGTCTTGCAGCGCTGCCCGTATATTGATGAATTGGTCGTGGTTGATTTTAAGACCCGCGACCGGGGGATGAAGCGGCTTTGGCAGATCGGGCGTAAACTTTTGCAATATAAGTTCGATAAAATCGTTGACCTGCAAAACAACAACCGCAGCCATCTTTTAGCTTTCTTGAGCTTCCCGAAAGAGAGTTATGGTTTTAAACGCGGCCGTTTGGGTTTTCTTCTGACGCATGGAGTGAAGGATGTTGCGAATAATTTGTCGCCCGTTGAGCATCAGTACCAAATCCTGGGGCAGCTGGGGATGGCCTACACCAAAGATAATCTTCTCGAGCTTTGGCCATCGGAAAAAGAAAATCAGAGTGCAAAAAAGCTTTTAGAATCCGAATGGGTCGGAGGGAGCCCCAATATTGTCGGGATCAACATCGCGGCATCCGGCCGGTGGGGAACTAAGAATTGGCCGGTGGAATATATCGCCCGTCTTTGCGACATTTTAGCCGTTAAGAATATCCGAGTGATCGTCACCGGCCTGGATAAAGACCGTGACTTAGCTAAGCAACTGACCACGTTGACGAAAACGAAACCGGCGATCCTGATCGGGAAGACCGATCTCATGGAACTTGCGGCGGTGATCAAAACATGCCGTGTTTTTATTTCTCCCGACTCTGCTCCGTTGCATATCGCGGCCGCTATGAAAGTCCCGGTGATCGCTTTGTTCGGGCCGACCTCATCTCAGCGCCATATGCCGCCGGCAAAGACGGCCGTCATTTTCGAAAAAAAACCTCCTTGTGCACCTTGTTACGGTACCAGCTGTAAGGTCAAGACCCGCTTGTGCATGCGCGATATTACGCCGGAAGAAGTTGCGCAGCAGATCTATCAACTGATGAATTGAACACGTTATGAATATTCTTTTGATCTCAACGCATTTGAATGTCGGCGGCATCACCACGTATCTGTTGGGGCTTTGCCGCTATTATCTTAAAAAAGGGCACCGTGTTGTGCTGGTGACTTCCGGCGGTGTGCGCGCCGATGAGTTTGCGCAGGCGGGAGTGATCCTAGTGACCGCGGCAGTGCGGACCAAGGCGGAGTTAAATCCCCGCATCTACTGCGATGTCCCGCGCCTTTTAAAAGTGATGCGTGATCATCGTATTGATATTATCCATTCGCATACACGTGTGACACAATTTTTGGGACGGGTCCTGGGCATCTTGTCCGGTGTGCCCTATGTTTCGACCTGTCATGGCTTTTATAAAACCCATTGGTTCCGTAAGGCTTTTCCTTGTTGGGGTGAAGCTGTAGTGGCGATCAGCCCGCCGGTGAGAGAACATTTAGTGAACGATTTCCACACTCCGGAAGACCGGATCTTCCTGGTCCAGAACGGGGTTGATGTTGATTCTTTTACTGTTGTTGATGAACAGATCCGCCGTAAGGCGAGAGAAAAATTCCAGGTCCCCAATGACCCGGTCATTGGCATGGTCGCTCGGCTGGCCGACGTCAAAGGGCATAGTGTCTTGATCGACGCGATGCCGCTGATCGTCAAAGAATTCCCCGGGGTTCTTTTATTCATTGCCGGAGAAGGTAAGATGGAAGCTCAACTCAAAGAACAGGCCGCGCGTTTGGGCCTCAATGACCATGTGAAGTTTGCGGAGGTCTTTAACTCCAGCGGTGAGATCTTGTCGCTTTTTGATGTTTTTGTTATGCCCTCGATAGACGAAGGTTTTGGCCTATCGGGCATGGAAGCGCAGGCCGCCGGCCTGCCTGTCGCGGCTTCTGACGTCGGCGGGATCCCGTCCTTTATTTTTCATGAAAGAACAGGATTGCTGGTCCCGGTGAAAGATCCGGTTGCTTTAGCAGCGGCCATCCTGCGGTTCTTAAAAGACCGCCCTTTTGCTCATCAGATCGGCAAGCAAGCCCGGGAATTTATTGAAAAGAATTTTTCATCGGACATCACTGCGGAGAAAACATTAGAGATGTACGCAAAAGTCCTTTCCGCTCGGGCGGCTGGAGGTTCGAACTCGTGAGCCAGCAAGAAAAGATCCTAGTCGTGAATGTTAACTGGCTCGGTGATGTTATTTTCTCCATTCCTGTCTTTAAATCATTGCGTAAAAATTATCCGCAGGCCTCGATCAGCTGTCTTGCTGTCCCACGGGTCAAAGAGATCTTGGAATGTGTTCCCGGTATTGATGAGATCATTATTTACGACGAGAAGGAGCGGGGCCGTGGCCCGTTCGCAAAAATAGGTTTGGTTCGCCGGTTGCAGCAAAAAAATTTTGATAAAGTTTTCTTGCTGCATGGTTCCTGGTCAAGGGCTTTGTTAATGTTCTTGGCGGGGATCCCGGTGCGTGTCGGGTATCAAAAAGAAGGGCGCAGCCGCTTTTTGACACATCCTGTGGATCCCGCCGGGGAAGGTGTCCATAAGGCCGATACTTATTTGAATATTGTTGAGTCGTTCGGCGTCCCGGTTTGGGATAGAACGTCCGAGCTGCGCGTTCCGGATAACGCCAGGCAAGAGATCGTCATTATCCTTGGGGAAAACGGTATTCAGGACAATGAGCGTTTTGTCGTCGTTCATACCAGCGGTAATTGGGACTTGAAGCGCTGGCCGCAAAAGTCCTGGGCCGAACTCGTTAAAACTTTGGTGACGGAATTAAAAATAAAAGTCGTCATTTCCGAAGGGCCGAAAGAATTGGAATGGGCGAAAGAAGTCGCACGGTTATCGCAAGTTGATCCGCTCGTGCTCGCCGGGAAAACGAATTTACCGCAATTGATGGCGTTATTAGAAAAAGCATCGCTTGTCATCAGTGCGGATTCCGGGCCGTTGCATATTGCGAGCTGTGTGAGTCGCAATGTCATTGGGATCTATGGCCCGACCATGCCTTTGACGACGGGGCCGCGCGGCAAAGCCAATGTTCAGATTTTTCATAAGGACGTCGGCTGTAACCGGGCGTCCTGCTATCATTTGGCTTGCCCGGATAATGATTGTATGCAGGCCGTGACGGTCAATGATGTGGCCGAAGCGGCGAAGAATATCCTTAGCCGATGAACGATAAAAAACACATTAACAAGATCCTCGTTGTTTCGCTGAGCAATATCGGTGATGTTATTCTGACATTCCCTGTCCTCGATGTTTTGAAACGCGATTTCCCCGACGTGAGGTTGGATCTTTTTGTCGGTCCGAAGGGGGAGCCTCTGGTCAAAGATAATCCGGCCTTTGGAAAGATCTATGTGTATCACAAGAACGAGCCTGTTCTGTCGATCCTGAAAGGGATCAAGGAGCTCGCCGATGAACAGTATGACCTTGTTGTTGATCTTCGCAATTCGGCGATCCCGTTCTTGATCTTTGCTAAAAAGAAAACACCGCCGATGCTGGTCAGGCCGCAGGGGTTGCATATGCGGCAACAACATTTGAACCGTTTGGGGTTGGTCCATCGTTTTAACACAGAAGCTTCTGAAAAGGTTTCTTTGCGTCTTGCGCCCGTTGCCGTGCCGGATGGAAAATATGTTGTGATCGCGCCGGGCAGTCGTGCGGAGAATAAGCGTTGGCCTGAACAAGGTTTCGCTAAGGTCGCTGAACATTTGGCGCAGCAGTATGGCTTGAAGATCGTTTTGGTGGGCGATGATAATGATATCGCGATCGCGGGAAAAATATCAAAACTCATGTCCGTATCTATCCTGGATTTGACCGGAAAGTTGAGTTTGCCGCAAGTGGGATACTTAATGTCGCGGTCATCGTTGGCGGTTGTCAACGACAGCGCGCCTTTGCATTTAGCGAGTTATTTAAATATCCCGGTCGCTGCGTTCTTTGGCCCGACGGATCCCGGAAAATACGGGCCGTGGAGCGAGAAAAAGATCGTGATTCAGAACACATCACATTGCCCCGCTTGCGTCGGCGACAGGTCACGTTTGCATGATTGCATCCAGGCGCCCAGCTTTGATGATGCGATCAAAGTTCTGGAACCGTGGTTCAGGGAGATCCTTGGTGGAAAATAAAAGATTGCATATTCTTGTGGTGCGGACAGACCGGATCGGCGATGTTGTTTTAACGACCGCTGCGGTCAGGGCACTGCGCAAGAATTATCCCGACAGCCGTATCGCGATGATGGTCGCGCCCGGTACCCGTGAATTAGTGGAAGGGAACCCCGACATTGATGAAGTCATCATCCATGACCGTGACGGGAACAATAAAGGTTTCGTCGGGTTTTGGAAGCAGGTCTTTAATTTACGCCGGAAGAAATTCGACTGGGCGATCATTTTTCATACCAAGAAGTGGACCAACATGTTCTGCTTTTTTGCCGGGATCCCGCGGCGCACGGGTTACTGTAATGAAAAGCTTGGCTTTTTGTTGACCGATCGCGTTCCCGACGATCGGGAAGCTGGGATCAAGCATGAAGCGGAATATTGCTTGGATATTCTTAACTCGATCGGTGTTCCCGCGCCTTTGTCGGGAATGCAATGCGTTATTCCGGTCAATAAAAATTCGGATGCCTGGGCCGATCAATGGTTTGCTGAAAATAACGTGAACCCGAAAGAATTTATTATCGTTAATCCGTCCGCCAGCGATCCGGGACGGCAATGGCCGGCTGAACGTTTCGCGCAGATCATTGAGATCCTGCAATCCAAAAATATCGGCCCGATCGCGGTCATCGGGACAAAAAAGGACATTGCCGCTGCAAAAGTCCTGTCCCTGGTCAGATCTACCGATAAGATCAGGGTTTTTGACCTACGCGGACAGACCTCGATGTCCCATCTGATCGCGCTGTTGCGCCAATGCCGCATGCTCATCTCCAATGATACCGGCCCCGTCCACATTGCTGCCGCGTTGAAGAAGCCGGTGGTCTCGATCTTCACCCGTAATGAACCGGGCATTAATCCTGAGAGGTGGCGTCCTTTGGGGCAAACCGTGAAGATCGTTGTAACTCCTGTGAAGGGAATGATTTCCAACTATAAATCAAAAGTTATTGATTATAGTTACCTCAATGCCATCACCGTTGAGAGCGTCTGGGAAGCTGTTGACGGTCTTCTCAAACTATGTTAATATTACGTTTCTTTGCGGGTCCTGTCGCTGCGGGACTCTATCGTCCCTCCCAGAGGGAGCCTAATGGTCGCAAGCTGCGGGCGATAGAGAACTCCCCTCCGCGCCACCCGCTTTTATGAACATTTAATACTTAATATTATGAGCGCATACAAACAGCTTATTTCCGCCTTTAAAGGCAAGAGTATCCTTGTGATCGGGGACGTCATCCTTGACCAGCATATCCATGGGAGCGTCAGCCGTATTTCTCCGGAAGCTCCGGTGCCGATCGTGTTGCAAAAAGGTGAGCCGACCTTTAGTCCGGGTGGTGCGGCTAATGTGGCGAGCAATTTGCGCAGTCTGGGCGCCCGCGTGACCTTGGTAGGCCGCATCGGCCATGATGAGGAAGGCAAGATCTTCTTAAATGCTTTGAAAAAAGGAGGGATCGCGACTAAAGGGATCCTCAAAGACCCACAAGTCCCGACGATCATCAAGACCCGGATCATGGCTCATCATCAGCAGGTCCTGCGTCTTGACCGCGAAAAAGTTGATGAACGCATGAGCGAAAAATTTTTGTTGAAAGTTAAAAGTTTTTTACAGAAAACGATCAAGAATTATGACGCGATCATTCTTTCCGACTACGGCAAAGGTTTGCTTTCAAAGGAATTGATCGAATTTGTTTGTGTTTTAGCTCATGACAACAAAAAAATTGTGACGGTTGACCCGAAGGTCGAGCATTTTTCTTATTATGAAGGCGTCACCTCGATCACCCCGAACCGTAAAGAAGCCGAGAACGCTATTCGAAATATCAAAATTACACATACCGCGAGCCATCGCCTGGGTTTGCAGAGCGATTCGTTGCGTAATCTCGACGATGTTAAACGTGCCGGCGAACAACTTTTAAAATTCTTGAAACTTGAATCCCTCCTGATCACGCTCGGCGAAGAAGGGATGTATGTTTTTGAAAAAGGCAAAAAACCCAGCCATATTCATACGCGTGCCCAGGAAGTTTTTGATGTGACCGGGGCTGGGGACACGGTCATTGCCGTTTTTACGTTAGCCCTGAGTGCGGGTGCTTCTAAATACGACGCCGCGGAATTAGCGAATTACGCCGCCGGTGTTGTCGTCGGCAAATGGGGAGCTGTCGCGGTCACCCGTGATGAACTTCGCAACGCGGTGAAAACGCACGGAGCTGCGTAAGGTGATGAAGGCGATCGGTGTTATTCCTGCCCGCTGGGGTTCGACCCGTTTTGAAGGAAAAATTTTAGCGTTGTTGAACGGCCGGCCGATGATCGAACATGTGTGGCGGCAGGTGAAGAAAGCGAAGTTGCTCGAAGATGTCATCATCGCCTGTGATGATGAACGTATTCTCAAAGCGGCAAAAGATTTTGGTGCGAAAGCAGTGATGACCGCGAAGGACCATGAAAGCGGCACTGACCGCATCGCGGAAGCAGCTGCGAACGTGGATGTTGATGTTGTCGTGAACATTCAGGGCGACGAACCTTTGATCGATCCTCGTGTCATTGATAGTTTGGCAGACGCATTATTGAAAGATAAAACGCTCTCGATGGCGACGGTGATCAAGCGGCTCGCCAATGAAGAGGATTTGAAGAATCCGAATGTTGTCAAAGCGGTGGTCGATCAGCACAAGAACGCTTTGTATTTTTCACGCTCGCCGATCCCCTACAACCGCGCCGGTAAATCCTTCGGTCAAAGCGTGTATTATAAACATCTAGGGTTGTACGCTTACCGTAAAGTTTTTTTGTTGGGATTTAAGAAGTTGCCGGTCTCGCTATTAGAAGCCGCGGAAAAATTGGAACAGTTACGCGTCCTCGACGCAGGTTATAAAATAAGAACGATCGAAACCGACCACGAAACGATCGGCGTGGACACTCCTGAAGACCTTGTTCGGGTTCAAGCCTTACTAAAGGGGAAATAAATGGTCAAACAAGTCAAATTAGGGAAAATTACTTTTGGTGGGAATAAACCTTTCGTCCTGATCGCCGGGCCGTGCGTCATTGAAAGCAAGGACATTGTTTTTAAGATCGCGGAAAAATTGGTCAAGATGACCACGAAGTTGAAAGTCCCGTTAGTTTTTAAAGCCAGCTATGACAAAGCCAACCGTACGTCTATTGATTCGTTCCGCGGGCCGGGGATGGATGCGGGTTTGAAGATCTTGGCTCAGGTCAAAAAAGAATTTGGTGTCCCGGTTTTGAGTGACGCTCATAGTGCCGAAGAGATGAAGCCGGCCGGGCAGGTTTTGGATATTATCCAGATCCCGGCGTTCCTTTGCCGCCAGACGGACATCGTTGTTGCCGCTGCCAAGACGGGAAAGGTTATCAATGTTAAAAAAGGGCAATTCCTTGCCCCGTGGGACATGAAATCCGTCGTGAAAAAGTTAGAAAAAGCCGGTAATGAAAAGATCCTTTTGGCCGAGCGCGGCGTCAGTTTTGGTTACAATAATCTGGTTACGGATTTTCGTTCGCTGTCGATCATGCGCGACCTGGGTTATCCCGTTGTGTTCGATGCTTCGCATAGTGTTCAACAACCGGGCGGCTTGGGCGAATCTTCCGGCGGTAAAAGTGAATTCATCCCCTTGTTGGCGCGTTGCGCGATCGCGGCTGGCTGTGATGCGATCTTTACCGAAACACACTTGGACCCATCCAAAGCCCTTTCTGATGGCCCGAATATGATCCCGTTAGATAAATTGGAAAGTTTATTGGCGGATTTAAAAGAGATCGATCAAGTGGTGAAGAAATAATATGTTAAACAAAGCCAAAGAAGTTATTAAGATCGAAGCGCAAGCGATCCAAGCTTTAGCAAAAAAGCTCGACGGAGACTTTGTCAAAGCTGTTGACCTGATCGCCAAATGCCAGGGCCGCGTCATCGTCGCCGGTATGGGTAAGACTGGGATCATCGGCCGTAAGATCGCCGCAACCTTGTCTTCGACCGGAACGCCTGCGATCTTTATGCATAGCGCCGAAGCGGTGCACGGCGACCTGGGGCAGGTGACGAAGGCCGATGTCTTGATCTTGATCTCCAGCAGCGGTGAGACAGAAGAGACGACCCGTCTTTTGCCGTTGCTCAAAAAGATCGGTGCTAAGACCATCGCGGTCACTGGTAACCGGAAATCCAGTTTAGCTAAATTCAGTGATGTGGTTCTCGATGTTTCCGTTGAGAAGGAAGGCTGTCCTCTTGGGCTCGCCCCTATGGCGTCAACGACCGCGACCCTCGTCATGGGCGATGCTTTAGCTGCTTGCCTCATCGTGAAAAAGGGTTTCCGTAAAGAAGATTTTGCTTTTTATCATCCTGGCGGAGCATTGGGACGCCGCTTATTGTTGAAGGTCGAGGACATTATGCGTAAGGGCGATCATTTTCCGAAAGTCTCCGAGGATCGCAAAGTCCAGGAAGTCCTTTGGGCGATCACAAAAGCGCGCTGCGGATCAGCGTGTATCGTTGATAAAAGCGGAAAACTTTCCGGAATATTTACTGATGGTGACCTTCGCCGTCATTTAGAAAAAGGGCCGGAAGTCCTTAAGAAAGTTGTTAAAACGGTCATGACCACAAGGCCGACCACGATCACGCATCATCATTTGGCCGCGGAAGCCTTCGCGCTTTTAAAGGAGCGGAAGATCGATGAGATCCCGGTGGTTGATGAAAAGGGGAAACCGGTCGGGTTATTAGACATTCAAGACTTATTGAAAGCGGGGTTGATCTGATATGGACTCAGCATTTAAAGATAAGATCAGTAAGATCAAGGTTTTGGCATTGGATGTCGACGGCGTCTTGACCGACGGGAAGATCATCGTTGACAGCAGTGGGAACGAGATCAAGAATTTTGATGTGCAGGATGGTTTGGGAATAGTTCTCTTTCGTAAGCATGGTTTTCGCGTCGCGATCATCACGGCCCGTAATTCTAAGCCAGTTGATTTTCGGGCTAAAGATCTTCATGTCGATAAGGTTTATCAGGACGCTTCACCCAAAACGGAATTTTATAAGCGTATGCTCAAGGAATTAGAAGTTTCCGATGAGGAAGTGTGTTTTGTCGGCGATGATCTAACGGACCTTGGTGTTTTGAAGCAGGTCGGTTTTGCTGTCACGGTGCCCAACGGGGTCGATGAAGTCAAAAGGGTCGCGGATTATACGACGCACAAGCACGGCGGACATGGCGCGGTCCGTGAAGTCATTGAGTTGATCTTAAAAACGCATGGTAAGTGGGACGAGATCGTGGCGGCTTTATGAAATTGATATTTATACTATTGGGAATTCTTTTCTTCTTGATAAATGCAGCTCCCGCAGGGGCTCAGCAAGGCGCCCAGCAATTTGAGAAATTCAATTTGCAGGGCTACACCGACGCCGGCGCTAAATCGTGGGATGTCAAGGGCGACACCGCGCAGGTCGAGGGTGATATAGTCCAGATGCAAAATGTGGAAGCCAACCATTACGGCGAGCAGCCTGTTAACTTGACGGCGCAAACCGGCCAGCTTAATAAAACGAGCGGGAACGTCCACTTGGAAAAAGATGTTGTGATCACCGCCAAGGATAGCGGCGGGACATTAACGACCGATTATTTGGATTGGGATAAAAAGAACGACCTGGTCAAAACGGATGCCGCCGTCGTCATTAACGATCCGAGCCAGGGAATGACCGCCACCGGCACCGGGTTAAAGGCGCATCCGAATCTTCAGACGGCGCAAATGAACGAAGATGTCAAGGTTACTGTTAAGAATGAAACGACCCAGGTCCAAACGATTATGATCACCTGTGACGGCCCGATGGAGATAGACCAAAAGAAAAGTAAGGCCACTTTTACTAAGAATGTTGTCGCCGTGGAAACGGACCGGACGCTTAAGGCGGATCTCATGGAAGTGTTCTTTGACCCGGTGACGAATAAGATCAAAGAAGCGGTTTGTACCGGCAATGTCCAGATCCTCCAGGGAGGGAACGTGACGTTTTCGGAAAAGGCCGTATACAACGGTACAGATCAAACGTTGACCTTGGTGGGGCGGCCTAAGCTGATCATGGAAACGGGCGGAAAGGGCATCATGCCGTCCCTTAAAGAGAAATAAGCGCTTTTCTTTTTTGAAAATCATAATATAATGGGCACTTCAAAATTATGTCGCTCAATCTCCTTGAAACCCGAAGCTTGACCAAAAGTTACAACGGACGCCGTGTTGTCGACGGGTTAAGTATTTCGGTGGGGCGGTCGGAGATCGTCGGTATTTTAGGGCCCAATGGGGCCGGTAAGACCACATCATTCTATATGATCGTGGGGATCATTGCCCCTGACTTTGGCCAGATCCATTTTGACCAGATGGACATCACGAAAAAGCCGATCCATGACCGCTGCAAGTTGGGCATGGGGTATTTGGCGCAGGAATCATCGATCTTTCGTAAGTTGACGGTTGAAGAAAATATTTTGGCGGTTTTGGAAACATTGGACATTAGCCCTCGTGAACGTAAAAAGCGGCTTGAAAGCTTGCTTGAGGAATTGAATATTTCTCATTTGGCGAGGAATAAGGCGTATACATTGTCCGGTGGGGAGCGGCGCAGATTAGAAATTACGCGTGCTTTGGTCACGAACCCGTCATTTTTGTTGCTCGATGAACCTTTTTCCGGAATTGACCCGATCGTCGTCGCGGAAGCGCAAGAGATCATTAAGGACCTGAAGAAAAAAGGTTTGGGAATTTTGCTGACGGACCATAATGTCCGCGAAACATTGTCGATCACGGACCGCGCGTATTTAGTGGCTGACGGAAAGCTTTTGATCTCGGGAACCGCAGAGGATTTGATCAATAACCCGAAGGCGAAACAAATTTACTTAGGTGAATCGTTTAGAATGTAACGTTGCGTCATTGCGAACGAAGTGAATCAATCTCGAATAGATTGCCGCGCCCCTCAGGGGCTCGCAATGACGGATTAGAAAGGGTTAGAAAATAATGAAGATTGCAGTAAAGAAAGTTGATGCATTGAAACGTGAATTATCATTTGAGATCCCGAAAGACCGCGTTGCTGCGGCACATGCCGAAGTTATGGGCGAGATAACTAAAGTCGCTAAGGTCAAAGGTTTTCGTCCCGGCAAAGCCCCGCGCCAAATGATCGAATCCCAACACGGCGCTTTAGCCCGTGAAGAAGTCATTAAGAAACTCATCCCCGAAGTTTACCATGAAGGTATTAAACAAGAAAAGATTGACGCGCTAGATCTTCCTGAGATCCACGATGTGGAATATAAGGACGGTTTGATCCGTTTTAAAGCCCACGTTGATATCAAGCCGGAAGTCAAGCTCGGCAATTATAAAGGGATCAAGGTCACCCGTAAAAGTTCTAAAGTCACGGATGAGGAATTAGATAAGACCTTAGAGTATTTTAAGAAAGCACAAGGCGGCGAAAAAGAAGTCGCTGTTGATGATGCTTTTGTCAAAAGTTTAGGTTATCCGAGCTTGGCTGAGTTCAAGCAATCTTTGACCCGCCAGATGGAAATGGATAAGGATCGTCAGAATCGTATTGATGTTGAGAATCAACTTGTTGATGCGTTGATCAAGGATGCTAAATTAGCCGTTCCGGAAAGTTTGGTCAAGCGCCAGTTGGAACACCGCATGCACGATATGCAGCACCGTATGAAAGACCAGGGCATGCCGGAAACCGAGATCAAGAAGCGTGAAGAAGAAATGCGCAAAGAATTTGAAAAGACCGCGGAAAAGGACGTGAAGGTCTATCTGATCTTGGACGCGATCGCGAAAGCGGAAGGCATTCACACACATTCTGAAAACGAAAGTTTGCCCGCGAAAGTCATGGCTTTCCTATTAAAGGAAGCCAGCTGGGAAGAAGCTAAAGAAGAAAAAGAAGTTAAGAAAGCTAAGTAAAGTATTGTGCGGGTGGCGCGGAGGGGAGTCCTCTGCACGGCGAGCCAAGCTTTAGCTGGCGAGGCGGGGAGAGTCCCGCAGCGACAGGACCCGCAACATAACTAAAGGAGTGACAATGGACCCGATCTCTCAATATTTAGTCCCGATGGTCGTTGAAAAGAGTGGTCATGGCGAACGCGCTTATGACATTTATTCACGTCTTCTAAAAGACCGGATCATTTTTATCGGTACCGCGATCGATGACAATGTCGCGAATTTGATCATTGCCCAGCTTTTGTTCTTGCAAAGCGAAGACGCCACAAAAGACATCAATATTTACGTTAACAGCCCGGGTGGGTCCGTGACAGCTGGCCTTGCGATCTATGATACGATCCAATTTATCAAGCCTGACGTTTGCACTTATTGTATTGGTCAAGCGGCTAGTATGGGTGCGGTACTTTTAGCCGCCGGGACCAAAGGGAAAAGATTCTCTCTCCCGTACTCCCGTATCATGATCCATCAGCCGTGGGGCGGAGCGCAGGGAACCGCGAGTGATATCTCGATCCAGGCTAAAGAAATTTTACGCATGAAAGAAGAACTCACCAAACTATTATCACGTCACACCGGCCAAAATGTTGATAAGGTTGCGCAGGATTCTGACCGTGACTTTTTCATGTCCGCGGAAGAAGCCAAAAATTATGGCCTTGTTGATGAGGTTTTGTTTACTGTTAAGGATAAGAAAAAGTAGTCTCTTTAGAAAGGATTTTCCTATGAAACGCACATTGCTTTTGACGCCGGGCCCAACCCAAGTCCCGCCGCGTTTATGTGAAGTTTTGGGACGCCCGATCATCCATCATCGCACCCCGCAATTTCAATCTTTCTTAAAAGAAGTTGGTGAAGGATTAAAAGAAGTTCTGAAGACTAAGAACGAGGTTTATCTTTTGGCCGGTTCCGGGACAGCCGCGATGGAGGCGAGCGTCGTATCCTTCTTATCACCGGGTGACAAAGTTATTATTGCTGAGGCGGGAAAGTTCGGCGAACGCTGGGGTGAAATTTGTAAAGCCTATGGTATCCAGGCTACTGTTCTTAAGGCCGTTTGGGGGACTAATGTGAAGCCGGCGGATATCAAGAAGGTCCTTGATTCCGACAAAAGTATCAAGGCCGTCTTTGCCACCCACAGCGAAACATCGACGGGAACCAACGCCGATATTGAAGGTATCGGCAAAGTCGTTAAAGACACACCTGCGATCTTGGTTGTTGATGCCGTCAGTGGTTTGGCCGTCCAAGATTTGCAAACAGACAACTGGCACGTTGACGTCGTCTGCTCCGCGTCCCATAAAGGTTTGATGCTTTCGCCGGGCGTGGCGTTCGTGTCTGTGTCGCCGAAAGCGGATGCTCTTTTAGCCTCATCGACGACGCCTAAATATTATTTCGATCTTCGTAAATACAAAAAAGCCTGGACCTCAATTGATACCCCATTTACCCCGGCGATCGGTGTTGTTATCGCGCTTGCGGAAAGTTTGAAAATGATCAAGGAGGATGGCCTTGATAATATGCTCGCAGGCTATGCCCGGTTGGCTAAGGGGACACGCGCGGCCGCATTGGCATTGGGCTTAACGCTTTTTGCCGATGAGAGTGCGATCTCGAATGTTTTGACCGCGATCCGCGTTCCTGACAATATTGACGGTGAAAAAGTTTTGAAAATGATGCGCGACACGCACGGTATTTCCGTTGCGCCCGGGCAAGATGCTGTAAAAGGGAAGATCATTCGCA